>JAGXFT010000054.1 GCA_024637135.1 Nitriliruptorales bacterium | reverse complement strand
GCGCGGCCCCCGGTCCCGGCCCTTGACGCCGCCCCGGTGGCACGTTGCGCTCGGGGCACGTCATCCGGAGGAACCATGGTTGCGAGTCGAGAACCGATCGAGGTGGTGGTTCGCCACGCCGAGCCCAGCGACGCAGCGGCGCTCCAGGACATCATGTCGCAACCGCGGGCGCTGGCCGGGACCCTGCACCTGCCGTTCCCGTCGGTCGCCGAGTGGACGGGACAGATGGGCGAACTGCCCGACGGCTTCCGGTTGCTGGTGGCGTGCATCGGCGACGGCGACGGCCGGCCGATCGGCAACCTCGGGCTGGTCGTGCCCTCGCCTCCCCGCCGTCGGCACGTGGCCAGCCTGGGCATGACCGTGCACGACGACTGGGCCGGCCGGGGCGTCGGCACCGCGCTGATGGAGGCCGCCATGGACCTGTGCGATGCCTGGCTGCAGGTGACCCGGGTCGAGTTGGAGGTGTACCCCGACAACGGCCCCGCGCTGGCCCTCTACCACCGCTTCGGATTCGAGCTCGAGGGGACGCGCCGCGCCTCGGTGTTCCGTGACGGCGTGTACGTCGACACGCACCTCATGGCCCGACTCCACCCGCGCCTGGTCGCCGAGCTGGACCCGACGGGCGGATGACCTGGCCGTCACACCACGCCACGCGCAGGGGGCGGGCCTCGCTCAGCCCATCGAGGCCAGGACCTCGCTGGCGAACGCCTCGGCCTCGGGCATCTTCCAGGTGTAGGAGTCCGGGCCGACCCGCAGGGTCAACAGGTCACTGCGCATGTTCTTGTTGTCCACCTCGACCCCGGTCACCTGCGACAGCGGGATGCGTTGGACGTCGTCCTTGCCCAGCGTGCGCTCGAAGGTCCGCACGATCATGGTCCCGTCGACCTCGACGGACCCGTTGCGGCCCTCTTCCTTGATCTCGTAGGCCATGCCATCCACCTGTCGTCGGCCGGGTGACGACGCTAGGCGGTCGCGGACGGGACCGCCTCGATCATTCGACGGCCATCTCACCCAGTTCGGACCAGCCGCCCTGGTCCACCTCCTGGCTCACGATGCGGGGCGTGGCCGACAGGTGCGGCGGGAGGTCCTGCTGGGCCTGGCGGAAGTGGTCGGACTGGACGTGTGCCCCGCCGGCGTCGCCGTCCCGGAAGGCCTCGACCAGGACGTAGGTGTCGGGGTCGTCGAGGCTGCGAGACCACTCGAACCACAGGCACCCGGGCTCGGCACGGGTCGCCTCGGTGAACGGGCCCGTGATCTCGGGCCAGTCGTCGGCGGACTCGGGACGGACGGCGAACATCGCGGTGATGAAGATCATGGGCGGCTCCTGGGTGCGATCCGGGACGGCGGGGCCATCCCACCGTACGGAACCACCCGACCGGACTGTCCCAGACCCCCGACCACCCTGGTGGTGGGCCGTTCGACCGGGGTGGTGTCCGGGTGGAAGGGCCTCGCGTGTCCGAGGCGGTGGTGGTCGCGCCTCTCGACCGGGGTGGTGTCCCGGTGGAAGGGCCTTGCTCGGGTTGGGTGGTGGTGGGCCGTTCGACCGGGGTGGTGTCCGGGTGGAAGGGCCTCGCGTGTCCGAGCCGGTGATGGTGGTGCCTCTCGGCCCGGGTGGTGTCCCGGTGGAAGGGCCTTGCTCGGGTGGCAGCGGATCAGCGGGGTGTGCCGTCCGGGGTCGGATCCGGGGCGGCGGACTGGGACGTCAGCGACCGCACCAGGTCGTCGCGGCCCTCCACCACCAGACGTCGAAGGGCGGGCGGCGCGTGGGCGTGGTCGGCCAGCCAGCCGTCGACGGCCACGACCGTGGGGTGGTCGGCCGGGTCGTCGCCGACAGCAGCATCGCGAGCGGGCGGGAACAGTCCGCGGACGATCCGGCGGGCGCTCTCGATGGTGCGGGTGGCCCACCAGTCGACCAAGTGGCCGAGGTAGGCGTCCTCGAACCGGGCGGTGAGGTGGCGCTGGTCGCTACGTCCCCACCCCGCCAGCACGGCGTCGACGACCTCGTTGGGGAGGTCGTCGACGGTGGCCACGGCCACCCACGCCTGGTCCTTGGCGGCGTCGGTCGGCCGGGCGGCACGGGCAGTCCGGTGGAACCGACGGGTCTGGGCGCGGTCCTCGCGCGCCAGTTCCGCCGCCAGGGCGTCGTCGTCGGCCTGGTCGCACGCGGCCAGTTCGATCCAGGTCGACCAGCGCAGGTCGGTGTCGAAGGTCACGCCGACCGGGACGCTGCGTCCGACCAGCAACCCCCGCAACCAGTCCGGCTGGCCACCGCCGGTCGACACCGCCAGTCGCAGCCACGCCAACTGGCGGTCGCTCCCGGCCGGGGCTGACGACGCCGCGGCCGCGCCCACCTCCCACATGCGGTCGGTCAGTCCGGCCCGCAGCGACGCGGGCGCGTGGTGGGCGATCGCCGACCGGACCTGGGCGTGCAGTGCGGCCAGCACGCCGGGATGGGTCTCGGCCGGTCCGTGTCGTGCCACGACGTCGACGAAGTCCTCGGCCGGGAGACGCGCGTCGCGGGTGGCGTTCCACAGTGCGGACCACACCAGGGCGCGCGGCAGCGCTTCGGCCAGCGACCCCAGCGACCCGCGCACGGCCGTCAGCGACCGCTCGTCCAGCACCACCTTCGCATAGGTCAGGTCGTCGTCGTTGGCCACCAGCAGGGCGGGGCGGGCGCGGCCGACCAGGTCGGCGAGGTCGACCGATCGGCCGCGCAGGTCGACCTCGGTCCGGACCGTGCGGACCAGGGCCCCGTCCACCAGGTCGTAGCCCCCGACCGCGACCCGGTGGGGTCGGGTGATGGCGCGCCCGGTCGCCGGGTCGATCGCGTCCTGGACCAGGCGCGCGCCCGTCACCACCGCACCCGCCCCTGTCGCCGCGTCGGCGTCGAGATCGTCGTCCACCTCCACGTGCAGGGTCGACGTGCCGGCGGTCTCCAGCCAGTCCCGCGACCACGCCCGCAGGTCCCGTCCCGACGTCGATTCCAGCGCGACCAGGAAGTCCTCCAGCGTGGTGTTGGCCCATGCATGGTCGGCGAAGTAGCGGTTGGCGCCGGCGAAGAAGGCGTCACGGCCGACCCACGCGACCAACTGCTTGAGCACGCTCGCGCCCTTGGCATAGGTGATGCCGTCGAAGTTGAGCTTGGCGGCCTCGAGGTCGGTGATGTCGGCCACGATCGGGTGGGTCGTGGGCAACTGGTCGGCGCGGTACGCCCATGCCTTGCGGCCCTGGGCGAACGACGTCCACGCATCGGCGAACCGGGTCGCCTCGGCCGACGCCAGGGTCCCCATGTAGTCCGCGAACGACTCCTTCAACCACAGGTCGTCCCACCAGGCCATCGTGACCAGGTCGCCGAACCACATGTGGGCCATCTCGTGCAGGATCGTGCTGGCGCGCGAGGCCCGTTCCGCATCGGTGACGGCCGACTGGAACACGAACGACTCGGTGTGGGTGACCAGCCCCGGGTTCTCCATCGCGCCCAGGTTGTACTCGGGCACGAACGCCTGGTCGTAGCGCCCGAACGGGTACGGCTGGTCGAACACCTCGTGGAAGAACGCCAACCCCTGCTTCGTGATCGTCAGGATCTCGTCGGCGTCCAGCGCGTCAGCCAGCGACGCCCGGCACAACAGGGCCAGCGGCACGTCGATCGCGGTGCCGTCCCGGGCGGTCCCGGACCAGTGGTCGGTGACGGCGTGGTACGGCCCGGCCACCACGCAGGTGATGTATGTCGCGATCGGCCGGGTCGGGGCGAAGTCCCACCGGGTCGTCCCGTCGTCGCCGGCGGTCGGGGTGCCGGTGGAGTTGGACCGGACCTGCCACCCGCTCGGCGCGGTCACGTCGAAGGAGAACGGGGTCCGCAGGTCGGGTTGTTCGAAACAGGCGAACACCCGTCGGGCGTCCGCCGGTTCGCACTGGGTGTAGAGGTAGGTGGCGTCATCCACGGGGTCCACGAACCGGTGCATCCCCTCGCCCGAGCGGCTGTAGGCGCAGTCGGCGACGACCACCACCTCGTTGACCGTGGTGCCGTCGGCGACCAGGTCGGTGAGGTGGAGCCGTGCACCGTCGTGGCGGGCCGCCGGGTCGAGCGTGGTGCCGTTCACGGACACCTCGTGCAGGCGTGGTGCGAGCAGGTCGAGCCAGGTCGAGTCGTCCGTGGTGGTGAACCGGACCGTCGACGTCGAGCGGAACGTCGCCTGTCCGGAGTCGGGCGCACCCGACAGGTCGAGTGCAACCCGTTGGTCGACCATCGCCACCGCCGCCGACCGGGCCCTCGTCTCGTCGCGGCCCAGGTTCGCCGTTCCCGTGTTCGTCCCCGCACCCATCGCCTGCCTCTCGTGTGCGGCGAGCCTACGGCCGGCCCTGCGGGGATCGCGTCCGGGCGTGCCGGTGCTCCCTGACCGACCGGACCCTTGACAACGCCGGACACCCCCGCGGTGGTCCTATCGTCGGTTGGTGACCGGACCACGTGACGGAGTGGGAGGGGCGACATGGCACTGGCGGACATGGTCGGGGCAGGCTGGGTCGAGGCACTGGACCCGGTGGCCGACGACATCGCGGCGATGGGGGACTGGCTGCGGGCCGAACAGGCCGCCGGTCGGCCGTTCCTGCCCGCGGGTGAGGACGTGTTCGCGGCACTGCGGATGCCGCTGGACGACGTCAAGGCGCTGATCGTGGGCCAGGATCCCTATCCGACGCCCGGCCACCCGATCGGGCTGTGCTTCGCGGCGGCGCCGGACGTGCGCCCGATCCCGAAGTCGTTGGCCAACATCTTCACCGAGTACGTCGACGACCTCGGCCATCCCCGTCCTGCCACCGGCGACCTCACGCCCTGGGTCGAGCAGGGTGTCTGCCTGCTGAACCGGTCGTTGACGGTCAGACCGGGTGCCTCGGCGTCGCACCGGGGCAAGGGCTGGGAACCGATCACCGACGCCGTCATCGACGCGTTGGTGGCCCGCGACCGCCCGCTGGTGGCAATCCTGTGGGGCCGTGACGCCCGCAACCTGGCGGCCCGCCTGGGCGACACCCCCCGGATCGAGTCCACGCACCCGTCACCACTGTCGGCGCACCGCGGCTTCTTCGGCTCACGCCCCTTCAGCCGTGCGAACGCCGCCCTCGCCGCCCAGGGCGGGGAGCCGGTCGAATGGCAGCTCCCGTCCTGACGTTGAGGCCGCAGAACGAGCGGAGCGAGTTCTGCAAACCTGTCCGAGGAACGAGGACAGGCGAGGACAGGCGAGGTCACACGCCGACGCCCATCACGGGCGCGAGTCGAACCTCACCAACCCATCAACTGGACGACCACGTAGCCGCGGGGCCCCTTGTAGATGCCGACGCCCATCTTCCGGTTGCGGGACTGGAGCAGGTTGGCGCGGTGCCCGGAGGAGCGCATCCAGGCCCGGATCGTCGACCGGGAGGTCTTGTAGCCCAGGGCGAGGTTCTCGGAGACGCCGTTGAGGTTGCAGTCCCGGAGCACGCTGCCCAGGTCCTGGTGGCTGAACTTGTTGCGTGCGGCCAGCCGGTAGGCCCACTGCTCGGCGCGACGGTCGAGGCAGGACTGCACGGTCAGCGGTCGCAGGCCACGATCGGTACGGACACGGTTGGTCCAGGCCTGGTTCCCACGCTTGTAGCCACCCTTGGACCACTTGATCGTGGTGGCCAGCGGGGCATCGGCCTGGGCATCGGCCGAGGACGCGGCCAACTCGGCGGGGACGCGTGAGGCCTGTGCCGGGGGGGCCACCAGGCCGACTGCCACCATGGCGAGCAGGACCAGCAACGACAACCAGCGTGGGGACATGACGGGACGGACGGAGGGACGGAGGATCTGCACGGTGAACCTTCTTGGGCGACGCATCGAGCGTCGCGCGGCGTCTGACGGATGGCGGTGTCGACGCTAGAGGCCCCCCCACGGACGAACAGTTGGATCCTGTCCGAACGTCCCCTGGCCTCGGGGTACGAAT
Source organism: Nitriliruptorales bacterium (assembly GCA_024637135.1). Taxonomy (GTDB): domain Bacteria; phylum Actinomycetota; class Nitriliruptoria; order Nitriliruptorales; family Nitriliruptoraceae; genus Salsipaludibacter. The sequence continues at coordinate 51,479 of JAGXFT010000054.1, read as the reverse complement.
CAGGTTACCGCGCGGCGGTAGAGCCTGACGGCCAGGGGTGCGAACACGACGAGCAGACCCACGATCCAGGCGAGCGCCAACAGGGTCTGGCCGGCGACCGTCTGGCCGGCGGGCAGGATGCCCTCGCCGAGCATCAGGCCCCGGATGGCGTTGGCGATGATGGTCACCGGCTGGTGGTCGGCGAAGGCCCGCAGCCAGCTCGGCATGGTCTCGGGCGGCACGAACACCGAGCTGGCGAACACGAACGGGAAGACCGGGATGAACACCGCCGACTGCACGGCCTCGGGGTTCTTGATCCGCAGGCCGATGCTGGCCATGACCCACGACAGCGTGAACGCGAAGGCCAGGGCCAGCGCGACCCCGCCGAGGAACCCCAGGAACGACGACTGGTAGCGGAAGCCGATGGCGAACGCGACGACCAGCATGAGGCTGACCACGAAGGCGTTGCGCACCAGGTCGGCGATGGTGCGGCCGGCCAGGACGGCGGATCGCGCCATCGGCAGCGAGCGGAACCGGTCGATCACCCCGTTGTTGAGGTCCTCGGTCAGCCCGATGGCCGTCTGCCCGGCACCGAACACCACGATCTGCACCAGCAGGCCGGGCATCAGGAAGTTGATGTACTTGCCACCGGCGGCGGGTGGGATCTGGGTGCCGATGACCCCGCCGAACACGTAGTTGAACAACAGCAGGAACATCACCGGCTGGATGGTGGCGAACACCAGCAGTTGCGGCAGGCGGATGTTGCGGATCAGCCCGCGACGGGTCACGACCAGCGTGTCGCTGACGACATCGGCGAGGCCGATCCGTCCCGTGTCGGAGGTGGGTGCGGTCGCGGTGGTCATCGGCGGGCCTTCCGCCCGCGGGTGCGGGATCGTTGGGGATCCGGGTCGTCGGCGGCGTTCGTCGCCGGGGCGTCGTCCTCGGTCAGCGACAGGAACACGTCGTCCAGGGTCGGCTTGTGGGTGGTGATGTCGTCGGGCACGAGGTCGGCGGCGTCCAGGGCACGGGTGACGGCCATCAGGCTGGCGGCACCCTCGGCGGCGGGCAGGCGCAGGTGGCCACGCTGGGGATCCCAGGTGACCTCGCCCTCGACCGCGCTCGCGAGGACGCGTCGGAACTCCTCGTGGCGACCGGCCGGTGGCTCGACCTCCACGATCGTCCCACCCATCGTGTCCTTGAGTTCGTCGGCGGTGCCCTCGGTGATGATCCGACCGCGATCGATCACGCCGACCCGGTCGGCCAACTGGTCCGCCTCCTCCAGGTACTGGGTGGTCAACAGCACGGTGGTCCCACCGGCCACCAGGTCCTGGACCAGTTCCCACACCCCGACACGACTGCGCGGGTCGATGCCGGTCGTCGGCTCGTCGAGGAACATGACCTCCGGGCGCCCGATCAACGAGGCGGCCAGGTCGAGGCGCCGCCGCATGCCGCCGGAGTAGGTGCCCACGCGACGGTCCGCGGCCTCCATCAGCCCGATCCGTTCGAGGATCTCGCTGGTCCGGGTCCGGGACTCGGCGCGGGACAGGCGGTAGAGCCGACCGATCATCTCGACGTTCTCACGTCCGGTCTGGTATTCGTCCACGGCCGCGAACTGGCCAGCCAACCCGATGCGCGTGCGGGCCATGGGTGGATCGGCGACGACGTCGATGCCGGCGACCATGGCGACCCCCGCGTCGGGCTTGAGCAGGGTGGACAGGACACGGATCAGGGTCGTCTTGCCCGCGCCGTTGGGACCCAGCAGGGCGTAGATGGAGCCGCGTCTCACCTGCAGGTCGACGCCGTCGACGGCGGTCACGTCGCCGAAGCGAACGACGATGCCGCGGGCGTCCACGATGGGGTCGGGGCTGGCGGCGGAGTGGTCGGGTGGTGGCATCAGTCGTCCTGGTTCGGGGCGGGTGCAGAGGTGGGGAGTGGCCGGCGCGAGCGGCGCCGGTCGGTGGCGCTACGCGGGGGCGAACAGGGCGTCGGCGTCCAGTCCGAGTCGCAGCGTGTCGAACGTGTCGTCGACGACGGCCTGGACGGGCAGGTCGCCGCCCGCCGCGATCCAGCGGGTCATCGCCACGCGCACCACGCCCGACGCGACCGCCGACAGCACCTGGACGGGCAGGTCCTCGACCGGGGTGTCCGTCCGGGTCGCGATCGCGCGGGCGATGCCGACCTCCAAGTCCCGGAGTCCGGCGCGGAAGTGCGCTTCGAGTCGGGGGTCGCTGTGGAGCAGGTGGTGGTGGCGGACGAGGTCCGTCGCCGGCGGCAGTCGTGCGGCCAGGTGGGCACCCATCATGGTGGCGAGGTCCGTGACCAGGTCGCCGGACGGCCCCCCCGCGCAGAAGCGCTCGAGGTCGTCGCCCGTCGGCGGCGACGGCCGGGCCTGCAGGACCGCGTCCTCCTTGGAGGGGAAGTAGTTGAAGAAGGTGCGTGGGGACACGCCCGCGCGGCGACAGATCTCGTCGATCGTGATCGCGTCGAATCCCTGTTCGCTGGCCAGGTCCACCGCCGCCCGGCGCAGCGCGGCCTCGGTGGCCCGACGCTTGCGTTCGCGCAGGCCGAGGGGCTCGTCCGGGGTGGGCGAGTCGTCGTCGTCGGCGGAGGCTGGCGAGGTGTTCACGCCGCTCATTGTTGCATGAACTGCAAGTTTGCGCGAACTGCAGGATTGCGCTGTTCGCGACCGCCCAACGAGGTCGACCACGGCGGACGCGGGGCACACCAACCGGCGTGGGGCAGGGGTCGGGGGCGCTGGTAGCATCACCACCCGTGTGGGCGTCGACCAGCCCGGGGCGGCGCGAACCGACGTGGACGTCGTTCGCGGCCACGGACCCCACGCCAGTCGAACACCCCGAGCACGACGCCCGCAACGCGACGACGTCCATCCTCCAGGAGGCGGTGAATGTCCTACTACGCGCAGTGGGGATCGTTCGCCGTGCTGGTGGTCTTCGGGATCCTGCTCTACACGCTGGTGATGGTCGGCAACCGGATCTTCCGCGTGAACCTGCCCCACCCGGAGAAGCTCACGACCTACGAGTGCGGGGTCGACGCGGTCGGCACCGGCTGGGCGCAGATGAACATCCGGTACTACGTGTTCGCATTCCTGTTCGTGATCTTCGACGTCGAGGCGATCTTCCTGTTCCCGTGGGCACGGATCCTGGGGAACCTGGATGCCGACAGCGTCATCAGCCCCACGTTCGTGCTGATCGAGATGTTCGTCTTCATCGGAATCCTGGTGCTGGGGCTGGTCTATGCCTGGCGGAAGAAGGTGCTCGAATGGGAGTGATGGAATCCGTCGAGCTCCCCAAGCCGCTCAAGTTCGTGTTCAACTGGGGTCGCAAGTACTCGTTGTGGGCGTTCAACTTCGGCCTGGCGTGCTGCGCCATCGAGTTCATCGCGGCGTCGACCGCCCGCCACGACTTCATCCGGTTGGGGGTGATCCCGTTCGCCCACGGTCCGCGCCAGGCCGACCTGCTGATGGTGTCCGGAACCCTGACCGACAAGATGGCCCCGGCGATCAAGCGTCTCTACGACGAGATGCCCGAGCCCAAGTACGTGATCTCGTTCGGCTCGTGCGCCAACTGCGGCGGCCCGTACTGGGACAGCTACTCGGTGACCAAGGGCGTCGACCAGATCATTCCCGTCGACGTCTACGTCCCGGGCTGCCCGCCGCGCCCCGAGGCCCTGCTGGACGGGATCATCGCGCTGCAGGACCGGATCCAGAACGAGTCCCTGCCCCAGCGCATGGCCGAGCGTCGCCCCATCATCCTGGGCACCGACGGACAGGTCCACGAGCTCAGCGTCGCCGAGGCCCAGGAAGCGTCGCGGGCGGCCGACGCCGAGGTCCGACGCGAGGTCGAAGGCGCCGCTCGATGACGCGGACTTCGTCGAGCCAGCTCGTTCGCTGCCCCCACGGGGCCGGACGAGGCCGCCCGTGTCCGGTCGGGGGGTTGGCATGAGCTACCCGGTCCTGGCCCGCAGGGACACCGCGCTCGACGACGCCGAGACGACCGCGCTGCTGCGCGATCGGGTCGGTGACGGCATCGTGGGCGACGTGGCCGAGTACGGCGAGTTGACCGTCGAGGTCGCGGTCGACGCCTGGCACCGGACCATCGAGGTGTGCCGCGACGAGGAACTGCTGTCCTTCGACCTGTTCGACTGCCTGTTCGGGGTCGATGCGGGCGAGGAGGGGCTGGACGTCGTGGCGATCCTCTACTCGACGTCGAAGGGCCGCCGCGTCATGCTGCGGACCCGCTGCGAGGGCGGTCGCGAGTCGCCGGTCGTGGCCTCGGTCGCGGACGTCTACGCCGGCGCGAACTGGCACGAGCGCGAGGCCTTCGACATGTTCGGCATCGACTTCGCCGACCACCCGGGCCTGCTGCCGCGGATCCTGTGCATCGAGAACTTCGAGGGCTGGCCACTACGCAAGGAGTTTCCGCTCGCATCGCGTGTCGCCAAGCCGTGGCCGGGCGTCAAGGACCCGGCCGAGCCGGACGCGGACGGCAACGTCGTCGTCCGCGAGCCCGCGATCGGCGAGGCCCCCGGTCCGTCCGGGTTGGACGAGATCATCGCGAAGCAGGCGCGCGAGGCCAACCCCACGTCGGACCCCGAGGTCGAGGCCGACGAGGGCGCGTCGGGTGGGGCAGCCGCGGCCAACGCCGCCAGCGAGGAGCCGCAGCGCGAGGAGGTGGCCCTGGACCAGGAGGTCTACGACCGCCTGATCGGTGAGGGCAAGTCGGAGCGGATCGCACGTTCGAAGGCCAAGGCCGCCTTCATCAAGAAGCAGCGGGCGGCCGCAAAGGCCGCCGAGGAGGAGCCCGCCGGGGACGAAAGGCAGGAGGAGTCCGCCCCGGAGGAGCCCGCCGAGCAGGAGGCCGCCAAGGACGACGGACAGCAGGAGCCCGCCGGGGACGAGGGTGGCCACGACACCGACGTCGCCGCGACCTCCACCGACGAGGCCGAGGCCCCGCCGTCCCCCGACGCCCAGGTGGGCGCCGGCACCGAGGGCGCCACCGCCGCCGAGGCCGCCCCGACGCCATCGATCCCAGACGTCGAGGACGAGTCCGCTGGCGACGATGACGTGGACAGCGTGGACGAGCCTGCGCCGGCCGAGGCGTCCGTGGACCAGGCCACGGTCGACGAGGACGCCGAAGTCGAGCCTGACGTTGACGGGGAGGCCGCCGCCTCGGCGTCGGCCCGCGCCGACGCGGCTCGTGCCGACCAGGCCGCCGCCCGCGAGGCGAAGGCCACCGAGGCCTCCGACGCCGACCAGGACGACGCCGACGAGGGCCTCACGCCCGTGCCTGCCGGCAGCCCGCCACCGGACCCCGACGCCGACGAGTCGGTGGAGGCCGTCGAGGTGACCGACGACACCGACGCCGACGGCCCCGATGAGGGGGCTGACGCCGCGACCGACGACCTCGACGATCCGGCGGCAGCCACGGACGAGCCTGACGAGCCCGCGATCGACGACGACTCCGAGACCGCGGACGACGAGGCCGCGGACCAGCCAGTGAGGGACGACGCGGCAGCGACCGGCGAGCCGGCGATCGAGGACGACGTCACGGACGACGAAGCCCCGGACGAGGCAGGCGCGACCGACGACGGACCCACGGACGAGACAGTCACGGACGAGACAGCTTTGGACGACGAGGCAGCGACAGCCTCGGACGACGAGGCAGCGACCGACGAGGCGGCCACCGAGGACGAGGTCACGGACGAGGCAGCCTCCGATGGCGGCGCCGACACCGCCGACACCGGCGAGTCCACGGAGGACGCGTCCACCGACGACGAGCCGGTCGTCGAGGGACCCGAGGTCGACGAGCCCGGCCCGTTCGGACCCGGGTCGGCGTACCCGCGCGAGGACGGGTCAGGGCCCCACGGCTGGCGGATCAAGGCCACCCGGGATGGCAACGTGTTCCACACCGAGGACTCGCCGAACTGGCGCCAGTCCCGGGCCGACGTCTGGTTCGACGACGTCGCGGCCGCACGCGCCGCCGGATTCGCCCACTGGGACCCCTACCTCCGCACGGATCTCGAGGCCGACCCGATCGACTCGACGACCGAGCCGGGACCCGCCCCGGTGGGCGGCACGCTGCCCGACGACGGTGGCGTCGACGTCCCGGGACGCAATGCCGACACGGACGTCCACGTGGACGATGCCGGCGACGACGGCCCGACCGGCTACGGCGCCCTGGACGTCCACGAGCGCGAGCCGGTGGCCGACCTCCCCGTTGATCCCCCCGCCGCCGAGACCGGCGACGATGACGCGGCCGACGACGAGACCGATCCCGACGGCGACGCGGCGGACGACGGCGCCACCGATCCCGACGACGAGCCGTCCGACCAAGGTCGTGACGCATGAGTGACCTCGACACTGCCGAGCAGGTCCTGCCGGGCACCGCGCCGGGCGAGGACGTGGTCTTCGAACTGCGCGGGGACGCGGACTTCGACACCGCCGAGATGTCGCTGTCGATCGGTCCGGCCCACCCGGCCACGCACGGGGTGCTGCGGGTCGTGCTGGACATGGACGGTGAACGCATCCGCGCTGCCCGTCCGGTGATCGGTTACATGCACCGCGGGTTCGAGAAGTTGGCCGAGTACCGCGACTATCGCCAGATCATGGCCCTGACCAACCGCCACGACTGGTTGTCGGGGTTCTGCAACGAACTGGGTGTCGCGCTCGCGGTCGAGAAGATGATGGAGATGGAGGTCCCGGGCCGGGCCCAGTGGATCCGGATGCTGCTGGCCGAGTGGAACCGGGTCCTGAACCACCTGATGTTCGTCGGGTCGTTCGCCCTGGAGCTCGGGGCGATCACCCCGATGTTCTATGCCTTCCGTGAGCGTGAGGACATCCAGTACCTGTTGGAGTCGGCCACCGGTGGGCGGCTGCACTTCACCTACAACCAGCCGGGCGGGGTCAAGATCGACCTGCCCAAGGGGTTCCTGCGCGAGTCCGTGGGGCTGGTCGAGTCGACCCGGGCGCGGCTGCCGGACTACGTCGACCTCGTGCTGGGCAACGAGATCTTCCAGGCTCGCACCAAGGGCATCGGTGCCCTGCCGCCCGAGGTCGCGTTGGCCTACGGCGTCACCGGGCCCAGCCTGCAGGCCGCCGGGGTCCCCGAGGACTCCCGTGTCACCGAGCCCTACCTGAAGTACGGCGAGATCGACGTGCGGGTCCCGACCGGGGACAACGGTGACAGCTTCGACCGCTTCGCGGTGCTGTTGGGTCGCATCGAGGCCAGCCTCGACATCATCGACCAGATCCATGACCACATCGGGCCGGGACCGGTCAACACCAAGCTGCCCAAGATGGTCCGTGCCCCCGAGGGCGCGACCTACGTCCGGACCGAGAACCCGCTCGGCCAGTTGGGGTACTTCCTGCAGTCCGACGGGTCCAAGAACCCGTGGCGGTTCAAGATGCGCACCCCGTCGTTCTCCAACGTCCAGTCGCTGCCGTACCTGTTGCGCGGCCAGTTGATGCCCGACGCCGTCGCGATCCTGGGCTCGGTGTTCTTCGTGGTGGGAGACGTCGACCGATGACCGCATCCCTCCCCGCCCTGTGGGACGCCGGCGTCCTGGAGGCACTGGTGGCCCAGTCCGCGTCCCTGTTGACGCTGGACAACTTCTGGTTGTCCGCGCTGCTCAAGATCCTGCTGTGCACCGTCATGCTCATGGTCGTGTCGCTGGTCGGTGGCTACCTCGAGCACAAGGCGATGGGGCACATGCAGAACCGCACCGGGCCGATGGAGGCCGGACCGCACGGCGTCCTGCAGTTGGTGGCCGACGGGATCAAGTTCATCCAGAAGGAGGACATCGTCCCGCGTGCGGCCGACCCGCTGGTGTTCGCGGTGGCGCCGGGCGTGGCGCTGGTGCCGGCCCTGCTGGGCTTCCTGGTCATCCCGCTGGGACCCGGCATCTGGGCCGAGGACCTCGAACTCGGTCTGTTCTACGCGCTGGCGATCGGCTCGGTCGGGGTGTTGGGCATCCTGATGGGCGGCTGGGCGTCGGCCAACAAGTTCTCGCTCATCGGTGGCATCCGCGCCGCGGCCCAGCTGATCGCCTACGAGCTGCCGCTGATCCTGGCCGCTGCCGCCGTGGCGATCCAGGCCGGCTCGCTGTCGCTGGTCGACATCGTCGAGTCGCAGGCGACCATGAACATCTTCGGCACGCCGGTGTCGATGTGGTTCGTGTTCCCGCAACTGCTCGGATTCGCCATCTTCGTGACTGCCGCACTGGCGGAACTGTCGCGGCCGCCGTTCGACATGCCGATCGCCGACTCGGAACTGGTGTTCGGCTACATGACGGAGTACACGGGTATCAAGTTCGCCATGTTCCTGTTGACCGAGTACGGCGGCATGGTGTTCATGTCGGCACTGATCTCGGTGCTGTACCTGGGTGGCTGGCAGCCGCTGCCGGGGATCGGACTGCCGGGGTGCGAGGCCGCCGCGGGCATCTCGGACTGTGGCGCCCTGGGCACCGTCCTGGGGGTCGGGATCATGATGGCCAAGATCATGGCGCTGATCTTCGTGATGGTGTGGCTGCGCGTCGCCTACCCGCGCCTGCGCGAGGACCAGCTCCAGAAGATCTCCTGGCTGGTGCTGATCCCGCTGTCGCTGGCCAACATCGTCGTCGTCGCCATCGGGAAGGTGGCACTGTGAGCATCACCACGCCGACCAAGGCGCCCTTCGGGGTCGGGTTGATGAAGGGGCTGGGGGTCACCCTCAAGCACCTGTTCAAGAAGCCGACCACGCAGATGTACCCGCACGAGCGCCCGGACCTGGCTCCGCGCACGCGTGGGGTCATCGCGTTGTTCGACGAGAACTGCACGGTCTGCATGCTGTGTGCGCGCGAGTGCCCCGACTGGTGCATCTACATCGACTCCCACAAGGAGAAGTTGCCGGCGCAGAAGGAGGGCGGCCGCGAGCGCACCCGCAACGCCCTGGACCGCTTCGCGATCGACTTCGCGTTGTGCATGTACTGCGGCATCTGTGTCGAGGTGTGCCCCTTCGACGCGCTGTTCTGGAGCCCGGAGTTCGAATACGCCGAGTACGAGATCGGTGGCATGCTCCACGAGATGGACCGCCTGCGCGAATGGGCCGACACCGTCCCGCCCCCGCCCGCGTTGGACGACGGGGCCGACTCGCCGGCCGAGGTCGCCGACGCGATCGCCGCCAAGGAGAAGGAACTCGACGCCGCGCAGGCCAAGACCGATGAGGCCGCCCAGGCGGACGCCGCCGAGGAACCCGCGCCCACGGCGAAGGCCAAGCCAGCCGCGAAGACCGGGACCAACGTCGCCGACGTCCACGTCGAGGGGGCCGGCGAGCAGATCGACCAGGCCGTCTACGACGAACAGATCGCGGCCGGCAAGTCCGAGCGGATGGCGCGTGCCAAGGCCAAGGCCGCCTGGGTCCGGGCGCAGAAGAAGGCGAAGTTGGCCGAGCAGGCGGAAGCCGAGGCCGACGGGGGCGATGGGGGCGACGGGGGCGACGAGCCCGCCGCCGACGCTGGTGCCTCCGCCGAGGCCCCGCCGAAGCAGGCGTTGGCCGACGTCCACGTCGAGGGGGCCGGCGAGATCGACCAGGCCGTCTACGACGAACAGATCGCCGCCGGCAAGTCCGAGCGCATGGCCCGCGCCAAGGCCAAGGCCGCCTGGGTCCGCGCCCAGAAGCAGAAGCAACTCGACGACCAGGACGGCGGTGACCCATGATCGGCGTGCGTGAGGTGCTGGCCGTCGTCGTGGTGGTCGTGGTCGTCGTGGCCCTGGCGTTCGCGGTGCGCATGCGCGGCGATCGTCCGGGAGGTGGATCATGAGTTCGTTGGACCTGCTGTTCATCCTGTTCGCGTTGATCACCGGGGCCGGGGCGGTGCTGACCGTCACGTCGCGCAACCTGGTGCACGCCGCGCTGTTCCTCGCGGTGTCGTTGGCCGGCATCGGGATGGTGTTCCTGTTGCTCAAGGCCGACTTCGTCGCGATGGTCCAGGTGGTCGTCTACCTCGGCGCCATCACGGTGCTGTTCCTGTTCGGGCTGATGCTGACGCGTGCGCCGATCGGCCGCGAGGCACTGGACTCGCGCAACCGCCCGATGGCCATGGTCGTGTCGGCCTCCCTGTTCGGCGTCCTGGTCGTGCTGATCGTGCGTGCGTTCGGCGACTTCCCCCCGGTCACCCCGTCCAGTTCCTCGGTGGGTGACCTGGGCATGGCGATCTTCTCGGCGTGGGTGTTCCCGTTCGAGGTCGTGTCGATGATGCTGCTGGCCGCACTGGTGGGCGCCATCCTGCTGGCCCGGCGCGAGTCCGGCGACTCCGGTGAGGAGACCGAGGTCACCCCGATCCGCGAGGCCCTGCCCGACCGTGGCGAGGTCGAGGCCGAGCAGCGCCGGGCCGAGTTGGCCGCCCGTGACGGAGGTGCGCGATGACCCTGATCGGACCCCTCGTCCTGGCCGCGTTCCTGTTCTGCGTGGGGCTGTACGGCGTCATGGCCCGCCGCAACGCGGTGCTGGTCCTGATGAGCGTCGAACTGATGCTCAACGCCGTCAACATCAACCTGGTCGCGTTCCAGAACCTCAAGTGGCAGGACGACCCCGTCGCCACCGGACAGGTCTTCGCCCTGTTCGTGGTCGTGGTGGCCGCCGCCGAGGTGGGCGTTGGCCTGGCAATCGTCTTCAACATGTTCCGCAATCGCGCGTCGATCAACATCGACGATGCCGACCTGATGCGCTGGTGAGCGGGGGAGTGACCACGTGGAAGCCCTGAACTACGCCTGGCTGATCGTTGCCCTGCCGTTCGTCGCGGCCGGGGTGATCGCCGCGTTCGGACGGCTGATGCCGCTCAAGGGCGCCGAGGTCGGCCTCGCGGCCATCGCCATCGCGTGGGTCGTGGCCGTGATGATCGGCTACCAGACCTTCGTCAACGGTCCGGTCGAGGCGGTCGAGCAGGTGTTCTGGTCGGCTCCACTGGGCGGCAGCGTGCTGATCGAGTTCGGCCAGTACGTCGATGGGCTGACCGCGATGATGCTGGTGCTGGTGACGACCGTGTCGTTCATGGTCCAGCTCTACTCCCGTGAGTACATGCACGGCGAGGATCGCTTCACCTACTTCTTCGCGATGCTGTCGCTGTTCACCTTCTCGATGCTGGTGCTGGTGGTCGCGCCCAACACGCTGCAGGCGCTGGTCGGCTGGGAGCTGGTCGGGGTGTGCAGCTACCTGCTGATCGGCTACTACTGGCTGGAGAAGACCAACTCCGATGCCGCCAACAAGGCCTTCCTGACCACCAAGTTCGGGGACATCGGGCTGGTCGTGGGCATCATCGTGCTCTCGGTCGGCGTGTCGGCCCACACCGACAACGTCTTCTCGATCCGCGAGACCACCGAGCTCGCCGCGGCCGGGATGCTGTCGGAACCCACCATCGTGCTGGGCTGCCTGCTGATCTTCCTGGGCGCGATGGCGAAGTCGGGCCAGATGCCGTTGCACGTGTGGCTGCCCGACGCCATGGCCGGCCCGACCCCGGTGTCGGCGCTGATCCACGCGGCCACGATGGTCACCGCGGGCGTGTTCCTGATCGCCCGGCTGTACCCGGTCTTCGCCCAGTCCCTGGCCGTCATGAACACCATGGCGATCGTCGGCACGATCACGCTGTTCTTCGCCGGGTTCGTCGCGATCGTGCAGGACGACATCAAGAAGGTGCTGGCCTACTCCACGATCTCGCAGTTGGGCTACATGGTGGCCGCGCTGGGGGTGGGTGGCTACACCGCCGGGATCTTCCACCTGTTCACGCACGGCTTCTTCAAGGCCCTGCTGTTCCTGGGCTCGGGCTCGCTGATCCACGCGATCCACTCCAACAACATGAGTGACATGGGTGGCATGCGCAAGTTCATGCCCGTGACGTTCTGGACCTTCGTCGTCGGTTCGTTGGCGTTGGCCGGGTTCCCGCTGACCGCCGGGTTCTTCTCCAAGGACGAGGTGTTGGTGTCCGCCCAGATCTGGGCCAGCAACGGTGCCGCCTCCGGGGTGTCCAGCACCGCGCTCACCGGCAACCTGGTGTTCTGGCTGGGGTTGGCGGGTGCGATGGTCACCACGTTCTACATGGGCCGGTCGGTGTTCCTGATCTTCTTCGGCACGCACAGGGGCGTGTCCGCCCACACCCCCGAGGAGGTCGAGGCCGAGGTCGCGGCGGGCACGCTGGACCCCCAGGCCGAGATGGAGGACCTCGACCAGGCCGCCCACGACCAGGATGCGGTCGACGACCTCAGCCAGCAGGACGTGGCGGCGGGCCACGCCGGCCACGGCTCGGACCACGATCACGGGTCGGGGGGCCACCACCTCCCGCACGAGTCGGGGTGGCAGATCCTGACCGCACTGGTGGTGCTGGCCGTCCTGAGCGTGCCGGTCGGGTTCCTGGGCGGGTTCCTGTGGGACGAGGTCGGCGGCTCGACCGAACGCAACTTCGAGACCTGGACGGCCACGCACCTGCTCGAGGAGGTGAGCTATCCGTTCCTGGCCGATGCCCATCCGGTCGACCTCGAGGAACTCCACGGTGGCGAGGCCGAGGGAGCGGACGCGGACCATGCTGGGGACGGGGCCGAGGAGGGCGAGGCCGCCGGCATCTCGACCGACGTCACCCCGCTGGCTGCCGGTGCCGACCTGGTCCTGGCCACCGAGGCCGAGGGCGGTGAGGGCGAGGTGGACAACCACGTCCTGCACGGCGCACCCGAGTTCCACCTCAACGTGTTCGTGTTGGCGCTTGGCGGGTTCCTCGCGGCGATCGCGCTGGCATGGACGATCTACGGACGCTCGCGGCCGATGCGCGACCCGGTCCTGCACATGGGTGGGGTCACGACCCTGCTGGAGAACAAGTACTACTTCGACGACATCGGCTATCGCGGCGTCGTGGTCCCCGTCCGCGACTGGTTGGCGCCTGCGGCATCGTGGTCGTCCAACGTGATCCTCGACGGCATCGTGAAGAACACCGGCGGCGCCGTGAAGCGCCTGGCCGACGTCACCTACTTCACGATCGACCAGAAGGTCATCGACGGTGGGATCAACGGCGGTGCGTTCTCGGCCGCGTGGATCTCGAGCAAGCTCAAGCGCCTCCAGTCCGGCGACGTCCAGCGCTACGCCGGCGCCATGCTGGCCGGCGTCATCGTGCTCGTCGTCGTGTTCGCGGCAGCCCGATGATGTTGACTTGGCCACGCAACCGCTTCGCGACACCACGTGGTGTCGAGTGGCGCGTCGTGGTCTTCGCGGCAGCCCGATGAGGGTTCCCACCACGCCAGCGAGGCCGCCGGATCCACCCCCGGCCAGCCGCCCACCCGCCGTTCCGAGCACCACCGCACCGACCGACCCGCGCTGCAGCGCACACGAAGACCCGAGGAGCATCCGATGCTGAACGAACAGGGCTGGCTGCTCAGCCTCGCGCTGTTCTTCCCCGTGATCGGCGCGGCCATCATCGTGGCCATGCCGTCCGAGGCGGAACGGACCGTCAAGCGCGTCGGCGTGGTCCTGACCGGGATCACGTTGGCACTGTCCACCGTGATCGCGTTCGGGTTCGACTACTCCTCCGGTGACCGACTGCAGTTCGAGACCGTGGTCCCGTGGATCGACGCGATCGGTGCCCGCTACCACCTCGGCATCGACGGCATCTCCATGCCGTTGTTCTACCTGACTGGGTTGTTGACCTTCCTGTGTGCGATCTACACCACCAAGATCATCCCCGAGCCGGGCAAGCCCAAGGCCTTCCTGGCGTTGATGATGCTGCTCCAGACCGGGATGGCGGGCACGTTCCTGGCCTTCGACCTGGTGCTGTTCTTCATCTTCTGGGAGGTCGTGCTGGTCCCGATGTACTTCATGATCGGGATGTGGGGTGGGCCGCGACGCGAGTACGCCAGCGTCAAGTTCTTCCTCTACACGCTGTTCGGCTCGGTGTTCATGCTGGTCGGGTTCCTGTCGGTCTACTTCGCCGCCAGCGACGCCGGGCTGGCCAACCCGTGGGACATCATCGAGTTGAGCCAGGCTGCCGGCATCGGGACGTCGACGTTCCAGACGTTCGCGTTCCTCGGCATCTTCCTGGGATTCGCGATCAAGGTGCCGGTGTGGCCGTTCCACACCTGGCTGCCCGACGCCCACACCGAGGCGCCGACGGTCGGCTCCGTGCTGCTGGCCGGGGTGCTGTTGAAGATGGGCACCTACGGCTTCATCCGGATCGCATTGCCGATCCTGCCCGAGGGCGCAGTCCGCTTCGCCCCGCTGATCGGCGTACTGGGCGTGATCGGGATCATCTACGGGTCGCTGGCGTGCCTGGCCCAGTCCGACGTCAAGCGGTTGATCGCGTTCTCCTCGGTCGGCCACATGGGCTTCGTGATGCTGGGCATCTCGGCCATGAACGAACAGGGCATCCAGGCGGCGCTGTACGGCAACATCGCCCACGCGGTCGTGACCGGCATGCTGTTCTTCCTCGCCGGGTCGTTGCACGAGCGCTACCACACCCGTGACATCGCCACGATCGGTGGCGGGATGCTGGTCAAGATGCCGCGCTACGGCGCACTGCTGGTGTTCGTGTCGATGGCCTCGCTCGGGCTGCCCGGCCTGGCCGGGTTCTGGGGCGAGTTCGGGGCCCTGTGGGCGGCGCGCTCGCCCGCGCCCGCCATCGCGGCCAACTGGTCGGGGCTGTACCTCGGCCTGGTGATCGCCGGTGCCGCCGGGACCGTGCTGACCGCCGCGTACTTCCTGTGGCTGATCCAACGGGTCGGGCTCGGGACACCCACCGAGCGCTGGGCGGCCGAACCGCTGGCCGACGTCATGCCGATCGAGTGGGTGTCGTGGACGCCGCTGCTGATCCTGGTGTTCGTCCTCGGCCCGTTCCCGTTCGTGTTCAACATCCAGGATCCCGCCGTCACCAACCTGGTGTCGTTCCTGGGCGGCGGCTGACCTGGCGCCGGTGTCACCCGACACCGGCCGTGTGACACCACCCCGACCGGGGACCGCCCCACCAACCACCTCGACACGAAGGCTCGCCCGACATGGCCATCGACTTCGCCGCGATCGCACCGGAACTGGTGCTGACCGCCACCGCGATCGTCGTGCTGCTCGTGGACCTCGTCCTGACCGGCGGGGCCAAGCAGTTGGTCAACCCGCTCGCCGGCATCGGTGCGCTGGTGGCCATCGGCTTCACCCTGCCGTTGTGGGGTGACGACCGCTCGACCTTCGGCGGCACCTTCGTCGTCAACGACTACGCGGTCGTGCTGAAACTGATCTTCCTGGTGTCGCTGCTGGCGATCCTGGGCATCTCGTGGCGCTACTTCGCCGAGAGCCGGTTCTTCCAGGGCGAGTACTACTTCCTGTTGCTGGTCAGCTTCATCGGGATGCTGATCATGCCGTCGGCGCGCGACCTGCTCCTGCTGTTCGTGGCGCTGGAGACCGTGTCGATCCCCGGGTTCGTGATGGCCGGGCTGCGCAAGCGCGACCTCTACTCGTCCGAGGCCGCGATCAAGTTCTTCCTGATCGGGGTGTTGTCGGTCGCCTTGATGCTGTTCGGCATCTCGATGATGTACGGGTTCACCGGGACGACCTCGCTCAGCGGCATCGCGCAGGAACTGGGGCAGTGGGGCTCGTCGCCGCCGCCGCTGCTGCTGGCCAGCCTGTTGCTGATCATCGTCGGGTTCGGGTTCAAGATCTCGGCGGTCCCGTTCCACTTCTGGGCCCCCGACACCTACGCCGGATCCCCGATCCCGGTCGCCGCGATGCTGGCCGTGGCCTCCAAGACCGCCGGGTTCGCCGGGTTGATCGCGGTCACCTTCATCGCGTTCGAACCGTTCGCCGAGGTGTGGGCGCCGGCGCTGGGCGTGCTGGCGATCTTCACGATGTCGCTGGGCAACCTGGTCGCGCTGCAGCAACGTGACATGGTGCGCCTGCTCGCATGGTCGTCGGTGGCCCAGGCGGGCTACATGCTGATCCCGTTCGGCCTGGCCGCGTCCGGGGCCGCCGACGTCAACGAGGCCGCCGTCCAGGCCACGGTGTTCTACATCGCCGCCTACACGCTGCCCAACATCGGGGCGTTCGGCGTGCTGGTTGCGGTCAACCGCCGCTCCGGCTACCGCTCGATCGAGGACTTCGCCGGGCTGGGCGCACGCCACCCGTTCATGGCGATGGCGATGACGACGTTCCTGCTGTCGCTGGGTGGGGCCCCGCCCACGGTCGGCCTGTGGGCCAAGTTCGCGATCGTGCAGGCGGGCGCCCGGGCCGGGGACACGTTTGCCTACGTGCTGCTGTTCTTCCTCATCATCAACTCCGTGATCGCCTTCTTCTACTACCTGAAGGTGGTCTGGGTCATGTGGATGACCGAACCGCGCGACGGCATGGAACCGGTGACGCCGGGAGTCAACCTGTCGCTGGTCACCGCCGCGCTGGTGTTCGGCACCGTGCTGTTGTTCCTGTTGCCCGGCCTGATCTCCGACGCCACGGCCGCCACCGACCTGGTCGCCGGGTTGTCGTGACCCCTGGGCAGGACTCGGCGCGCGCCGATCCGCTCACACGAACGCCGGTTCAGCATCCTCGGGGCCAGCATCCGGTGGATCGGGTCCGCGTTCGACGCGGTCGGCCACGGGTGGGTCTGGACGCAACCTTGGTGGGTTGGGCAGCGTCGAACGGATGCCCGCACCCACTGGAGACCTCGTGCCCGTGCCCACCCGCCCACCAATTGCGCGCACCTGCCTGGTGATCGCCGGCCTCGCCCTCGGCGTCGCGGCCTGCAGCCCGCAGTCGCCACCGTCGGCCGTGACCACCACCGGGGCCACGGGGACCGTCGACGGTGCGGTCGCGGTCCAGCCCGTGCAGGAGTCGGGGGACGACGGGGCCGTCGACGGCGTCGGCGACCAGGTCCGCGTCGTCGGCACCGGCATCGCGACCGCCGTCCCCGACGTGCTCGTGGCCGAACTGTCGACGCGGGTGTCGCGCCCGTCGGTCGACGAGGCCCTGGCCGTCTCCAGCGAGCGCACCGCCGCAGTGCTCGAGGCGCTGGTCGGAGCCGGCGTCCCCGAGGAGGACGTCCAGACCCGCAACGTCGGTGTGTCCGCCACGCGATCGCGCAACGGTGACGGGCCACGCGAGATCACCGGGTACCGGGCGACGAACCAACTGTCCGTGCGCGTGGCTGACCTCGACACGGCCGGGGACGTGCTGGGTGCCGCGGCCGACGCCGGCGGCAACGCGTTGCGCATCGAGGGGGTGCGACTGGTCGTCGAGGACGACACAGTGCCGCGGACCGAGGCCCGGGGCGCCGCCGTCGCCGATGCCCGGGCACGCGCAGAGACGCTGGCGGAGGCGGCCGGTCGCTCGTTGGGCGAGGTGGCGCTGGTCTCCGAGGGCTCGTTCTCCGTTCCCGAGTACCGCTCCTACGACGCCGCGTCCGCGGCGTCCGCGTTCGACGGTGACGTGCCCATTGCGCGTGGGGAACAGGACGTCTCGGTCACCGTGACCACGGTGTGGCGACTGGAATGACCGGACGTGCGCCCGCTGGTCGTCGGCGGGCGGGCCAACTCCTCGAGGGGGTCCACCAGTCGGAGTCCCGGCACGGAGGAGAGGCCCGAGCCCTGATCACGACGAGCTCGATCCGATGGGCTGGGGATACGGTCGCAGGGATCGTGGGCGGGCGGGACCGCTGTCCGGTGAGACGCCGCCCGCGTGGAGTGGAGCGGCAGGATGCACCTCGACGACGTCCGCGAACGGGCCATGTTCTGGTTCGCGCGGGGCACGATCCGAGGCCTGACGGGGATGGCGGCGGTCCGCGGCGACGCCGGGGCCCGGCTGTTCCTCCGACGGCGTGGCGTGGATCCGTTCCCGCTCATCGAGGACCTCCGGGACCGGGGGCCACTGGTGCCCAGCATGGGCGGTCGCATCAGCGTCGACCACGCGATGGTGGATGCCGTGTTCCGGAGCCCCTCCTTCGGCGGCTTCAACAGCCAACCCTTCGACCCCGAGCCCTCGCCGGCCGACCGGGCCCTGGGCCTGCTGATGCGGGCCGCGCTGTTCGATCCCGTGTCCGCGATCGCCGGCCACACCCATGTCCCGAGCCCGATCGGGCCGGCGTCGCTGATCGGCTCCGAGCCGCCCGACCACACCCGGCTGCGCCGCGCGGTGTCACGCGCCTTCCTCCCCGGCTCGATCGCCACGTGGCGGCACCGCATCGAGGCCGTCGCGTCCGAACTGGCCGACGAGGCGTTGGCGACCGCACGCCGTGACGGCGGGGTCGACCTGGTGTCGGCCTTCGCGGCACCGTTCCCGATCCAGGTCATCTGCGAACTGCTGGGCGTCCCGGTCACCGACCGTGACCTGTTCCGGCCGTGGGGAGCCAAGCTGGCCGTCGCGATCGACCCGATGACCCCGAGCACGCGGGACGAGGCGGTCGTCGCCCTGGAGGAACTCGAGCAGTACTTCCTCGCCCTGTTCGCCCGTCGCCGACGTGACCCCGGGGACGCGGTCATCGACGTCCTGCTGGCGGCCCACGACGACGAGCCCGGGCTGTCCGACGCGGAGATGATGGCGACCACGCAACTGATCCTGCTGGCCGGGTTCGAGACGACCGTCAACCTCATCGGCAACGGCGCGTACCTGTTGGTCCGCCACCCCGACCAGCAGCAGCGCCTGTTGGACGACCCGGACCTGGTGTCCAACGCCGTGGAGGAGGTCCTGCGGTTCGACCCGCCGGTGCAGGTCGACGGGCGGGTCGCGCGCGAGGACACGGTCGTGGCGGGCCACGACGTGGCGAAGGGGACCCCGGTCACCCTGTCGATCCTGGGTGCGAACCGGGACCCCGCGGTGTTCGTCGACCCGCACCGCTTCGACGTGGGACGTGACGGCGCCAACCGCCACCTGGCCTTCGCCGCCGGCATCCACTACTGCCTCGGCGCGGCCCTGGCCCGGGTCGAGGGCGACGTCGCCTTCCGGGTCCTGCTGGACCGCTTCGGTGGGTTCGCGGCCGCTGGTCCGGCTCGTCGCCGGCCCACCTTCACCCTCAGCGGCTTCGACCAGTTGGTCGTGGGACCGGCCGCGCGCACCACCGCGTCCCTGCGGACCTGACCGGCGGGACGTTGCGACACGGCACGCCGCTGCCCGTGGCGACCGACCCCGGCCGACTCGGCCAACTCGGCCAACTCGGCCGACCCGGCCACGTCGTGGGGGGGTTGCGCCGGGTCCCGTGACTAGGATCAGTCGCATGTCGACACCTGCCGCCCGCGCCCTGTACCTCGCTGCCGTGCAGCCTCGATCGGGGAAGTCGCTGGTCGCGCTGGGCCTGATGGAGGTGCTGTCCCGCCGCATCGGACGGCTGGGCTACTTCCGGCCGGTCGTGACGGGCGACGACGACCACCGCATGGCGCTGATGCGGGACCGGTACCAACTCGACGACCGCATCGCCCATGCCTGGACCGACGAGCAGGTCGACTCGCTGCTGGCCGAAGGGCGCCAGGACGAGGTGGTCAAGGGCGTGATCGCGGCCTACCGCGACCTCGCGGCTCGCTGCCGGTTCGTCGTGATCGAGGGCAGCGACCAGACCGGGACCCGCTCCGCGCTCGAGTTCGAGTTCAACGCCCGGCTCGCGAGCAACCTCGGCGCCTCGGTCGTGGCCGTGCTACGGGGACGCGGCCAGACCCCCCACGACATCGCCGACTCGGCCCGCCTGGCCGCCCACCTGCTGGCCGAGGACGGCGTGGACACGACCGCCATCATCGTGAACCGGGTCGCCGTCGACGACCTGGACGCGGTCGCGGCGGAACTGGACGCCCTCGCGTTCCCCACCGCCGCGGTCCCCGAGGACGATCGCCTCGGCATGCCCACCCACGGCGAGGTGGTGGCCGCGCTGGGCGCGCGTGAGGTGGTCGTCGGCAACGTCGACCCGGAAGTGCCGGTCACGTCGGTCAAGATCGCGGCGATGACGTTGCCGAACCTGCTCGACCGGTTGGAGGACGGCGCGCTGGTGATCGCCCCGGGCGACCGGCCCGACGTGCTGGTCGGCGTGCTGGCCAGCCGGCTGTCCGACACCCAGCCGGACGTGGCCGGGGTGCTGTTGTCCGGCGGGCTCGAACCGGCACCCCAGATCCTGCGCCTGCTCGATGGCCTGGGCGGCGTGCCCATGCCGATCCACGCCGTCGACGCCGACACCTGGGACACCGCCTCCGCCGTCGCCGACGTCCCCGCCGTGATCGGGCCCCACTCCAGCCGCAAGATCGCCACCGCCCTGGGCCTGTTCGAGGAACACGTCGACATCGAGGCGCTGCTGGCACGGTTGGAGGTGTCCCGCTCGGACCGCGTCACGCCGATGATGTTCGAGTACGACCTGATCGAACGGGCCCGCTCCGATCGGCGCCGCATCGTCCTGCCGGAGGGGTCGGACGACCGGATCCTGCAGGCGGCGTCGTTGTTGCGCCGACGCAACGTGGTCGACCTGACGATCCTGGGCGACCCCGACGAGATTCGACGACGCGCCTCGGCGTTGGGGGTCGAGCTCGACGACGTCGACCTGGTCGACCCGGCCAGCTCCGAGCACCTCGAGCGCTACGCCCAGGCGTACGTCGAGGCCCGCTCCCACAAGGGCATGGTCTTCGACCGGGCCGAGGAGGTCATGGGCGACGTCAGCTACTTCGGGACGATGATGGTGCACCTGGGCGACGCCGACGGGATGGTCAGCGGGGCCGCCCACACCACGGCCCACACCATCCGCCCCGCGTTCGAGTTCATCCGCACCCGTGAGGGCGTCTCCAGCGTGTCCAGCGTGTTCCTGATGTGCCTCGCCGACCGGGTGCTGGTCTACGGCGACTGCGCGATCATCCCCAACCCCACCCCCGAACAGTTGGCCGACATCGCGGTGTCATCGGCCCAGACCGCGCGCATGTTCGGCATCGAGCCGGCCGTGGCGATGCTGTCGTACTCGACCGGTGGGTCGGGATCGGGCGCCGACGTCGAGCGGGTCGTGACGGCCACGGCGCTGGCACGCGAGGCCGCCCCCGACCTCGCGATCGAGGGCCCGATCCAGTACGACGCGGCCGTCGATGCCGGGGTCGGGGAGAAGAAGTTGCCCGGGTCGTCAGTGGCCGGGCACGCCACCGTGTTCGTGTTCCCCGACCTCAACACCGGCAACAACACCTACAAGGCCGTGCAGCGCTCGGCCGGTGCGGTCGCGATCGGTCCGATCCTGCAGGGCCTGCGCAAGCCGGTCAACGACCTGTCGCGCGGGTGCCTGGTCCCCGACATCGTCAACACCGTGGCCATCACCGCGATCCAGGCCCAGCAGGCGGACGAGCGGTCCGCCGACGAGGGTGGGGCGGTCGACCCGCCGGGGACGGACGGCGCGTGAGGGTCCTGGTCCTGAACACGGGGAGTTCCTCGGTCAAGTACGAGGTGTTCGCGACCCGGGACGACGGACTGGCCTCGTTGGCCTCCGGCCTGGTCGAGGGCATCGGTGAGGAGGCCGGGGCGAGCCACCTGACGCCCGCCGACGCAACCCGACGGACCGACACGGTGCGGGTCGACGACCACGACGCCGCGCTGGGGTTGGTGGTGGACGCCCTGGCCGGGTCGCACCTGGACGAGGGGTTGGCGGCAGTCGGCCACCGCGTGGTCCACGGCGGCGAGGCCTTCGCCGAACCCACCGTGCTGACCGACGCGGTCGTCGAACGGCTGGACGACCTGTCCCCACTCGCGCCGCTGCACAACCCGCCGGCCGTGGCCGGCATCCGCGTGGCGCGCGAACGCTGGGCCGACCTGCCGCACGTGGCCGTGTTCGACACCGCCTTCCACCAGACCCTGCCGCCGACCGCGTACCGCTACGCCGTGCCCGAGGACTGGTACCGCGATCACGGGGTCCGCCGGTTCGGCTTCCACGGGACCTCGCATCGCTGCGTGGCGGGGCTGGCCGCCACGGCCCTGGGGCGCCCGCTGGCAGACCTGAAGTTGATCACGCTCCACCTCGGCAACGGCGCGTCGGCATGCGCGATCGACGACGGACGATCGGTCGACACGTCGATGGGGCTGTCGCCGTTGGCCGGGCTGGTGATGGGCACGCGTTCGGGCGACCTCGACCCCGGGGTGGTGTTCCACCTCGTCCGTGCCGGGATGTCCGTCGACGAGGTCGAGCGGACCCTGAACCGGGCGTCGGGACTGCTGGGCGTGGGCGGGTCCAACGACGTCCGCCGCCTGCGCGAGGCCGCCGCAGCCGGCGACGACGCCGCCCGGCTGGCACTGGACGTCATGGCCCGCCGGGTGCGCGCGTACGTCGGGGCCTACCTGGCTGAACTCGGTGGTCTCGACGCGGTGGTGTTCACCGCCGGGATCGGGGAACACGACCCGGCCACCCGGGCCGCGGTGATCGAACCGCTGGCACACCTCGGGCTGGTGCTGGACCCCGCGGCGAACGCGGCCGCGGACGCCGCCGACGGCCCGGTGCGCATCAGCCCGGTCGGGACGGCCCCGGCGGTCTTGGTCATCGCCACGGCCGAGGAGGCGACGATCGCCGCCGACACCCTGGCCGTCATGGACGGCGCGCGGTAACGGTCGGGTCAGGCGACGTCGAGGGTCCGTCGCCGACGCCGACGCCACACGACCAGGACCAGCAGCAGGAGCAGCACCACGACGGCCGCCGCCGCACCACCCACCCGCAGTCGTCCCTCGCCGGTGGCACCGTCCAGTACGTCCTCGAGTTCCTCGGTGGCGGTCGTGACGCCCCGGACGTCACCGCGTTCGAAGGCCGTGCGGGCCTGGACGCGCAGGGCCTCGTGGTCGGCGCCGGCCAGGCCGATGGTCGCGATCGGGTCGGCGGCCACCGTGTCCAGCGAGGTCTCGGCGTCGACGATCCGGTCGATCGAGGCGGCCACGGTCGACACCCGACGGCGGATGTCGTCCGGGTCGTCCGTGGCCGGGTCGACGTCGAGGTCCGGATCGGGCAGGCCGGCGCGGTCCACGCGATCGCGGAGGTCATCGACATCGTCCAGGGCCGCGTCGACCGCACGCACCCGGTCGGTCACCCTGGTCATCGACTCCGTCCGCCACGCCTCCTGCAGGTCCGGTACCGCCAGCCCCATGGCGTCCGCGCGGGTCGCCAGCGCGTCGATCTCGGCGCGTGCCGCGAGGGCGTCGGTGATGCGCGCCTCGGCGTCGTCGAAACGCCACACGTGCATGGCAGCGGCGATGCTGGTCGGGACGCCCCACGGGTCGTCGGCGATGGTGTCCCATGCGACGATGGCCTCGTCGCGCCGATCGAGCAGGTCCGCGGCCCCGGGCCAGACCCGCTCCACGATCAGGTCGCGCGCCGTGGTGGAGCCGCCGACGCGCTCGGCCAGGTCGACGAACTCGCGCCAGTCGGCCGCTCGCCCCGGCACGGCCGTGCCAAGGTCGCCCCAGGCCGACTCGTCCCGCAGGGTCATGCGGACCATCTCCCGGAAGGTGTCCTCGCCGACCTCGTCGGCGACCGTGCCGACCACGTACTGGGCACCCCCGTACAGGGCGCCGGTGGTCTCGTACCAGGCGTCCGGATCGTCGACCAGCTTTCGATCAGCGCCGGCGAGGATGTCGTTCCACGCCGCCAGTGGTCGCCGGGTGGCGGCCCCCTCGGGCGGGTCGTCGATGTCGAGTTCGTCGGCCAGCAGCGCCGTGATGGTCTCGGTCATGCCCTCGCGCAGCCAGTTCTCCGAGAACTGCTCGTCGTCGATCCAGTTGTGCGCCAGTTCGTGGGTCCACAGCGCGCGATCGAAGTCCTCACCGACGCTGATCTCGTTCGCGTCCGGGTCGTTCCACCCGCCCCAGCCCTCGGCGATCGGGCGGGCGGTCTCGCGGATCGTCAGGTCGGCCTCCCCCCACGGCGTGTCGGTCCAGGCGGCCAGCTCCGGCAACGCCTGCGCGGCGAACCGGGACACGCGGTCGCCCCAGTCGGGGTCGTCGGGCCACGACTCCACGGTGACCTCCGTGCCGTCCACGTCGATCGTCGTGGTGGTCCGCTCCCCGGCATCGGACGCTCCGACCAGGAATTCGGAGAAGTCGGCCGCCTCGTCGCGCCGGAAGACCGCCGTGTCGTCGCGTACCCCGGTCGGGTCGCCCAGCCCCAGGTGCGGGTCCATGGAGTTCGGGACCCGGACGACCAGGTCGGCGTCGTCGGGTCCCCAAGCCCAGATGGGGACCATCACGAACGCCTCGGTGACACGCGGGCCCTGGTCGAAGTCGCTGCGCGGCGGGGCCGACGGGAAGGTCACCTCGACCTGCCAGTCCTGGCGCTCGTCGAAGAACAGCCGGTCCGGGAAGTCCCACCGGATCCCGGGTGTGCCGTCGTCCAGCGTGGTGACGTCCGCGTCGACCCGGTCGCCGCCGATGCGGACCGTGACGTCGCCCGGAGGCATCGGCATCGCGATGCCGTAGCCGTCGAAGTAGGTGCGGCCGTCGGAGGTGTCCGGGATGGTGTTGCGCAGGGACAGGTCGATGGTCACCCGCGCCTCGCCCTCGCTCGGACGGACGTCCCAGGTGGTGGTCGCGGACTCGTCGAGGCCATCGTCCTGGGCCACGGCCGGTTGTCCCAGTCCGACGACCAGTCCGATGACCAGTCCGGGACCCAGCACGGCTCCCATGACACGTGCGGTGATCCCCATGGCGGTGGTCCCCAGACGTCAGCGCCCTGTCCTGCCGAGCCGCCACGGTATCGGGGGAGTGGTCGGGTCCCCTCGACCCACTCGACCCCCTGAGCTCGGGCGCGGCCGTGGTTCGGGCCGAGCGTGCCACCTGGCGTCGACGTGGACCGACCCCTCGCCAACAGCGATGCCGGCGCCTCCCCTGGCCGGCATGTCGCAGCCGTGCTGTCGGACGCGCTGACGGTCGCCGCGGCCGTCAGCCCGGGCCGTCGCCACGACCGTTCGGCCCGACGGACCATCGGGCCGAACGGATCAGTCCGGGTCCGGCGTGGCCGGGGTGAGCACCAGCACCTCGGCGGAGGTGTCGGCGACCGGTCGGTCGCCCTCCGGTCGCGCCGGGACCACGACGACCTGGCCGGGGCCGATCGCGACCCCGTCGACGTCCAACGCACCGGCCAGGACCATCACGACCGCGACCAGCCCGGCCTCGGTGGCGACCCCGTCGCCAGCCCCCAGTGCCACCCGGTCGATCGTGTAGTGCTCGGTGCTCACCAGCCGGCCGGTCGAGGGCGCCGGCTCGGGCAGGGTGGTGTTGACGGCCCAGGTGGCGTCGATCGTCTCCCAGCCCGGGCCGGTGTGGAGGTCGCGGGGTTCGCGGCCGTACTCCTCGGTCCAGTCGTAGAGCCGCCAGGTCGTGTCCGACGGGGTCTGGACCTCGGCCACGACCACCCCGGCGCCCAGGGCATGCACCATGCCCGCCGGGACGTGGAACACGTCGCCGACCCGGGCCGGGATCCTGCGCAGCAGCGGCACGAGGTCGGGGGTGCCCAGGGCAGCGCGCACCCGGTCGCGGGTCACGTCGTCCTCCAGGCCCAGGAACAACTCGGCCCCGTCGGCGGCCGCGACGACCACCCACGACTCGGTCTTGAGGCGGGCGGCGGGGTGGGTCGTGAGCAGGCTGGCGGGGGGGTGGACCTGCACCGAGAGGGGCTCGCGTGCGTCCAGCACCTTCACCAGCAATGGGAACCGACCACCGACGTCGGCGGCGGTGCCCAGGAATCCCTCGCGGTCGGCCGCGATCACCTGGGCGAGCGAGCGCCTCGCGTACTCGCCGTGGCGTACCCGGCTGGCCGGGTCGGGTTGAGGCGTGTCGGCGGGATCGAGGTCGGCGACGACCCAGGCCTCGCCCCAGGTGCCGTCGTCGGGGAGGTCCGCCCCCAGGTCGGCCAGGCGACGCCCGCCCCACGGCTTGCGGACGAGCACGGGGTCCAGCAACAGCGGCCTCATGTCGGGTGCCTCCCGGTGGCGTCGGTGACCACGTCGGTGGTCGCGTCGGTGTCGGGGTCCCGACCCGACGTCGACGCTCGCGCGTCGGCGGCCAGGGCCAGCGCCCCGATCAGGCCCGCGTGCCCGCCCAGCGCCGGACGCACGACGTAGTCGCGCGCCCCGTCGGTGATGCGGGGATGCGGGACGGCACCGGCCAGCAGGTCGACCGCCACCCGTCGGACCTCGTCGAGCAGGCCGTCCATCGCCGCGACCCCACCACCCAGCACGATCCGACGCGGTGCCATCGTCAGCGTCACGATCGCGACCACCTGGCCGAGGTAGGAGCCGAGCAGCGTGCGAGCCAACTCCAGGTCGGCCCCCGACACGTCGACGCCGTCGCGGCCGAACCGTGCCCGCAGTGCGGTGCCGCTGGCCAACCCCTCGACGCAGTCCCCGTGGAACGGACACGAGCCGGGTGCGTCGTCGAGCGGGTGGCGGCGCACCAGCAGGTGGCCCATCTCGGGGTGGAGCAGTCCGCGCAGCGGCCGGCCGGCCACGACCACGCCACCGCCGACCCCGGTCCCGACCGTCAGGTACACCCCGGGGCCGCCGCCGCGCAGCGAGCCCCACCGCGCCTCGGCAACGGCCGCCCCGTTCACGTCGGTGTCGATCGCGACCGGCAGGCCGAATCGCGTACGGAGGTGTCCGGGGACGTCGGTGCCCTGCCAGCCGGGCTTCGGCGTGGCCGTGATCGTGCCGTGGGTGGGCGAGGTGGGGTCGAGGTCCAGCGGGCCGAACGAGGCGACCCCGATGGCGGATGGTTCGATGCCGTCCGCCAGGCAGGCGGTGATCCAGTCGCCCACCGCGGCCAGGGTCTCGTCGGGCGTCGTGGTCGGGATGGTGTGCACGCCGGCGAGGTCGTGCGGACCGGTCCCGTGGCCACACACGAAGGTGGTGCCGCCGCCCTCGATGCCCACGAACATGCGGTCCTGCTCCCTCGCGCCGGTGGAGGGCGAGGCTAGACACTGGGCTCCGGTGCGGCCGGCGCGAGGTCTCGGCGACGGCGGCGCAGCAGCCACACGACGGACGTGACCACCAGCGCCAGCGCGGCCAGGCCGGCCAGCACCACGCCACCGATCCGCAGCAGGCCACGCGTGGTCGCCCCCTCGGCCAGTTCGCCGAGTTGGCGGCTGGCGGTGGCGACGACGCCGACGTCACCCTCGGCCAGTGCGGCCCGGGCCCGCTCCCGCAGCGCGTCGGGGTCGGTCCCGATCATCCCGGCGTCCGCGAGCGGTCCCGTCGCGGCCGCCAGTGCCTCCTCCGCGGCGGCCAACTGGGTCACGGCGGTCCGCATCCCGGACACCACCTGGGCCATGTGCTGGGGGTCGTCGTCGGCCGGGTCGATGGCCGGCACCGGCCGGGGCAGCTCGGCAGCCGCGGCCGCGGACTGCACGTCCTCCACCGCGAGGAACAGTTCACTCCACCCGCCGATCTCGGTGTCGAGGCGGTCGAAGGACCCGGTGTCCCAGGTGTCGGAGAGGTCGGGGGCGGGCAGTCCGAGGTCGGCCGCCCGCGTGGCGAGGTCCTCGATGTCGGCGCGCGTGGTGCGGGCGCGGGCGATGGCCGTGTCGACCTCGTCGAAGCGCCAGTGGTGCATCTGCGTCCGGACCGCGGCCGGAACGCCCATCGGTTCGCCCGCGAGCTCGTCGAAGGCCGCGACGGCCCGGTCGCGTCGTCGAAGTTCCGGGCCGGCGTCGGTGGCCACGTGGGTCAGGAGCAGGTCGCGGGCCGTGGCCGAGCCGCCCGTGCGCTCGGCCAGGTCGAGGAATTCACGCCAGTCGGCCTCGTCGGTGGCCACGGGCGTGCCCAGCGTCCCCCACGCCGACTCCTCGCGCAGGGTCATCCCCACGACCTCGCGGAAGGCGTCCTCGCCGATCTCGGTCGCGATCGCGTCGATGACGTAGTGCGACGTGTCGTACAGGTCGTTGGTGGTCGCGTACCACGCGTCCGGATCGGTCAGCACGTCCGTGCCCGCGCCCGACAGCACCACGTCCCACCACAACAGCCCCTGGTGCATCCTGGGTGGCCTGGCCGGGGCCGTGCGGGCGTCGGGCACGTCAAGGTCGTCGGCCAGCATCACCGTCACCGCCTGGGCCAGGCCCTCGATCAGCCAGGGCTCGGTGAACTCGGCGTGGTTGAACCAGTTGTGGGACAGTTCGTGGGTCCACAGCGCGGCGTCGAACTCCTCGCCGACGCTGATCACGTTGTCCGTGGGGTCGTTCCAGCCGCCCCAGCCCTCGACCTCGGGCGTGGCGGTCTCGCGGATGGTGACCTCGTCTCCGTCCCACGGCGTCGACGTCCACGCGGCCAGCGTCGGCAACGCCCGAGCGGCGAACACGCCCACCTGCGCGCCCCACTGCGGGTCGTCGGACCAGGCCTGGATGGTCAGGGTGGTGTCGCCGACCGCGATGGCCTTGCCGGTCCCGTCGGTCCCGTCGGCCGCTCCGACCAGCACGTCGGAGAAGGCCCCGGCATCGCGGGCGGTGAAGACCGACCACCCGACGGCGTCGACCGTGGGCACGAGCACACCCAGGCGCGGCGCCATCCGCTGGGGCACGCGCACGACCAGGGTGGCGTCGTCGAAACCCCAGGCCCAGATGGGCACGGCCACGTACCCGTTGGTGATGCGTGGTCCCTCGGAGAAGTCCGTGCGGGGTGGTGCGGAGTCGAACTGCAGCTTGATGTGCCAGGTCTGGGTGGCGCCGTCGACGAGCGGTTGCCCCAGGTCCCACTCCACGACCGTGAAGCCGTCCTCGTCGCCCAGCGACACGTCGACCGCGGTCCCGTCGAGGTCGACGTCGACCGTGTCGGGCTCCATCGGGAGGTGGACGCCGTAGCGGTCGATGGTGGCCGGTCCGGTGTTGGTGATGGACAACTGGATGTCGACCAGGGCGGTGTTGTCGTTGGGGCGGACCTCCCACTCGGTCATGCCGGTCTCGCGGACGGGGGAGTCCTCCTGGGCGTTCGCCGGCACCGCCGACACGACCATCGCCACGGCGATGACTCCCAGTCCCCTTGCGACAGCCCCCACGGCACCGGCTCCCCACGTCGGCCACGGTGGTTTCGTGGGACGTGACGATATCGGGGGCGGGGTTGGGCAACCCGTCCAGCCCGCGGCCACGGTCCTTCGGACATGGCTGCGGGCGGTGGGCGCTCGTGTGTCGCACGGCCGCGCGCCGGTCGGACCGACCCGGGCGGCGTGTCGGGTCGGGCGGAGTCCAGGGGACGCAGCAGAGATGCGTCCCGACGCCGCAGGGTCGACCGGCGGTCATGGGTCGCCGGTCGCCGACGACCTACGATCGGGACCGGGTCGCGCCGTGGGCGCGCTGCACGGAGGTGGCAATGCTCAACTCGCTCAAGACTGCCGGGCTGCTGGGCCTGCTCTCGGGCCTGCTACTGCTGATCGGCTCCTACTGGGGGACCGGCGGCGCCACGATCGCCCTGGTGATCGCGGTCGCCATGAACGGCTACTCCTGGTTCATGTCCGACAAGCTCGCGATCCGGATGGCGAGGGCCACCCAGGTCGATGCCGCGACGGCCCCGGGCCTGTACGCCATGGTGGCCGACCTGGCCGAGCGTGCCGGCGAGCCGATGCCACGCCTGTTCGTGTCCCCGTCGCCGCAGCTCAACGCCTTCGCCTCGGGGCGCAACCCCAGCCACGCGGTGGTGTGCGTCAACCAGGGGCTGGTGGAGGCGCTGGACGAGCGTGAACTCCGAGGCGTGATCGGCCACGAACTCCAGCACGTCTACAACCGCGACATCCTGGTCGGGTCGGTGGCCGCGACCATCGGCACCGCGATCACCTACCTCGCCACGATCGCCCGCTTCGGGATGATCTTCGGCGGCGGTGGTGGGGACCGCGACCGCGGCAACCCGCTGGGTCAGCTCGCGATGATCTTCCTCGCCCCGGTGGCCGCGATGGTGATCCAGGCCGCCGTGACCCGTTCGCGCGAGTCCCGCGCCGACCACACCGGCGTCGAGTTGACCCAGGACCCGATCGGCCTGGCCCGTGCACTGGCCAAGTTGGAACGCGGCTCCAACGACCCGCAACGGCTGCGGCAGGGTGGCACGCCCATCGAGATGAACCCGAACTTCAACCACCTGTTCATCTCGGCCCCGTTCGGCGGGCGCCTGTTGCCCATGAAGCTGTTCAGCTCGCACCCCCCGATCCCGGACCGGATCATGGCACTCGAGCCGTTGGCCCGCGAACTGGGCCAACTCGGACCGAACGAGTCGATCTTCGACCAGGTGATGGGCGGCCGCGCCTAGGGCGACGCGGGCGCAGTCAGTCCGGGGCCGGCGCGGGGTGGGTCGAGGTCAGTCCGGGGCCGTGGCCGGCTCGCGGCGCAGCCACGCCGAGGCCCAGGTGAACACGCCCATCAGGAACACGAACCCGGCCACGGCGAACCAGATGCCGCCGCGCTCGTAGGCCTCGCCCAACCACCACCCCGCGTAGACGGTGATGGCGAAGGACGCGATCGCGCCCAGGAAGTCCGCCACCAGGTACGCGCGCGGACTGATCGTGGAGGTGCCTGCCGCCGCGGCCATGATCGTCGCGGGCAACGCCGCGATGCGGCCGAAGAAGGCGATCGCGACCCCACGTTCCTCCAGCAGTCGCTGCAGCCGCACGAAGGTCTCGGGCGGCACGGCCTGCGACAGCCACGCCGGTCCGTCGCCGGTCTCCAGTTCGGCCTGCCAGGCACGTCCCAGCGCGAAGAAGGCCCACACGGCGACGAGCATCAACGGCAGGAAGGCGAGGAAGGCCAGCACCAGGTTCGGCCCGTCACTGCCGTTCGTACGTGCCACGCCGCCGACCGCCAGCAGGGTTTCCTTGCCCGGCCGCAGCAGCATCAGCAGTTCGAGCCGATCGGGGAACAGCACCGGGATCAGCGGCAGCGCGGCGATCGGGATGACGTAGCGCGCGATCGCGATGCCCAGCAACAGGCCACGGAAACGACGCACACCGGTGTCGTCGGACGGCGGACGAGTCGTCGTGGTCGGTAGCGCCGAATCGGTCGCGTGGTCGGGCTGGTCGGTCATCATCGGCCTCGGGCGTCGATCCACGCGGACACGCGGTCCACCCAGTGAACCACCCCCCGTCCCCCCCGGCCGACCACTGCCCCGTTGCCTGCCACTCCACTGTCGGGGGGTCGTCGGAGGTGTCGCATGCGGCGGAGGGGGTGGTGTCGTGCGGTCCACTCAGGTCGGTGGCGGGGGGTCCTGCTCCGGCGGATGCCCGATCACGTAGGCGAAGCCCATGGCCGTGCGGACGTCGTCGGGGAGGTCGGGGAGGCGGTGGCGGGGGAGGGCGAAGCTGGACAGGTCGGACAGGTCGGTGAAGATCCGGTGGGTGATGGCGGCCTCGCGGAGGTAGTCGTGGCCGGAGGTCCCACCAGTGCCGATGCGCCCACCGATCATGCGGTGGACCATCAGGGCGTGGCGGTGACGCCACAGCGCGAAACCCTCGTCGATGTCGGCCAGGGCCGTCAACAGGCGTCGTGGCACCTGCAGGGCCGGTTCGTGGGCGTACAGCACGATCATCAGCGCGGCGACGAAGGCGTCGTGGGACAGCCGCCGGCGACCGTCGTCGCGCAGCGCCTGGTACGCCGCGGGATCGAACAGGGTCCGGAAGCGGTCCCGGGTGGCTGCCTGCGTGGCCAGTTGGCGGGCGCGGTCGTCGTCGGACAGACGCGGGTCGGCCTCGATGGCGGCACGGTCGGCCTGCAGTTGTTCGTCGACGGTGTCGCGGTACTCGCGCCAGAAGTCGAACGAGGCCACCTCCGTGAACGGCGTCCGTGCCAACCACGCGTCGATGCCGGCCAGCAGCGTGGTCTGGTCCTCGGCGGCCCGGACCTCGTCGGCATGGTCGCCGCGCAGCACGGCGTGGTAGGCACGGTCGTTGATCGACAGCCGACGGTCGGTGGCCAGTCCGAGCCGGTTCTCGATCAGCCGGAACTGGACCGACTGGAACCCGGATGCCGGCACGAGCAGGTCCCGGAAGTCCATGAAGTCCAGCGGGGTCATGGTCTCGAGTACGTCCAACTGTTGCACCAACACCTTCTGGATGGCCACGATCCGTTCCAGACGGTGGACGGCCACCGAGACGTCGCGGTCGTCGACCCGGTCGTCGTCGAAGGTGTCGATGACGCTGTCGAGTTCCCACCGGACTTGCTTGAACCACAGTTCGTAGGCCTGGTGGGTGATGATGAACAGCATCTCGTCGTGCGCGTCGCGTCCGACCTCCTCGGACTTCGGCTGCTGTGCACCGAGCAATGCGTCGAGGTGCAGGTACTCGGCGTAGTACACCGTGTCGTCGTCGCTGCCCGCCATGCCGCTCCTCGCCGTTGCCCGGCCCGCATCCAACCACGCCAACACTCGATGGTCTTCCCGGGGTCCTGGTGGGTCAGGTGAGGATGGCCTCGATGGCGACAACGGCGACCAGTCCGACGACGACGGTCAGCAGCGCACTGCGGGTCCTCCACGCGACCAGTCCGGCCAGCACGCCGGCCAGCGCGCGCGGGCCGAGCAGGGCCCAGTCCCCGTCCGGACGCACCAGGGCAGGGATGGTCAGGGCCGCCAGCGTGGCCGCCGGGACCATCCGCAGGGCCTCACGGACGTCGTGGGGCAGGCCGGTGAGGCGGTCGGCCAACGCCAGGAAACTGGCGCGCAGGGCGAACGTCCCCACCCCGGCGACCACGATCACCAGCCACGTCGACGCCGTCGGCCACGTCATCGATGTCCCCCGTCCGCGAACGTGGGGTGGTCGGCCGTGGTCGGCGCGACGCGTGCACGACGCGAGGCGAACCAGCCGGCTGCGACGCCGCTGAAGGCGCCCAGGGGCATGCCGATGTTGGCAGGCAGGTCGGCACCGACCGTGGCCACGACCCCGCCGACGACGGCCGCGACCAGGGTGGGTCGGTCGGTCACGGCCGGGACCAGCAGGGACAGGAACGCCAGCGGTACGGCGTAGCCCAGCGGGATCGAGTCGGGGATCACCGCGCCGCCCACGGCCCCGACGACGGTCGAGACCTGCCAGGTGCCCCACAGGGTCGCGCCGGCACCGAGGTACAGGGCGAGGCGTTGCCGCAGGTCCCATGCACCGGTGCGGAACTCCAGGATGCTGACGGCATAGGCCTGGTCGGTGAGCAGGTAGGCGGACGCGATCCGGGTGCGGCGTGGCAGCGGGGCCAGTTCGGGTGCCATCGAGGCGGAGTACATCAACATCCGCAGGTTGATCACCAGCGCCGTGCCGATGGCGACGGCGGCTGGGGCGCCCTGGCCCAACAGGTCGATCGCGGCCAACTGCGACGCCCCGGCGAACACCACGACGGAGAACCCGACGGCGCCCGGCAGGCCGATGCCGGCCTCGACCGCGGCGACCCCGGCGACCAGTCCGAAGGGCACGACGCCCAGCAGCAACGGGGCTACCCCGCGCACGCCGGTCAGGAAGGCGGCGCGCAGGCCCCTTGCGGACGGATCGGTGGCGGTGGCAGTCATGGCCGCCCAGTGTCGCGACCCGGCGAGCGCCCTGCAGCGAGACCTGCCGAGGGGGCGTCGACCTCGCCGAGGTGGCGGCACGACGGCGGGTCGCGCCTCACGGCCTACCGTGGACGGCCCGGCCCCAGGAGCGCCCGTGCCACCGTTCGACGACGTCTCGCGCCTGCTGCCGAACCGCCCCGTCACCGACCTCGCGGACTACGTCGAGGCCGGGGGTGGGGCCGGCCTGGCGGCGCTGCTGGACCTCGACCGCGACGAGGTGGTCGACCGGGTCGACCGTTCGGGGCTGCGCGGTCGGGGTGGCGCCGGGTTCGGGACCGGTCGCAAGTGGCGCTCGATCCGGGACACGGCGGACGACGAGGGCCTGGCCGTTGCGCTGGTGGTCAACGCCGCGGAGGGCGAGCCGGGCACCTTCAAGGACCGCGCCCTGCTGACCTGGAACCCCTTCCAGGTCCTGGAGGGGATGCTGATCGCCCGCCATGCGGTCGGCGCGGAACGCATCATCGTCGGCTGCAAGGCCCGGGCGACCGGCGTGCTGTCGGCGCTGGACTC
This sequence comes from Nitriliruptorales bacterium, assembly GCA_024637135.1. Lineage (GTDB taxonomy): Bacteria > Actinomycetota > Nitriliruptoria > Nitriliruptorales > Nitriliruptoraceae > Salsipaludibacter. The sequence continues at coordinate 17,524 of JAGXFT010000054.1, read as the reverse complement.
GGCCGTCGCGGCGGCCGTGGAGGCCGGCTGGCCCGGGGCGGACACCGTCGAGGCGGTGCAGGGACCCGACGAGTACCTCTACGGCGAGGAGACCGCCATGCTGGAGGTGGTCGAGGGCAACCTGCCGCTGCCGCGCCACCTCGCGCCGTGGGTCAACGGCCTGTTCACGGGGAGTTCCAGCCCGTCGCTGGCGCTGGTCAACAACGTCGAGACGCTGGCCAACGTGCCAGCGATCGTGGCCGAGGGCCCGGACTGGTTCCGGACGCTGGGGACCGACGAGAGCCCCGGCACGATGGTGTTCACGCTGTCCGGTGACGTCGAGGCGAGCGGTTGCTGGGAACTGCCGCTGGGCACCACGGTGCGCACCGTCGTCGAGGACCTGGGCGGCGCGGTCGATCCGGCGTTCGTGATCACCGGCGTGTCGTCGCGCGTCGTCACGCCCGACCTGTTCGACACGCCGACCGGCTTCGACGCCATGGCCGACGTGGACCTCGGGCTCGGGTCCGCCGGGTTCGTCGTCTACGACCGGTCCCACTGCGTCGTGCGCGTGGCGGTGACGCTGGCGCGGTTCCTGTCGGTCGAACAGTGCGGGCAGTGCAACGCCTGCACGTTGGGCACGACCGCGATCCTCGAGACCCTCGAACGCATCGACGAGGGCGACGGGACCGCGGGGGACCTCGAGGCGCTGGCCACCTGGGCGGGCAAGGTCACCGACCAGGCCCGCTGTGCGCTGCCCATCGGGGCGCAGTCGCTGGTCGCCAGCCTGCTGGAGGGCTTCGCCGACGAGGTGTCGGCCCACCTGGGCGAGCGGTGCCGGTCCGACCGCGAGCCGATGGTGCCCAAGATCGTCGACGTCGACCTCGACACCGGCGAGGTCACCTTCGACCCCGACTACCACCGCAAGCAGGACAACTGGACCTACGCCGAGCAGTGATGCCACGAGGTGTTCTGGCGAGCCGGGCTCACTCGTCGACGCGTTCGAGGTCGAGCCAGGCGGCGAGGTCGTCGACCTCGGCGTCGACGGCGGTCGCCAGGTCGGGGGTGAAGTCCACGTCGTCGTGGATCGCGTGGATCACCAGGGCGCCACGGTCACGGTCGGCGGTGGCGTCCAGCTTCCCGACGAAGCGGTCGCCGTGCAGGATCGGCAGGGCCCAGTAGCCCCACTTCCGGTTGGCGGCCGGCTTGTACATCTCGAGCTGGTAGTCGAACGCGAACAACTCGTCCAGGCGTTTTCGGTCCGACACCAGCCGGTCCAGCGGCGACAGCAGGGCCGTGCGCCCCGGGAACTCGTCGTCGGCCAGCTGGTCCAGCAGGGACGGTTCGACGCGCCACTCGCCGCGCACGCCCTCGACCGTCGCCGCCTCCCCGGCCATGCCGACGACGTCGGGCTCGACCGGGCACTCGGGACCGTTCAGCCGCGCGATCCCCAGGGCCAGCAGCCGTCGTCGGTCCCGTTCTGCCTCGGCCTCGACCAGCGGGACCACCGGGTCGTCGGGGTAGACCCGTTCGGCCAGGTCGTACTCCTTTCCCCGTCCGGGCAGGCCGACCAGCGCGATCTCGCCCCGTCCGACCATCATGTCGAGCAACCTGGTGAGGTTGCGGCCGTCGCTCCAACCACTGGACCGCCACGGTTGCGCGCACGTGTCGGGGAGGTCCTCCTTGGGCAGTGGCCCGGCCAGCCGGAGGCGGTCCAGGACCTCGCTGCGGGTGCGGTCGTTGGCCGCCACCCAGTCCTCCAACCGGCCGTGCCAGTCCTTGCGGGGACCTGTCGACGGCCACGACGCCATCTCGGCGCGGTACAGCGCGATGTCCTCGGCGGGACGGAACATGCCGTCGAGGACGACCAGGCGGCCGACGTCGAGCGCGGCGTCGAGGTCCTCGGGTGCGTACGACGAGCCCAGGCGGCTCCATGCGACCAGGTCGTGGCTGTGGGTGACCGCCCGGGTCGGGCTCCACTGCAGCAGGGTGAGGTGGCGAACCATGGCGAGCAGGTCGGTGGGGCGGTCGCGCGCGAGCAACTGGGCTCGCACCGCCGCGCGGCGGGCGTCCCGGCGGGTCAGGTGGTGGACGGTGGCCATGCCGTCGAACCTAGCCCTCGGGGCTGGCCGCGAAGGTCGCCAGGGCGGCGGCCAGTTCCGGGGCATGGGTCAACGGGGCCTCGTGGCGCCCGTCGATCTCGACCACCTGGGGATCGGGCAGTCGTGCGACCAGGTCGCGCTGCCACGTCGGTCGCATCAACTGGTCGCGCGTGGTCACCACGACCAGCACCGGGACACCCAGGTCGCCGACCCACGGGCGGGCGTCGAAGCGGCTGATGGCGTCCCCGGACGCCCAGTAGAGGTCCGGGTCACGATTCTGGTGGGCGGCGTAGTACCACCGGGCGTGGCGGTCGGAGATGGCACCGACGGCCCGGAGGTAGCGCATCCGCAGCCACGAGACCTCGGTGCGCGAGATGCGTTCGGCCGCCCGCACCACCGCCAGCCCCAGCGCCGCCCCCGCGCCGGTGTCGGCCAGCGGCGGGATCGCCGCAGCCGTCCCCCCCAGCGCCAGTCGCGCCACCCGGTCGGGATGGCGGTGGGCCAGGTCCTGGGCGATCATCCCGCCCATCGAGTAGCCGAACACGGTGGCCTCGGTGATGCCGAGCTGGGCGAGCACCCTGTCCAGCTCGTCGGCCATGGTCTCGATGTCGTAGCGACCACGGACGTGGTCGGACTTGCCGTGGTTGCGGTTGTCGACCGCGATCACCCGATGGGCCGGGACCAGCAGGGGGATCAGTCGCGGGAAGATCGCCATCGCGTCGTCACCCCAGCCATGCACCATGACCAGCGGTGGGGCGTCGACCGGCCCGGCCTCGCGCACGAACAGTTCGACGCCGCCGACGAACACCGAGCGCCCCGGGAGTTCCAGCGGGACCTGTTGGCCCTCGTCGAACGCCGGCACCGACTCCGGCGTGAGCAGCCGGAACGCGATCCACCCCAGCAGCACGCGCCGCACCCACGTCCACACGATCGACTCCTGTCCGGCGCGTGGTGACCACCACGGCCGCTGCACCCTATCCACGGGCCGCCGTTGGGACGCGGCACGGCAGCGATCGACACACGTGCTGGCGCGCATGGAGGTTGGTCGGCAGGCCCTGGCACTGCACGCTCCGGGTGCACGGGCGGATCCTACGCTGGACCGACCCGCGGACACCGCCGTGCGCGGGTGATGAGGAGTCCACCGTGGGTGCCGTCCAGACCGATGTCAGCGTGCTGTCCAGCCATGTGTGCGACCAGTGGGTGACCGGCGAGGTGCGGCCGGCGACCCCCGTGGTCGTGGATGCCGTGACCGGCGAGCCGATCGCGCGGGTGTCCGCGGACGGCCTGGACCTGGCCGCGGCGGTGGCCCACGCCCGCGACGTCGGCGGACCGGGGCTGCGCGCACACACCTTCACCGAACGGGCGGCGATGCTGCAGGAGGTGGTCGCCGCGCTCAACGATGCCAAGGACGAGCTCTACGAGTTGTCGGCCCGCGCCGGTTCGTCGCGCAGCGATGCCTGGGGCGACGTCGACGGCGGGATCGGGACGATGGCCTCGATCGCGTCACGCGCCGCACGCAAGCTGCCCGACGCCCATGTCTGGGTCGACCAGGACCTGGTCCGACTGTCCCGCGACGACACCTTCCACGCGGTCCAGGCCCAGGTGGCGATGCCCGGCGTCGCGGTCCACGTCAACGCCTTCAACTACCCCGTGTGGGGCATGCTCGAGAAGTTCGCGCCCGCGCTGCTGGCCGGGATGCCCTGCATCGCCAAGCCCGCGCCCCAGGCCGGGTTCGTGGCCCATCGCGCCTTCGAGATGCTGGTCGAGGTCGGGGTACTGCCACCGGGGGCGGTCCAACTGGTCATGGGCGGCGCGGTCGACCTGCTGGCCCACCTCGACCACCGTGACGTGCTGGCCTTCACCGGGTCGGCCGCGACCGCGCGACGGCTCAAGGCCCATCCCGCGATCGGCGAGCGCAATGTCCGGTTCAACGCCGAGACCGATTCGGTCAACGCCAGTGTCCTGGCTCCCGACGTGCCGGCCGGGTCCGACATCCACGCCGCCTTCCTCGACGAGGTGGTCGGCCAGGTGACGAACAAGTCCGGCCAGCGCTGCACCTCGATCCGACGTGTGCTGGTGCCGGCCGACCGGCTCGACGAGGTGTCTGGCGAGCTGGCCGAGCGGTTCGGCGCGCTGGTGCTGGGCGATCCCCGTCGCGACGACGTCGACCTCGGGCCGCTGGTGGACGCGACCCAGCGCGAGACCGTGCTGGCGTCGATCGAACGGCTCGCGGGCGGGGCCGACCTGCTGACCGGACCCGACCCCACGTCGCTGGTCGGCGTGGACGGCGACCCCGGCACCTTCGTGGCGCCGACCGTCCTGCGGGCACGGGATGCTCGGTCCGCGGTCGTGCACGACGTCGAGGCGTTCGGGCCGGTCGTGACCGTGGTCGGCTACGACGACGCGGCCGACGCCGCCGACCTGGTGGCACTCGGTGGTGGGGGACTGGTGGCGTCGGTGTTCGCCACCGGCGTGACGACCGAGGTCGTGGACCTGGTGCGCGCCTTGGCCCCGCACCACGGCCGCGTGCTGGTCGTCGACGAGACCGCTCGCCGGCGCCAGACGGGTCACGGCACGCCGCTTGCCCGGCTCCACCACGGCGGCCCCGGCCGGGCGGGCGGGGGCTCGGAACTGGGCGGGCTGGACAGCCTCCACCACTACCTCCAACGCGTGGCCATCCAGGGGTCACCGGAACTGTTGACGGCGGTGACCGGCCGGTGGGTGTCGGGCGCCCCGCGCCACCACGGCACCCATCCGTTCCGGACCACGTTCGACGCCCTGGAGGTCGGCGACAGCGTCACCGCGGGGCCACGCGAGATCACGCGCGAGGACATCGACGCGTTCGCCGACCTGACCGGCGACCACTTCTACGCCCACACCGACGAGGAGGCGGCCGCCCGCAATCCGCTGTTCGGCGGCATCGTCGCCCACGGCTACCTGCTCCTGTCGGTCGCGGCCGGCCTGTTCGTCGCGCCCGAGGAGGGCCCGGTGCTGGCCAACACCGGCCTCGACGCCCTGCGCTTCATGAAGCCGGTCCGCCCCGGCGACGAGGTGACCGTCACCTTGACCTGCATGGGCAAGGCCGACCGCCCGGGCGAGGAGCACGGCGAGGTCCGCTGGGCCGTCGAACTGGTCGACGGCGACGGTGACCTGGCTGCCGTGTACGAACTCCTGACGATGGTCGCCCGCGCCTGAACTCGCGGTGCCATCCCCGGGCGCGAGCCACCCGGGCGCCGGGCAGTCCTGCACGATCGACGACCGACGACTGCCGGGTCGGCTGACCGGGGCTGACTTGCAGTCGGGGTCCTCGTCGTCGAGACTGGGCCCTGGACGGGCCGTGGTCGACATGCTCGACGGGGACGAGAGGTGGCGGTCGTGGTGCATGGGGATGGTGGCGTCGACGGGACGTCGCCACGGGGCGCGGGGACCGGGATCGATGCCGCGGTCCGCGATCGCCTCGAACGTGCTCGTTCGACCCATCGGGTGCCGTCGCTGGCGGCGGCGGTGGTTCGCGACGGGGACGTGGCATGGACCGGCGGTGTCGGACAGGTCGACGGTCGTGGTGGTGCGCGGCCCACGGGCCACACCCAGTACCGGATCGGGTCGATCACCAAGACCATGACGGCCGCGCTGGTCCTGGAGTCCCGCGATGCCGGGCGGTTGGCGCTGCACGACCGGGTCGATGTCCACCTCGACGTCGGGCCGATGCTGGGCCGTGTCCGGCTGGCCGACCTGCTGGGCCACGTCGGCGGCGTCCGGGCCGAGTTGTCGGCCCCGTGGTGGGAACGCAGTGCGGGACGGACCTGGGACGAGGTCCTGGCCGACCTCGGCGGCGACCAGGGGACGCCGGCACCGCCCGGGATCATGCACTACTCGAACCCGGGCTACGCCGTGCTGGGCCGGGTGTTGGAGGTGGTGGAGGGGCGCCCGTGGTCGGACCTGTTGGCGGCGCGCCTGCTGGGACCGCTCGGACTGGAGCGCACCAGCAAGCACGCCGTCGACGACGACCACGCGACCCCGTTGGCGGTGCATCCGACGCGCGACGAGCTGCTGGTCGAGCCGGCCCACGACTACGGGGCCATGGCCCCGGCCGGACAGCTGTGGTCGAGCGCGCGCGACCTCGGCCGCTGGGCCGAGGTGCTGCTGGGCCACGGCGGTGGGGTGCTCCCGGCCGACACGATCGCGGCCATGGGGCGGCCGCGTGCGGTCACCACGATGGACCCGCCGTCGGCGTTCGGATGTGGGCTCCAGGCGCTGCACCTGCGTGGTCGCGACCTGGTCGGACACGGTGGGTCGGTCCCGGGCTTCGTGGCCACGGTGTTCGTCGACCGTGACGCCGGTGCCGGGGTCGCCGTGCTGGGCAACTCGACCGCGGGGTTCGGTCCCGAACTCGCGCTCGACCTGCTGGACCTGGTGGACCCCGACGGCCGCGAGGTCGACGCGGCCCGGTCCCACGAGCCCGCTGCCAGCGGGAGCGACGACCGCTCGGCGGGGACAGGGGGCGACGACCGGGTCGGTGACGACACCGCCGGATCGTCCACGCACGACCTCGAGGAACTGGTGGGGACGTGGTACTGGGGACCGCGGCCGGTGGTGGTCGCCGTCGACCCCTGCGGCGGCCCCGTGGTCGACGTCGGGGTGCCGACCCGGCGGTCCCGCTTCGATCGCCGGGACGGGCAGTGGGTCGGACGTGACGGCTACTTCACGGGTGAAGTCCTGGCCGTGGTCCGTCGCCCCGACGGCACCGTCGGCCACCTCGACCTCGCCTCGATGGCGCTGACGCCCGGTCCCTACGACCCGCCGGAGTCGGTCCCGGGCGGGGTCGGCGACGGCTGGGTCCCCGGACGACCGGAGGACCGGAGGACCGGACGGGCCTGACGGCCTGACGACCGGGTGGTGGATCGGCCGCAGTCTCGGGGGCGGACCGGGCCGATGGTGGTCAGCCGTCGGCGAGCAAGCCGAGCCCCACGGCCAGCACGACGCCCAGCGCCGCCGCGAGCCCGGTGGACTGGTGGTCCTCGCGGTAGGCCTCCGGGAAGACCTCCGTTGCCAGCGAGGCCACGACCGCGCCGGCCGCGAACCCACGAACCAGCGCCAGCGTCGACGGGGCCGCCTGTTCCAACAGCAGGTTCCCGGCCAGCGCCGACGCCGACAGCACCACTGCCGTCGTGACCCACAGGCCGAAGGCGACCCCGCGATCCATGTCGTTGTCCGCCATCTGCTTCGCCCCGCCGGCGGCCTCGGGCAGGTTCGACAACAGGATCGACCCGGCCAGGGCGGCGACTTCGGTGGCACCGGCCCCGATCAGGGCGACTCCGAGGGCCAGGTTCTCGGGTACGCCGTCGAGGGTGATCGCGGCCAGCAGGCCGCCACCGCTCTGGCCACCCCAGACCTCGTCGACGACGTAGTCCAGTGCGGTGAACACGACCGCGCCGGCCCCAACCATCGCCAGCACGGCCAGTGCCGAGCCGTCCTCCAGCGACGGTTCGACCAGTTCGGTCACGACCGACACGATCAGCGCGCCACCGGCGAGGGCGACCAGGAAGCCCTCCACGTGCGCCGGCAGGTGGCCGGACAGGCCCCAGGCCGCGCCGACCACGAGGGCCGCGGAGACGACCGCGATGACCAGGACGGTGGTTGCCATGGATCCGACGCTAGTGCCACGGCGGTCCGTCCAACGCGCGCGGCGACCGACCTCCGACGGGGGCCGCCACGCAACGTGCGCGCGGCGACAGGGCGACCTGGAGCGTACGCTCCACGTTGGAGCTGGGGCCGGGCTGATGCCAGGCCCCCGTGCATGCGCGGACCGTGGCCGACGACGCTCCGACCGACGAGCGAGGAGCGGTGACCGTGTCGACGACCCCCGCAGCGCACGTCCTCCGGATCCCGGCGGAGCCGCTGGTGGCGCCCGGCTTCGAGAAGGTCGCCGCCCGCTTCGAGTCGTTGTTCGACCAGCCCGGCGCAGGCGGCGGTGCGCTGGCGGTGCGCTGGCACGGGGTCCCGGTGGTCGACACCTGGGCCGGGACCAGGGACCGGGCGACCCGGCGGCCATGGCTGGCCGAGACCGGTGCGCCTTCCTTCTCCACCTCCAAGGGCGTGACCGCGGCCGTCGTGCACCGGTACCTCGACCGCCACGAACTCCAGTTGGACCGACCGGTGGCGGCCTGGTGGCCGGCCTTCGGTGTCAACGGCAAGGCCGGCATCACGGTCCGGGACGTGTTGACCCACCAGGCCGGGCTCCACGACGTGCGCGACCTGATCGACTCCGCCCAGGACCTGCTCGAGGACGAGGAGATGGAGGCGCGGCTGGCCGCGGCCACCCCCGACCCCCTGCCCGGCAATGGGCCCGGGTACCACGCGATGACGTTCGGCTGGATCCTGTCCGGCCTGATGCGGGCCGTCACCGGCCGCGACATGCGCGACCTGTGGCAGGAGGAACTGGCCGAACCCCTGGGGTTGACCGGCCTGCGCATCGGGATCCCGGACGGGGAACGGGCCCACGTCGCGGAACTGCTCGAGACCGGCTGGGACTTCGGCGACCTGCTCCACCGCCTGCCCGGCCTGACGTCGTGGGCCCGTCGTGCCTCCGAGGCCATGGGTGTGCCCGGCATCAACGAGTTGTTCATGGATCCTACGCGACGGGTGCTGGGGGCCCAGATGCCGGCGGTCAACGGGGTCTTCACCGCCCGCGACCTCGCGGCGCTGTACACCGGCCTGGGCGGCCACGAGGTCAATGGCGTCCGGTTGTTGTCGGAGGGTTCGTCGGACCGGCTCCGGATCGTGCAGGAGAAGGGCCGTGACTACGTCATGGGCATCCCGATGTACTGGCGGCTGGGCTACCACCGCGCCTTCATGGCCGGTCGCCGTCCCCGCCAGGCATTCGGCCATTACGGCTTCGGTGGCTCCGGGGCCTGGGTGGACCCGGTCGGCGACCTGTCGGTGGCATTCGTCACCAATCGGCTCGGGACCGCGACGACCCCGTTGGGCGACGTGCGCTTCTTCCGCCTGTCCACCGCCATCGTCGGCGCCACCCGGTCCGCCCCCGTCCCCACCCGCTGACACCGCCCACCCCGATGTGTGCGTCCGTGGTTCCACCCGTGGAACGAGCGACGCACACATCCGACGCGAGCCTGCCTCCGTGCGTCGGGGGTTCCGCCCGTGGAACGAGGAACGCACACGTGGGCCGACGGGGGGGTTGACTGGGGGGTGACGGGGAGGGGGCGAGGTGGGACGTAGACTCCGGGTACGACCATCCGACGTACCCGAGGTCTGCCATGCCCCGTGTCGCCATCGACGTGCTGCTCAAGCGCGAGATCCTCGATCCGCAGGGACGGGCGTTGGAGCGGGCGCTGCCCGGGCTCGGCCACGGTGAGGCCGCGGACGTCCGGATCGGCAAGCACATCGAACTGGACCTGGAGGTGGCCGAGGGTGAACTCGAAGCGACGGTCGAGGCGATGGCGGACGACTTCCTGACGAACCCGGTGATCGAGACCTACACCTGGCGCACCATCACGACCGACGAGCGCGCCGACGCCAACTCCTGACCACGGGGACGACACGACCATGGCATCCCCCGGAGGCGTCGGCGACGGCCTGCCCGCCCTGTCCAACGGCGAACCCGTGCTGGCGCGCTGGTTCGTCATCACGATGCTGGTGCTGTTCGTGGCCGCGATCGCGATCACGGCCTGGGCCTTCGTCGCCTTCGGGGGGCGGGTCGAACTGACGGCGGCGGAACGTCGCCCCCCCGGCACCTCCACGGTCACCCACGAGCGTGGCTCGGCCGTCCTCAATGCCACGATCGAGTACGAGGACGCGACGGGGTGTGCCGACGGGATCGAACTGTTCGGCGACGCGGGCGCGCGTGCGACCACCGACCGCGCGTTGGCGGCCACCTGCCAGTTGCTGGCCTCGGGCGACTTCCCCCGGGCCGAGGCCGGCCTGGATGCCCTTCGTGTCGGGAACGGCCTGGTCCGCATCGCGACCTTCGAGTTCACCGGGACGGAGTCGTCGACCCGCGTCGAGGACGACCGGATCGTGCTGGAACTGTCGCCCCGGTTCCAGTTCGCCAACGCCACACGCGGCGCCCCGTTCGTCCTCCACGAACTGGTCCACCTGGGCGACTCCTGGCCCGGAACCCCGGTGTCGGCGACCCAGGAGCTGGGCGCGACCGAGGTGGTGCAGCGGGCCTGCGAGCGCCTGTCGATGGGCGACGACCCGCCGCTGGGATGCATCGACGCCGACACGATCCTGGCGTTGGACGACCCACTCGCGGCCTTCGTCGACGCCGGGTACCGCCCGTGACGGCGTCGCCCGGACGTCGCTGGCGACATCCGACGACCAGGCCCGGCACGTCCACCCGTGGTGGTGGCGCGCGGTGGTGGCACGGATCGCCGACGCCGGTCGAGTCCGGCGTGGTGACTCCACTACCGTTCCGGGTGTCGCCCCGGCGCGACCGACCGCCAGTCCGGTCGACCGCCGGCCGCGCCGACCACCCGATCCCGTTCGCCACCACCCCGTTCGCCACCCCGGACGACAGACCAGACGAGGTTGGAGCAGCATGCGCGTCGGCGTGATCACCTTTCCCGGTTCGCTGGACGACCACGACGCCCGGGTCGCCGCCGCGGCCGGTGGCGGCGAGGGCGTCGCGCTGTGGCACGGCGACGACGACCTGTCCGGGGTCGACGCGGTCGTGCTCCCGGGTGGCTTCTCCTACGGCGACTATCTGCGGACCGGGGCGATCGCCCAGCATGCCCCGATCATGGCCGCGGTGCGGGACTTCGCGGCTGACGGTGGTCCCGTGCTCGGCATCTGCAACGGCTTCCAGATCCTGTGTGAGGCCGGCCTGCTTCCCGGCGCGTTGCTGCGCAACATCGGGCTGCGGTTCGTGTCGCGTCCCACCTTCCTGACCGTGGAGCGGCGCGACACCCCGTTCACCCGCGGCTTCGACCACGCCGGGCCCTTCTCGGTGCCGGTCAAGTCCGGTGAGGGCTGTTACCACGCCGACGACGCCACCCTGGACGCCCTGGAGGCCGACGGGCGGGTCGTGTTCCGGTACGTGGAGGCCGACAACCCCAACGGCTCCGCGCGCGACATCGCCGGGATCTGCAACGCCGCCGGCAACGTGGTCGGCCTCATGCCGCACCCCGAGCACGCCGTCGACCCCGCCCTCGCCGGCGGCGACGACTTCCTCCCGATGTTCACCGGCCTGGTCGGCGCGGTGTCGGCTGCCCCGGCCACCGCGCCCGCCTGACGGATCTCCACCGACCCCAGCACATCGCCCCAGCAGACCGACCCCGCGCCCATCCCGACCCAAGGCCCACCACGGTGACCGACTCGCCCACCCTGCGTGCCGCGGACACGACCACGCCGCCCCGATCAGCCGGTGCGTCGCGGTTCCCCGCCAACGAGACCCTGACGGACGAACGTGCCCGTGAACTGGGGCACGAACTGGGCCTGCGCGGCGACGAGTACGACGCCATCGTGGCCACACTCGACCGGGTGCCGACTGTGGCCGAACTGGGGATGTACTCGGTGATGTGGTCCGAGCACTGCTCCTACAAGTCCTCCAAGGTGCACCTGCGCACGCTGGACGCGACCTCGCCCGCGATCCTGGCCGGCCCGGGTGAGAACGCCGGCGTGGTCGACGTCGGTGACGGCCTGGCCGTGGCGTTCAAGGTCGAGTCCCACAACCACCCCAGTTTCGTCGAGCCCTACCAGGGTGCGGCGACCGGGGTGGGTGGGATCCTGCGCGACATCTTCACCATGGGCGCACGCCCGATCGCGGTCATGGACGCCCTGCGCTTCGGGGACCCCACCGTCGACGGGACCGGCCCCCGCGCGGCGGCCTTCCAACGTCGCATCATCGACGGCGTCGTGCGCGGTGTGGGCGGGTACGGCAACTGCGTCGGCGTGCCAAACATCGGCGGCGAGACCATCTTCGACGACCGCTACGCGACCAACCCGCTGGTCAACGTGCTGGCCATCGGGGTGATGCCCGCCGACCGCCTGCAGTTGGCCACGGCCGAACGCGTGGGCGACGTCGCGATCCTGCTGGGCTCGTCCACCGGCCGTGACGGGATCGGCGGCGCGTCGGTGCTGGCCAGCCAGGAGTTCGACGAGGGCCTGGAGGCCAAGCGCCCCAACGTGCAGGTCGGTGACCCGTTCCGCGAGAAGGCGCTGATCGAGTGCTGCCTCGACCTCTACGACCGCGACCTGCTGGCCGGGATCCAGGACATGGGTGCCGCCGGCATCGCCTGCTCCACGTCCGAACTGGCCTCGGCCGCCTCGATGGGCATGGACGTCGACCTGGACGCGGTCCACCTGCGCGAACCGTCGATGGAGTCGTGGGAGATCCTGTGCTCGGAGTCGCAGGAACGCATGCTCGCGCTCACGCACCCGGACCACGTCGAGGAGGTGCTGGCGATCGCGGCGACGTGGGACGTGCCGGCGTCGGTGGTGGGCGAGGTCGTGGCGGGCGACCGCCTGCGGCTGACCCGGCGGGGCGAACTGGTGGCCGACCTGCCGGCCCGGTCGTTGGCCGACGAGGGTCCGACCTACGACCGGCCGCAGCAGCGCCCGGCGTGGCAGGACGGCTACGCGCTGGTGGAGGCCGAGGACCTGCCGGTGCCCGGGATCGCCGACGACGGTGACCTCGGGGCCTTCGTGTTGGGATTGTTGGCGAGCCCCTCGTTGGCCAGCGCGGCCTGGGTCCACCAGCAGTACGACTCCTACGTGCGGGCCGGGACGGTGCTGGGCCCGGGCGAGGCGGACGCCGGGGTCATCCGGTTGCCGGGCTCGACCCGTGGCGTGGCCTGTGCGCTGGACGGCAACGGTCGCTGGTGCGAACTGGACCCGGCCGAGGGCACCCGCCGCGTGGTGGCCGAGGCCTTCCGCAACGTCGCGTGCGTCGGCGCGACCCCGATCGCGACCACCAACTGCCTCAACTTCGGCAACCCCGAGCGTCCCGAGGTGATGTGGCAGCTGGCCACGTCCATCGCCGCGCTGGGCGAGGCGACCCGGACGCTGGGCATCCCGGTGACCGGTGGCAACGTGTCGCTGTACAACGAGTCGAGGATCGACGGAGCACGCGCGGACGGGGACGCCGACCCACGCTTCACCCACATCTGGCCGACGCCGGTGATCGGCGTGCTGGGCCTGCTGGACGACGCGTCGCGGGCGATCGGCTCGTCGTTCGTGGCCGAGGGCGACATCGTGTTCCTGCTGGGTGACGAGACCCGTTCGGGGCTGGCCGGCTCGGCGCTGCAGGCCTACCTGGACCTGCCGCTGGGTGGTCGCCTCGCCCCGGTGGACCTGGCATTGGAGGCACGGCTCGCGGTCGTGCTGGAGCAGGCCGTGCGCGCCGGGTTGCTGCACGCTGCGCACGACATCTCCGACGGTGGCCTCATCGCAGCCCTGGCCGACGCCACGGTGGGCGGCGACATCGGCGTGCAGATCGTGCCGACCGACACCAAGGACCCCGCGCAGTTGCTGTTCAGCGAGTCCCCGACCCGCGTGCTGGTCAGTGCCCCGTCACGGAGCGTGCGCCAGTTGGCGCAGTTGTGTGTCGACGCCGACGTCCCACTGGCCGACGTGGGCACCGTGGGCGGCGACCGGGTCGAGGTGCAGGGCCTGTTGGACCTCGCCCTCGACGACGTCCGGGCCGCTCACCTGGGCGGGGTTCCGGCGGTCGTCGACCCCTCGCCCGACCGTGCCTGAAGCGCCGCGACCGACCCCACCACCGACCTCGCACCCCCTTCATCCCCACGACCCCCACCGAGCACAAGGACCGGCATGACCGCCGCGGATCCGCGCTCCACGCCCGATGCCCGCACCGACGCCACGATTTCCGGCCTGCCCGGCGTCCCGACGGCCGGCGCTCCTCCGGGCAACGCCGCCACCGGGTTCGACGGCTCGCCCGTGGATCCGCGCGACCTGGCCGAGGGCCCACGCGAGGAGTGCGGCGTGTTCGGGATCTTCGCCCCGGACGAGGACGTGGCGACGCTGACCTACTACGGGCTCTACGCCCTGCAGCACCGCGGCCAGGAGTCGGCCGGGATCGCCACCTCCGACGGCACCCGGATCGTGGTGCACAAGGACATGGGGCTGGTCAACCAGGTCTTCACGCCGTCCGGACTGGCGGCGATGCCCGGCCACGTCGCGATCGGGCACTGTCGCTACTCCACGACCGGCTCGAGTTCGTGGAACAACGCCCAGCCGGCCTACCGCGAGAGCGCGGTCGGGTCCGGCATCGCGTTGGGCCACAACGGCAACCTGGTCAACACCGCCGAGATCGCCCGCATGCTGGGCGTGGCCAGCGGCAACGACTCGGGGTTGATGGCGGACCTGCTGGCCCGCGACCCCGACGTGTCGGTCGAGTCGGCGATCATGGAGGTCGCCCCGAAACTGCAGGGTGCGTTCTCGGTCGTGCTGATGGACAACGAGCGTGTCTATGCGTTCCGCGATCCCCACGGGGTGCGACCGTTGGTGGTCGGGCGGTTGCCGGCCGGTGGTTGGGTCGTGGCCTCCGAGACCGCCGCGCTGACCATCACCGGGGCCGTGCCGGTGCGCGAGGTGGCACCCGGTGAACTCGTGATCCTGGACGACGACGGCATGCACAGTCGCACGTTCGCGGTCCCGACCCCGCACTTCTGCCTGTTCGAGTGGGTCTACCTCGCCCGCCCCGACCACGTCCAGGCCGAACGCAGCGTGCTGTACTCGCGGCGCGAGGTCGGCCGGCAGTTGGCGCGCGAGGCGCCCGTGGACGCCGACATCGTCATCGCGGTGCCGGACTCGGGACGCGACGCCGCGGCGGGCTACGCGGCCGAGTCCGCGTTGCCGTTCGCGGACGGGCTGGTCAAGAACCGCTACGTCGGACGGACCTTCATCGAGCCGACCGACTCGCTGCGCCAGATGGGGATCCGGCTCAAGCTGTCCCCGGTACGCGAGATCGTCGGAGGTCGCCGGCTGGTGGTGGTCGACGACTCGATCGTGCGGGGCAACACCTCACGACAGCTGGTGGCGATGCTCAAGGCCGCCGGGGCGGCCGAAGTCCACCTGCGGATCTGTTCGCCGCCGGTCAAGAACCCGTGCTACTACGGGATCGACATGGCCACGCGAGCCCAGTTGATCGGGGCGGACATGACGGTCGACGAGATCCGGGACTACATCCAGGCCGACTCCCTGCACTACATCAGCCTCGACGGGCTGATCGCCCAGACCCCGATGCCCAAGCACGAGTTGTGCCGGGCCTGTTTCGACGGCGAGTACCCGATCCCGGTCCCCGAGGAACACGAGCACCTGGCCCAGATCAAGTTCGACTTCGACGCCCTGGAAGCAGCTTCCTCGCCCGACTGACGACCAGCCGGACGGCGGATCCCGCACCGCTGTGGCGCGACCACGCGTGAGGATCCAGTAGCCTCCTGTTGCCCGCGTCCTGTTACGCGACCGTGGGCAGTCGCGTGGCACCCCCCCGTCCAAGGACCCGAGATGCCGATCCGTTCCGGCGCGCGCCGATGCCTGGTGGCCGCCGCCCTGGCCGCCGCCGTCACGGCCTGTGGCCAGCCCGACCCGGTCGCCGTGGCCCCGGCCGATCTGGCGTTGCCCACGGTGCCGGCCGAGGACCTGGCGGTCGGCGACGTCGAACGGCCGTCGTCGTCGCCCCGCGCCGAGGTGTCGCCGCTGGACGGCGCGTCGGACGAGGTCGGACGCCTGGACGCGTCGGTGCTGGCGTCGGCGCGGGCCGGCACGGGCGACGACGACTGGCGCCTGTTGGCCGGGTTCCAGGGCACCCGTTGGACCACGTCGGGTCGCGCCACGGTGGAGGTGCTCGCCGACACCGTCACCGTGCGCGACGGCGTGGCGATCGGGCTCGTCCGCAACGAGCGCGACGTGCCGGTCGGGCCCGTCACGGTCGCGGTCGGAGATGCCCGGGTGGAGGCACTCCTGCCGGTGCTGCGACCGGGCGAACCGGCACCGTTCGAACTCGAGGTCGGCGACGTGGAGCCCGACGACCTCGACTGGGACGTCACCGCGCCCGACGCCGCGACGGCACCCGCCCGCGAGGTGGACCTGGCGACCTTCTGGCAGCGTGGCGTGGAGGACCCTCGCCCGGCCGACACCTACCTGTACGACGACGCGGACGGCCACCCGATGGTCGTGTTCGGCGAGGTGGCCGCGTTCGGCCCAGTGGAGGGCCTGCAGGTGGTGGCCGCCTGGATCGGCAGCGACGGTCGCCTGGTGGGGGCGACCACCGGCATCGTCGCGACCCCCGACCTCGCGCCCGGCGAGATCAGCGACTTCGTCGTGGCCGAACCCGGCCCACCGGCGCTGGACGCCGCCCGACTGATGCTGTGGGGGACCGGATCATGAGATCCCCCCTCGTCCGCCCGTCCCCCCTGATCCTGGTGCTGTCGATCGTCGTCGGCCTGGCGTCCACCGTCGTGATC
This sequence comes from Nitriliruptorales bacterium, assembly GCA_024637135.1. GTDB lineage: Bacteria > Actinomycetota > Nitriliruptoria > Nitriliruptorales > Nitriliruptoraceae > Salsipaludibacter. Next base: position 1,002 of record JAGXFT010000054.1, on the reverse strand, counting down.
GCCACCCCGGCCCGCGCGGACCGCACCTTCGGCGAGGGGCCGACCAGCGAGGTGATCCAGGCCGCCCGCGACCACAAGGACGACTGCTCCACGCCCGCGAACCGCCGCACCACCGACCAGTTGGTGGCACTGGTGCTGGCCCCGACCTTCGACGAGACCGGGGCCCCGGCCGGGTCCTCGCCCGCGCCCATGACCCTGAGCCGCTACGACAACCAGGACTCGCTGCACTCCTTCGCGAACCCCAACACCTATCGGGACGCGTTCTGGCACCCCGGCATCGGAGCGTGGCAGTGGGACGACGCGTCCCTGCGGGGGTTCACCTCCTTCGACCGGATCGACGCGCGCTTCATCGCCGACTACACCGCCGCCTACATCGCCAGCCGGTGGTGCAGCAATCCCAGTTTCGGTTCGGTCTGGGCACCGTGGAACGCGTGCCGCAACGGCAAGTGCAAGGCGATCTACGACGAGTTGCTGGTGGACGGGGAACTGACCGGGTTGGCCCGCGAGGCCGCGGTCGGCGTGCTGGGCGGCATGGAGGCCCACACCTGCACCGATGGCTCGGCGACCACCTTCCGGTGCTGGTTCGTCGACCCCGACCGTGCCCAGGGATACGACGGGTTCGCACGCGAGGGGTTCGGTCCGGCGCCCATCACCGCCCCCTTCGTGGCCTACCGGGCCGACGACACCGCCCACCGGCACTGGCTGCAGGCCGACACCGGCTACAGCGTGGACATCCAGGCCTCGCTGCGGCTCGGGCTCAACTCGCGGTCGGGCTCACTGGTGTGGGAGCGGGACTCGACGTTGTGCGACCTGACCCGACGGGTCGGGCTGTGCGACCCGATGCCGCCCGCGGGCTTCGACCTGGCGACCGAGCGGGTCAACGGGATCTACCAGCCGGTGACCGCCGACTTCGACGGTGACGGGCGCGGGGACATCTTCTGGTACGCGCCGGGCACGGCCCACGACGCCATCTGGTCGGGCAGCTCCCAGCGCGCGTTCCGG
>JAGXFT010000053.1 GCA_024637135.1 Nitriliruptorales bacterium | reverse complement strand
GGCCGCCACCCGGCTGGACGTGGCCGGCGCGATCATCGACCACATCGACAACCAGGTCGCCTTCCCGGAGTTGGACGTGCGCCAACGACTGTCGGTGTCGACCGGCTACGGGGTGGCCGAACTGCTGGTCCGTGAGGACGCCGACCTGGTCGGGGCGACCCTCGCCGAATCGGGACTGCGGGACCGCGACATCACCGTGCTGACGCTGCACCGGGACTCGCACGTGGTCCCCAACCCACGGCAGTCCCGGGTCCTGGAGGCCGGGGACCGACTGTTGTGCTTCGGCCGCCTGGAGGAGATGCGCAGCATGATCCCCACGCGCTCGCAACGTCGCGCCCGCGTCAAGCGCCTCCCCAAGGCCGTGGACCCCGTCGCGACGGACTGACCTGTCGTGGCGGCGTTCCGGGCCCGAGCCGTCATCGGGCCATCCATGGTCGACCTCGGCATGGACGACATCGACGACCAGACGGCCGGCGCCATCAAGGCCGCGATCCGCGACGCCTGAACACGGCGCGGGGTCTCAGTAGACCTGGCGGACGTAGTCGTGCATCATTCGGCTCGCACAGAACTGCGGTCCGAGGGTCATCAGCGAGGCCCGCATCATCGTGACCCAGGCCTGCGGGACGCCGTCGGCGTCGTGGTCGTAGAAGTGCGGCACCACCTGCTGTTCCAACAGGTCGTACAGGGCGGTGGCGTGCTCGTGGTCCTGTCGTCCGTGGTCATCGCTGACCGAACCGTCGATGCCCCATCCGTTGGGACCCCACTCGGTGGACTCGTAGCCCTCGGCCCACCAGCCGTCCAGCACCGACAGGTTGAGGCCACCGTTGAGCACGACCTTCATCCCGGACGTCCCGGACGCCTCCAGCGGCGGTCGCGGCACGTTGACCCAGACGTCACAACCGGCCGTGAGGCGCCGTCCGATCTCGATGTCGTAGTCCTCGAGGAAGAACACCCGCTCGGCCAGTTCGGGGTTGCCCCGGTTGGCGAACAGTTCGCGCACCATCGCCTTGGCACCGTCGTCCTTGGGGTGGGCCTTGCCGGCGATCAGGAGTTGCACCGGACGGTCACCGGCCATCAGCCGGGCCATCCGGTCGACGTCGCGGGTCAGCAGGTACAGGCGCTTGTAGCCGGCGACCCGCCGCGCGAAGCCCAGCGTCAGCGCGTCCTCGGCCAGCCCGTTCATGCCCAACTCGGCCCACTCCAGCGAGTCGCCCCGGCGGAGCCGGTCCTTGGCCGCGACCTCCCGCGCCCAGCCCACCAGGCTGGACCGTGCGAGCGACCGGGCCTCCCACAGTTCGGCCGCCGGGATGTCGGCCACCGGCGCCCACACCTCGGGGTCGTCGGCTCGGCGCCACCAGCCGTCACCGAGGTGACGATCCAGCAGCGTGCGAAACTCGTTGCCCATCCAGGTCGGCAGGTGGACGCCGTTGGTGACGTGGCCGATCGGGACGTCGGCCTCGTCGCCGCCGAACAGCGGCTGCCACATCCCCCGGGCGACCTGGCCGTGGCGCTCGGCCACGCCGTTGGTGTTGCGGGCCAGGCGCATCGCCATCGGGGTCATCCCGGCGGGTTCGCGTGGGTCGCCGGGCTGGATCCGCCCGAGGTTGAGCAGGCCGGTCGAGCCGATGCCCATGCGGTCACCCAGCCCCGGGAGTGCGGCCAGCAGTTCCTCGGGCGGGTAGGTCTCGTTGCCGGCCGCCACCGGGGTGTGTGTGGTGAACACGCACCGGTCGCGGATCGCGTCGCGGGCGTCGTCGTAGTTCTCACCCGCGGCGACGCGCTGGGCGATCAGTTCCGCGGCCGCGAGGGCCGCGTGGCCCTCGTTCATGTGCAGCAGCGCCGGCTGCACCTCCAGGCGGTCCAGCAGACGCACGGCCCCGATGCCCAGCGTGACGTACTGCGCCAGCCGAACATCGTTGTTGCCGTCGTAGAGACGCGCCGTCGTCCAGCGCACGGCCGGGGAGTTCTGGGGCAGGTCGGTGTCCAGCAACAACAACGGGACCCGTCCCACCTGCACGACCCACGCCTGCGCGTCCGCCTCGACGCCGCGGATCGGGACGGTGAGCGTGACCTGCTCGCCGTCCCGCACCAGCGGCACGATCGGGCTCAGCTCGGGGTCGGTCTCCTGCCACGACTCGACCTGCCACCCGGTGGCGTCGAGGCGTTGCTGGAAGTAGCCGTTGCGGTAGAACAGGCCCACCGCCAGCATCGGCAGGGCGAGGTCGGACGCCTCCTTGAGGATGTCGCCGGCCAGCACGCCCAACCCGCCGGAGTACAGCGGCATCGACTCGTGGATGCCGAACTCGGCGCACAGGAACGTGACCGGGGTGGTCGGGTCGAACCCGTCCATGGACGGACGGTCGAGGTCGTGGGCCAGTTCGGCGGCCAGCGCCTCGATCCGTGCGACCAGGTCCGCGTCGGCCGCGGCCGCCTCCAGGCTCGACCGCGACGCCTCCACCAGCAGGCGGACCGGGTTGGCACCGACGGCCTCCCAGCGTCCCGGGTCCACCGCCATGAACACGTCGATGGCGCCGGGCGTCCACGACCAGCGGTAGTTGTAGGCCACGGCGGCCAGCGGCCGCAGGGGTTCCGGGAGTCGGTCCTCGAGTTCGCCGACCCGCAGTGCGATCGAGTCGCGGACGAGGTCGAGCGGCATGGTCATGGTCGTCATGGTGCAGCCTTCGTGGAGGTGGAACGGGTGGCGGCGGGACGCCGGGTGGTCGCGCCGGTCGGATCGCTGTCGACGTGCTGGAAGAGCACTTGGTGGTGGCCACGCAGGCGCAGCTCGTCGCCCGCAGTGTGCACGTCGCCGTCGGACCGTGGCGGCTCACCGGTGGCCGTGTCGACCACCATCTGCCAGGCGTGGCCGATGCGTTCGTTGGGCAGGGTGAAGGTGCGCGAGTCCTTGTGGGCGTTGATCAACCACAGGTAGGTGTGGTCCTCGACCGGTTCACCACGGTCACCACGGCGCGAGATCGCCTGGCCGTCGAGCACGAGTTGGAGGGTCTTGACGCCCGGGGCGTGCCAGTCCTGTTCGCGCATGGCCCCGGCCTCGCGGGTCAGCCATGCGACGTCGTAGTCCCCGGTGTCCCCGAAGCCCCCGACGAGGAAGTGGCGGCGGCGGAAAACGGGGTGGGCGCGCCGGAGCGCAACCAGCCCGGCGGTGAACGCCAGCACGTCCCGGTCGGCGGCGTCCCAGTCGAACCAGGTCAGTTCGTTGTCCTGGCAGAAGGCGTTGTTGTTGCCCTGCTGGGTGCGGCCGATCTCGTCGCCGCCCAGCAGCATCGGCACGCCCTGGCTCAGCAGCAGCATCATCAACATGTTGCGCACCCGGCGCTGGCGCAACACGCTCACGTCGGGGTCGTCGGTCGGGCCCTCGACCCCGGTGTTCCAGGTGCGGTTGTCGTCGTGGCCGTCGGTGTTGTCGTAGCCGTTGGCCTCGTTGTGCTTGCGTTCGAAGGCCACCAGATCGGCCAGCGTGAAGCCATCGTGGGCCGTGATGAAGTTGATGCTGGAACCGGGACCGCGGCCGTTGTGCTCGAACAGCCCCTGGCTGCCGGCGATCGCGGATGACAGCGCCGCGAGCGTGCCGTCCTCGCCGCGGCCGATGTCACGGATCGTGTCCCGGAAGGTCGCGTTCCATTCGGCCCACGGCGCGGGGAAGCGACCCTGCTGCCAGCCACCGGGCCCGACGTCCCAGGGTTCGGCGATCAGCTTCGTCTGGCTGACGATCGGGTCCTGGTGGACGGCCGACAGGAACGCGGCCTGGTCGGAGTAGCCGTGGTCGCCGCGCGCCAGGGCGGTGGCGAGGTCGAAGCGGAAGCCGTCGACCCGGCACTCGGTGACGAGGTAGCGCAACGAGTCCATGACCAGCTTGGTCATCGACTTGGAACGCAGGTCGACGGTGTTGCCGGTGCCGGAGTAGTTGACGTAGTGCGATCGGTCGTCGGCAGCCAGCCGGTAGGCCTGGAAGTTGTCGATCCCACGCAGCGACAGCATCGGCCCGTTGGCGTTGCCCTCGGCGGTGTGGTTGTAGACCACGTCCAGCAGGACCTCGATGCCGGCGGTGTGCAGCGCCTTGACCAGCCCCTTGAACTCGTTGACGACCTCCTGGGGGTCCGACGTCCGCGCCCAGCCCGGATGGATCGCGAACCAGTTGATGGGGTTGTAGCCCCAGTAGTTGGTCAGTCCGCGCGCGACCAGGTCACCCTCGGACAGGAACGCCTGCACCGGCTGGAGTTCGACCGAGGTGATGCCCAGCATGGTCAGGTGCTCGATCGCTGCCGGGTGGGCCATGCCGGCATAGGTGCCCCGCATGCTGTCGGGGATGCCCGGCATGGACATGGTGAAGCCCTTGACGTTCACCTCGTAGATCACCATGTCGGACCACTCGTGGTCCGGGGGCCGGTCGTTGCCCCAGTTGAACGACGACGACACCACGACCGAGCGTGGCACGAACGGTGCGGAGTCGGCCGGGTCGGGCCGCCGCGCCATGTCATGGGGGTCGGCGGCATGGACCGACGGGTCCCAGGCCAGGTCCCCGGCGATGGCCCGGGCGTAGGGGTCCAACAGGAGCTTGTTCGGGTTGCAGCGGTGGCCCGCACCCAGGTCCCACGGCCCGTGCACGCGATAGCCGTAGTGGGTCCCCGGACCGATGTCGGGCACGTACCCGTGCCACCGATGGTTCGTGAAGGAGGTCAGCGGGATCCGCGTCTCGGTGCCGTCGTCGTCGAACAGGCACAACTCCACGGCCTCGGCCGCCTCGCTGTAGAGCGAGAAGTTGGTGCCGAGGCCGTCGTAGGACGGGCCCAACGGTTCCGACGAACCGGGCCACACCTCGTACTGGGACACGCGGGACCTTTCGATTCCCATGCAACGGCCGGGAGTGGCGACCATGTCGTCCGCACCCGGCACGAGGCCGCATGGTAGGCCGTTCGGTGCTCGCTCGGCGAACCGGGCGGCCGCCCGTGGGTCGACCACCCGATCGGGCTCGTCAGGTGCGGGCCACCCCGCGTCGTTGGCACCCCACGAGGTGGTTGTCGACCATCCCCACGGCCTCCATCAGCGCGTGCATGGTGGTCGGGCCCACGAACGAGAACCCGCGCTGCTTGAGGGCCCGCGCCATGGCGGCAGAGGTGTCCGAGCGGGTCGGGAGTTCGGCGACGGTGCGAGGCGCATGCGTCGTGTCCGGGCGATACGACCACAGGAACGCGTCGAGGCCGTCCTCGTCGCGGAGGTCCAGCGTGGCACGGGCATTGCCAATCGTCGCACGGACCTTGGCCCCGCTGCGGACGATGCCGGCGTCGTCCAGCAGGCGGGCGACGTCGTCGTCGTCGAAGGTCGCGACCACCTCGGGATCGAAGTCGGCGAAGGCTCGTCGGAACCCCTCGCGCTTGTCCAGGATGACCCGCCAACTCAGGCCGGACTGGAACGCCTCGAGGCTCAGGCGTTCGAACAGTGCTCGCTCGCCACGCACCTCCCTCCCCCACTCGGTGTCGTGGTAGGTCCGCTCGGGTTCGGCCGTGGCCCACGGGCACCGGGCGACACCGTCGTCGCCCACCACGACCCCGACGGGCGGGGCGGGATCCTGGTCGGTCATGACGAGCCTGTGCGTCGACGTCGTCGCCAGTCTGCCCGCCGCCTACGGTTCGCGCCGATTCGGGTCAGCGTCGTCGACGAGGTGGAGCCTGCGTGCGTGCATCCCTGCCGGAGGTGCTCGCCGACCGGGCCACGACGGCGCTGGCCGCGTTGGATGACCCCGAGGCCGCCACGTCCATGGCGGCCTACATGAAGACCGACATGCCGTTCCACGGGGTGAAGAAGGCCGCGCGCACGGGGGTCCTGCGCGACCTCGCCGACGAGTTCCCGATCGCCACCCACGACCAGTACGTCGCCACGGTCCAGGGCCTGTGGGCCCAACCCCACCGCGAGGAGAGGTACCTCGCGATCGCCTGGGCACGGCACTGGTCGCGGTTCATCGTGCCCGCCTCGCTGCCGCTGTACGAGCAGGTGGTCGTGGAGGGTGCCTGGTGGGACCTCGTCGACGACGTGGCCGCCAACCTCGTCGGTGCGGTCCTTCGCACCGACCGCGCCGAGGTCGGGCCGGTGCTGGAGGAATGGATCGACGACGACCACCTCTGGCGTCGTCGCACGGCCATCCTGGCCCAGTTGAAGCACGCGGACGACACCGACGAGTCGATGCTGTTCGACTTCTGCCTCCGCCGGGCCCACGAGGACGAGTTCTTCATCCGCAAGGCGATCGGCTGGGCCCTGCGCCAGTACGCGCGGGTCGCCCCCGACGCGGTCCGTGACCTCGTCCTGGCCCACCGCGACACCTGGTCCGGTCTGACGTTTCGCGAGGCCACCAAGCACCTCGACGTCTGACCGGTGCTGTCGGCATGACGTGCTCCTGCTGCACGGCGGCGGCCCCTCCGACCGCCGGGCCACCGGGCCGAACGACCACCCGCCGAACGTCGCGGGCGACCCGTCGATCGGCCACCAACCGACCCCCGAGGCCTTCGTACCGTGGGTGTCCACCGACCGAGGAACCAGCATGGGCACCGAACTGCAGGGCAAGACCGTCGCGTTCGCCGTGGCGACCGAGGGCATCGAGCAGGTCGAGCTGACCGAGCCGTGGGCGGCCGTGGAGGCAGCCGGCGGCACCCCGCGCCTGCTGGCGCCCGAGTCCGGGACCGTGCAGGCCTACGACCACCTCGACAAGGCCGACACCTTCGACGTCGATGCGACCTTCGCCGACGCCGACCCCTCGGACTACGCCGCCCTGGTGCTGCCGGGCGGGGTCGCCAACCCCGACGCGCTGCGCATGGACGACGACGCCGTGACCTTCATCGGCTCGTTCTTCACCGCGGACAAGCCGGTGGCCGCGATCTGCCACGCCCCGTGGACGCTGGTGGAGGCCGACGTGGTCAGTGGCCGGCGCCTGACCTCGTGGCCGAGCCTGCAGACCGACCTTCGCAACGCCGGGGCGGACTGGGTGGACGAGGAGGTCGTCGTGGACGGCAACCTCGTGACCAGCCGCAACCCGGACGACCTGCCGGCCTTCACCCGCGAACTCGTGCGGCTGTTCGCGGGCTGAAGTACGGCTGCGGGTCGGGGCTGCAGGTCAGTGCTGCAGATCAGGCCGCGGCCTCGTGGGCCAGCAACCAACGCTTGACCGCGACCCCACCGGCGTACTGGCCGGGGGTGCCGTCGGACCGCACCACCCGGTGGCACGGCAGGACCAACGGCAGCGGGTTCTGCGCACACGCAGTACCGACGGCGCGCGCCGCACGCGGATGGCCGACGGCGCGCGCGAGCTCGCCGTAGCTGGAGGTGTGGCCCCAGGCGATGGTCGACAGGGCCGCGACCACCTCGCGCCGGAACCCGCTCGCCAGGCGGAGGTCGATGGGCACCTCGACGGTGTGTCGACGGCCTGCGAGGTAGTCGTCGAGCTGGCGGGTGACGTCGTCCAGGCGGGCCGGCGCGCGCAGCACCCGCGAACCGACCCGGGTCGCCAGGTCCACCAGCACGGCATCGTGGCCCTCACGCTCGAAGGCGATCTTGACGACGCCGCGTCGGGTGGCGGCCACCAGCAGGGACCCGAACGGGCTGTCGACCTCCCGCCACGCGACGTCGACCAGGTCGGCCGACGTGGCCCGGTCGGCCAGCCGGTCCTGCAGGCGGGCGAGGTCCGCGGGGTCCAGGTCGAGTCCCGCGAACAGGTCGTCGTCGGCGCTCATGGTCCCTCCTCGGTCGAGGCCAGTTCCCCCCGCAGTCGCCGGATCCCGTCCGAGGACGCCTTGCGGGCCGCGGCCTCGCTGCCACCGACGATCCGGGCGACCTCGGCATGGGGGAGGCCGGCGACGTGGTGGTAGGCCACGCACTGGCGCTGCTTGTCCGGCAACCGGTCCAGCGCGGCCCACAGGTGCGTGTCGACCGGCTCCGGGATGCGGTCCGCGCCGGGCCGCTCGGGGGCGTCGCCGGTGGGCACCGCGTGTCGGCGGCGCCGCCGGACCACGTCGATGGCCTTGCGATGGGCGATCGTCACGAGCCAGCCCTCCACGTTGCTGTCGGGACACAGGTCGGGCCAGGCCCGCAGCGCCGCGAGGTAGGTCTCGGCCCAGGCGTCGTCGGCGTCGGCCGTCGGTCCGAGCACCGCTCGCACGACCCGCATCACGGTGGGCCCGTGGCGGGTGGCGACCGGGTCGAACGGCAGGTCGTTCACACCCGGCCAACGCGCGAGGAACCTCGAACGTGAGGTCGGGCCCATGTGCTCGCCCACGACCGCGACCGCCACCGCGACCACGACACCGGGTCAGCCATGGTGGGCCACCCGCTCGACCAGGTCTGCGACGGCGACCGCGGTGCCGGGGGCGAGGGTCCAGCCGGCGCCACCGTGGCCGTAGGCGTGGACCACGGGGACCGGCGCGACGTCGCGGTCCAGGTCCAGCCGCACGCCGCCGTGGCGGTACGGACGAAGCCCCACGACCGCCTCCAGGTCGTCGGTGGGCAGATCGGCCAGGGCCGGGAAGACCCGGGCGTTGCCGGCGACCAGTCGGCGCGTGACGGCGGGATCGGGGGTGCGGTCCCACGCGCCGGGCTCGGCCGTGCCACCCAGGAACAGCCCGCCGTCGCGCGGATAGGCGTAGAAGCCGTCGGCCGACACGGACCAGTCCGGCGGGTCGGCGAACGGCACGACCACCCCCTGCCCGCGAATCGGCTCCAGGCGCTCGTCGTCCACCAGCTCGCGGGCACCCATGCCGGTGGCGTTGACGACCACCTGCGCGTCCGCTCCAACCTCACCCAGGGACCCGACCGTCCGGCGCACGAACGCGACGCCATGGTCGTCGAGCACGTGGGCGACGACGGCCGGCAACACCGACGGCACGTCGAAGTACCACGTCCGGAACGAAAGTTCGGTCCGGAACCCCCCGCGGATCGTCGCCCCGTCGTCGCTCGAGCGACGGACCACGTCATCCATCCGGTCCGCGTACGGCAGGTCGATGGTCGCGGCGTCGGAGGCCAACACGTGGCGGTGACGGGTGACCCCGAGGGCGGCGGAGAAGCCGCGGCGGTCCCACTCCTCGAGCACCCGTCGGCTCATGGCCACCAGGTCGTCGGTGACCGGACCGGGCGCGACCGACCGGGCCTTGAAACTCGCCCCCGCGGTGGCCGACGTGGTCGCCGCCGGGGCCTCGGCCGCGTGGATCGCGACGGCGTGGCCACGGTGGACCAGCGCATGCGCGGCCAGCAGGCCGATGATCCCGGCACCCACGACCACGACCTGCACGTCCTGCTCCTCGCCGACCCGCCCCAACCTAGCCCCGATCATTCAGTAACTCGGTTGGGGTAGGCGCTCCAGGGGAGGCGTCGGTGGTGGTTCTGTGGAGGGGCGGTGGGTCGCGGGATGGGTGTTGCCGTGGTGTCATCGGC
>JAGXFT010000052.1 GCA_024637135.1 Nitriliruptorales bacterium | reverse complement strand
GACCCGTCCGTGCCCGGCAGTTGGGGGCCGGCCGGGATCGGGCTGTGCCCGTTCCACGCCGTGACCGGACTGTGGTGTCCCGGGTGCGGCGGGTTGCGCGCGATGGGCGACCTGCTCGACCTCGACGTGGTGGCCGCGCTCGGCAACAACGCCCCCGGCGTCCTGCTGGTCGTGGTGCTCGCGATCGCATGGGTGCGCTGGGTCCGCGACCGCTGGCGGGGTCACCCCGCGCCCCGGATGATCGTGCTGTCGCCGACCACGTCGACCGCCGTGCTGTGGTCGCTGGCGCTGTTCACCCTGGTCCGCAACACCCCGTGGGGCGCCGGCCTCGCCCCCTGAGCGCCCCACGGTGCGCGCGCACCGTGCCGCGCCCCCCCACGTCGACCCGACCCACGGAGCCCCGCCGTGACCGCCACCGTCCCGAACGACCATGACGCCACCGCCGGAGCCGCCGGGCCGCTGGCCGGGACCCGGATCCTCGAACTGGCCGGCATCGGGCCGGGGCCGTTCGCCGGGATGGTGCTGGCCGACCTCGGTGCCGAGGTCGTCCGGATCGCCCGTCCAGCGACGCCGTCGATGGTGGGCCATCGCTACTTGGAACGCAGCCGGACACACGTCACGATCGACCTGCAGGACCCGTCCGGGGTGGACCTGGTGCGGCGACTGGCCGCGGACGCCGACGGGCTCATCGAAGGATTCCGGCCGGGCGTGGTCGAGCGCCTGGGCGTGGGCCCCGACGACCTGTTGGCCGTCAACCCGGCGCTGGTCTACGGCCGCATGACGGGGTGGGGACAGGACGGACCATGGGCGACCGTGGCCGGCCACGACCTCGACTACATCGCGGTCACCGGGGCACTGGACGCGATCGGTCGCCGCGGCCGGGGGCCGGCCGTGCCCCTGAACCTGGTGGGCGACTTCGGTGGCGGCGCGATGTTCCTGGTGACCGGGATGCTGGCCGGGCTGCTGCACAGCCGGGCGACGGGCGAGGGCCAGGTCGTCGACGCCGCCATGGTCGACGGGGCGTCGCTGCTGATGACGATGTTCCACGACCTGGCGGCGGCCGGCCTGCACCGGCCCGAACGCGGGACCAACCTGCTGGACTCGGGGGCGTGGTTCTACGACGTGTACGAGTGCGCGGACGGACGCTGGATCGCACTGGGACCGATCGAACCGCAGTTCCGGGCGGCGCTGTGCGACCTGCTGGACCTGGGCGAGGAGTTCCGCCGGGGCGACGACCCCGACGACTGGGCCGACCTGTCGACCGCGATCGCCGAGGTGGTCGCGAGTCGTCCCCGCGACCACTGGGACGACCTGCTCGCCGGCACCGATGCCTGCTACGCGCCGGTGTTGTCGCTGGCCGAGGCCCCGTCGCATCCGCACCTGGCCGCCCGCGGGACCCTGGTCGAGGTCGACGGCGAGGTCCAGCCCGCGCCTGCCCCGCGCTTCTCCGCGACCCCGGCCGCCCACCCGCGTGCGCGCCGGGGTGACGGCGCCGACACCGAGGCGATCCTGGCCGACCTCGGGCTGGCGCCGGGCGTGGTCGACGACCTGCGGTCGCGCGGCGTCGTCGGGTGACGATCGCGGCGCGCCGCGCCGAGCCGGGGTCGCGACGACCGTCGGGTCAGGTCGCGCCCAGGTCGCGGTAGCCCGGCTTGATGACGTCGTTGATGATCGCGAGGCGCTCGTCGAACGGCAGGAACGCCGACTTCATGGCGTTGATCGTGAACCAGCGCAGGTCATCGAGGTCGTAGTCGAAGGCCTCGACCAGCGCGACCATCTCGCCGGTCATCGACGTCCCGCTCATCAAGCGGTTGTCGGTGTTGACCGTCACCCGGAAACGAAGGCGGGTCAGCAACCCGATGGGGTGTTCGGCGATCGATGCCACGGCGCCGGTCTGGACGTTGGACGTCGGGCACAACTCCAACGGCGTCCGGGTGTCGCGCACGTAGGACGCCAGTCGCCCGAGCTTCGGTCGGCCGTCGTTGTCGACGGTGATGTCGTCGATGATCCGTACGCCGTGGCCGAGCCGGTCGGCACCGCACCACTGCAGGGCCTCCCAGATCGACGGGAGCCCGAACGCCTCGCCGGCGTGGATCGTGAAGTGGGCGTTCTCGCGCTGGAGGTACTCGAAGGCGTCGAGGTGACGGGTCGGCGGGTAGCCGGCCTCGGCACCCGCGATGTCGAACCCGAGCACGCCGCGGTCACGGTTGGCGATGGTCAGTTCGGCGATCTCGCGTGACCGGGCCCGGTGACGCATCGCCGTCAGCAGTTGGCCGACCGTGATCGGGTTGCCAGCCGCCGACGCGGCGTCCCGTCCCTCCTCAATGCCCTCGCGGACCGCGGCGACCGCCTCGTCCAGGGACAGCCCGCCGTCCAGGTGTTGCTCGGGCGCCCATCGCAGTTCGGCGTACACGACCCCGTCGGCGGCCAGGTCCTGGACGCACTCGCGGGCCACCCGCCGCAGGCCGGTGACGGTCTGCATGACCCCGACGGTGTGGACGAACGTCTCGAGGTAGCGCTCGAGGCTGCCCGAGTCCGCCGAGTCCCGGAACCACGCCCCCAACTCGTCGGGGGCGTCGGTGGGCAGGTCGTGGCCCACGTCGGCCGCCAGTTCCACGATGGTCTCCGGTCGCAGACCGCCGTCGAGGTGGTCGTGCAACAGCACCTTCGGCGCGCGCCGGATCGTGTCGCGACCCAACGCCCGCCCACCGTCGACCACCACGCAGGCCCTTTCCGTCGCGTCGGACCCTACCGCCCGAGACGGGTCGACCGGACCGGCCGACACGTGGTCACCCCGGGCTCACCACGACCGAGGTGAGTTCGCTCGTCGTCGCCGCGTGTCCGGCGCGCTAGGCGCGACCGGTGGCGCGGAGGGCATCGTCCAACGCCTCCATCGCGCACCGGTAGGCATCGGCGTCGTGGTACCGCGAATGGCCCAGCGGTCGTGGGTAGGGGTCGCCCAGTGCGGGAAACGGTGCCCCCTCCTGCAGGGCCGCACGCAGGTCAGGGTCGGGGATCGGGTTGACGATCTCGCCACCCACCGGGCAGTCGGGAGCCCCGGCGAACAGGCTCCGCGGGTCGACGACGCCCGCCTCACCGGCGATCGCACCCCCGATCGGATCGCTGGCGCGGTACAGGTTGACCCACCGGCATCCCGCCACGGCGTCGGGGCAGAGGGCCTTGGCGACCCGCCGGATCGACCCGTCGAGGAGGGCCGGGAAGAACCGGAGGTACAGCCGCGTGATGGGGCTGCCGTGGGTCAACAGGGCGATGCGGTCCACGACCTCCCCGGCCTTCGTCGGCTCGGCGTGTCGGAGTCCGTCGATGGCCACCAGGGCCAGCACGGACCCCTGGCTGTGGGCCGACACCGTGACGGCCGTGCCCTCCCGGACCAGCACGGACAACCGCGTCTGCAGCTCCGGAACCGCTCGCGCGCTGTAGCTGGGCGGTGCCAGCGGGTGGTACCACCGGGGCCAGAAGGTCAGGACGTCCCACAGCACGCCGACACGCCGCCGGGCGATCGAGCTGGAGAAGGAACGTCGCAGGAGCACGAAGAGACCCACCGGGAGACCGACGCTGACGACCCAGACCGCCAGGGTCACCATCCAGGCGAAGCCCGCATCGGGCAGGAGTGCCTCGACGTCAACGTCGAGGATCGGGCTGATGGCCACCGGCGCGAGCGCAAGTGCCAGCGGCACCACGACCAGCATCACGGCCAGGTCGAGCCGGGAGATCACCATCCGCAGGACCCACGCGCGCTCCAACTGCCGCAGCCATTGGGCCCGGCCGGGCACGTTCGGGACGTCCTCCTCGCACGGCTCCGCCGGGAGTCGACCGGACACGTCGACCGGGTGCAGCGCGCGGCGTGCCTCGCCATCGAGGCGACCGAGCGCTCGACGTGCCCGCCGCCACGACCACAGGCCGACCCCGCCCGCGAGCAGGGCCAGGCCCCACACCGTGATCAGGGCCGACACGTCGTAGGCCTCCGGGTAGTCGATGCGCGGACGACCACCCAGCAGGCGCGCCACCCACGAGGCCATGCCCAGCAGCATCACCCCGGCAGTGGCGTAGCCCAGCAGTCCGGCCACTGCCGACCCGAAGCCTCGGAAGCCAACGTCGATGGACCCGCCGCCGAGCGGTGAGGGGATCGTCGCCGTACGCCCGGGGTGGAAGGCCAGCGCGAGCACCAGGACCGTCCCCACGAGCAGGGCCAGCAGGGCGGACCACGTCGCCGCCGCGGCATAGCCGCCCAGGGGAACGCCGCCCGAGGCGAGGCCGGCCGGATCCGTGCCGGGCCGGACCCAGGCCGCCACACCGGTCACCACCAAGACGGCGACCGAGGCCGCGACCAGCCCGTCGCCCCAGCGTTCCCGCGACAGCCACACCCTGGACCGTTGCTCACCAGGCGACGAGCCCCGAGCGTCGACCGCGACCGTGGTCGTCGACACGGTGACGGCGATCGCCCCGACGACGCCCAGGGCGATCCACCACAGGACGCGGAAGGCGCCGGGCGTGGTCCCGGTTGCCTGCGCGTGCACCCAGCCCGTCGATGCGGCCACCTGGAGCGCAGTCACAGCGACGGCGGCCGCGAGGTGCAGGCGGCCAAGGCCGGCCAACTCGTCGTCGCGGCACCACAGCCGCGGATCCGCGAACGAGTCGGGGGTGGCACCCTCGACGGTCAGCTCGCCCGTCCAGGAGGATTCGTAGCGACCACGTGAGACCTGGCCGAACTGCCACAGGACCGACACCAGCAGGACCGGCACCGCCGCGCCGACGACCAGTCGCTCGCCCGGCAGGTCGACCCATGACCCGAACACGGTGCCGACCCAGCCGAAGGCATCCCGACACGCCGAGGCACCGCCGCACTGGAAGGCGATGAACTCCATGGCGACCTGGCCGGTCCACAACACGACCAGCACGGTCACGTGCAGCGCCAGCAGGCGCACGGCCCCGGCGGCCACACGATGGGCCCAGTGGCGAGCGCCCCGGGGCCGGGGCGGCAACATCCACCCGGCCACGTTCAGCAGGGCGAACGGGGCCAGGAGGACCCAGAAGGCGCGCGTCCACGAACTGGACGTCAGTCCACCCCAGGAGTAGGCCTCGAGCCCATCGCCGGATCCGTCCTGACCTGTCGCCGGACGGAAGAAGCCGGCGACCTCGTCCCCGCGCACCTGGACGACGTCAAGGGTCTCGAGGAGGTCCTGCGGCGGTGTGCCCGAGACCCCGTGGACGCGCAGTTCGACGGCGTCCAGCCGCTCGGGCAGCGCCCGTTTCATGGTCACGCGTTGCACGATCGTCCCCCGCGCCGATGACAGGGATCAGTTTGGAACCAGAGCACGACGAGGACGTGCTGATACATCCCGTACGACCGGCCGCGCCGGGACGAACGGCCCGCTACGGACGGAAGGTCGTGGCCGACGTCTCGGTTGTCCCCACGAACACCATCCATCGATCACGGACACCCCATGCCCCGCGTTCCCGTCCACACCATCGACGACGCCCCTGACGACAGCCGAGAGGCCCTGCGGACACAGGGCGAACGGGTCGGCAAGGTCATCAACATCTTCGCCGAGATGGCCCACGCCCCGGCGCTGCTGAAGATGTATGCCACGACCGAGGAGTTGCTGCGCGAGGAGTCGTCCCTGGATGAACCCACGCGCCAGGCCATCCACCTCACGGTGGCCAACGTCAACGACTGCGACTACTGCCAGGCGGCCTACACCGGCGCGGCGAAGGCCGCCGGCCACTCCGAGGACGACACGGTCGCGATCCGCCGAGGCATCCTGCCCGACGACGACCGGTTGACGGCGCTGTTGCAGGTCGCGCGCGAAATCGCAGCGAACAGCGGCTACGTGGAGGACACCACCTGGAAGGCCGCCCGCGAGGCCGGATGGTCCGACAAGGAGATCCTCGAGGCCTACGCCGACGTCGTGCGCACCATCATGACCAACTACTTCAACCACCTCGTCGGCACCGAGGTCGATCTGCCGGAGCCACCCCCACTGGACTGAGACCGAACCCGCGTTGCCACCCGGCACATCGCATCGCGCCGTGCCGGGGGAGGTCTGCTGCTCAGTCGACCACCACGACATGGAGGCGGCGTGGCCCGTGGACGCCTTCGACGCGGTCGAGTTCGATGTCGGACGTGGCGGACGGACCGGAGATCCAGGTCTGGGGCCGGCGCGGATCCAGCAGCGCGACCGCGTCCGGCACGTCGGCCACGACCTGGTCGACCCGGACCACGCAGACGTGGAGGTCGGGCACCAGCGTCAGCGCCCGGCGACCCTGGCCCGTGCCGTGGTCGAGCACGACCGTGCCGGTGGCCGCGATGCCGACCCGCGCCGTGGTGACGACGCCGTCCATCGTGTCCAGGTCGCGCGCGGACAGCCCCACCCCTTTGCCGGGATCGTCCACGACCACCTCGACGTCGGCGCCCACCTCCGCCAGGAGGTCGGCAGCAAGGTCGGATGCCACGACCAGGCGCGACACCACCTCGTCGGCCAGGACCGCGGCGACGGTGGTGGCCGCATCGGTGGTGCGGTGCACGGTCGCGCGGTAGTCCGCCACCATCTCGCAGAAGTGGGCCACCACGTCGTCGACGGACTGGGACGCGTAGACACGCGCGGCGGTGTCGGCCGGTCGCGCCGCGTCGACGTCGGCCAGGGCCGTGCGGATCCGGCCCAGGATGACCTCGCGCGACGACATCAGGACCCCTCCCCCGGCGCACACGGGCCCGCGTCGCCATCCACGCCGTCGACGTCTGCGCGTGCCGCCCACCACGCCCGGAACGACCGCTCGGGGAGGTCCGGGACGTCGCGGGTGGTGGTCCAGGACGGCAGCACGGGCAGTCCGGCCACGCGGCCCGATCGCGACAGCACGCGCCGGGCGACGGCAGTCCCCCGTTCGGCTCGCGCGAGCCGGTCGGGGTCGCCCAGCACGGCCTTCATGGCCTTGAACGCGGCCTTCTGCAGGTCGTAGCGCGGAGCCTCGTCGGCGATCTTCGTGCGCAGGTGCACCAGCAGGTCGGGGATCTCGATCGCGACCGGGCAGGCCTCCTCGCACGCCCCGCACAACGACGACGCGAACGGCAGCGACTTGTCAAGCGGGGTGTCGATCCCGCGCAACTGCGGGGTCAGCACCGCCCCGATCGGTCCGGGGTACACCGAGCCGTACGCATGCCCACCCGTGCGTTCGTAGACCGGGCAGACGTTGAGGCAGGCCGAGCACCGGATGCAGCGCAGGGTCTGGCGCGCGACGGTGTCGGCCAGCACGTCGGTGCGGCCGTTGTCGAGCAGCACGACGTGGACGTCCTGCGGCCCGTCGCCGGGGTGCACGCCGTTCCAGAACGACGTGTAGGGATTCATGCGCTCGCCGGTCGACGACCGCGGCAACGTCTGCAGGAACACCTCCAGGTCGCGCCACGTCGGCACGACCTTCTCGATCCCCACCAGGCTGATGAGCGTGTCCGGCAGGGTCAGGCACATCCGCCCGTTTCCCTCGGACTCGACCACGGCCAGGGTCCCGGTCTCGGCCACCGCGAAGTTGGCGCCGGACACGGCCACCTTCGCCGACAGGAACTTGTCGCGGAGGTGGGTGCGAGCGGCGGCCGCCAGCTCGGCCGGGTCGTCGGACAGGTCGGCGGGTGCGGCGATCCCCGCCGACGCCATGTGGTCGAGGAAGACCTGGCGGACCTCGGCGCGGTTCCTGTGGATCGCCGGCACCAGGATGTGGCTGGGCGCGTCGTCGCCCAACTGCACGATCAACTCGGCCAGGTCGGTCTCCCATGCCGCGATCCCCGCCGCCGCGAGTGCCTCGTTCAGGCCGACCTCCTGGGTCGTCATCGACTTGACCTTGACCACCTCGGTGGCGCCGGTGGCACGCACCAGCTCGGTGATGATCGTGTTGGCCTCGGTGGCGTCGGCGGCCCAGTGCACCGTCGCGCCGCCGGCCTGCAGTTGCCGTTCCAGTTCCTCCAGGTGGACGTCGAGGCGGGCAAGGACGTCGTCCTTGATCCCGGCGCCGGCGGCTCGCAGGCCGTGCCAGTGCGGGTGCTCGGCGACCACGGCCGCGCGCTTGTCGCGGATGGTGGCCGTGGCGTGGCCCAGGTTGGCGCGCAGTTGGCTGTCGGCCAGCGCTGTGGCGGCCGCGTGCGGGAAGTCGACATCGGGGTGGTGCAGCGCGCCCTCCCCCGCGCCGATCGTCCCCGGATGTCGCCCGGACGCCGTCACGGCGTCGCCACCAGGGCCGGTTCGTCCTCGGTCGAGGCCAGCACCTCCGCCAGGTGCATGATGCGGATCCCCGCCTGCTGGCGCGACAGGATCCCGCCGACGTGGAGCAGGCACGACGCATCGCCCGCCACCAGCACCTCGGCACCGGTGTTGACGACGTGACGGGCCTTGTCCGACCCCATCGCCGACGACACGTCGGCGTTCTTGAGTGCGAAGGTCCCGCCGAAGCCACAGCACTCGTCGGAGGCCGCCAGCGGTTCACGGCGCAGGCCCCGGACGGCGTCCAGCAGTCGGGTCGGCCGGTCCCCCACCCCCAGCATCCGCACCGAGTGGCAGGTCGCGTGGTAGGTCACGCGGTGGGGGAAGAAGGCGCCGACGTCGACCACGTCCAGCACGTCGACCAGGAACTCCGACAGTTCGTGGGTCCGTCCGGCGAGGTCGTCGAGGTCGTCGGCGAAGGCCGCCCGTCCGCGCCGCCGGGCGATGTCGGCCGACTGGTGGCGCACCGACCCGACGCACGAACCGGACGGCCCGACGACGTGGTCGTAGCCGGCGAAGGCGTCGACCAGGGTGGCGGCCAGGTCGAGCCCGTCGTCGGCATAGCCGGTGTTGAGGTGCATCTGGCCGCAACAGGTCTGGGCCGAGGGGAACGCCACCTCCACGCCAAGTCGCTCCAGCAGGCGAACCGTCGCGATCGGTGCCCGCGGGAACATCGCGTCGCCCAGGCAGGTCGGGAAGATCGCCACCCGCATGGCCGCACCTCCATCCTCACAACGCCGTGCAGTCCGATCTCGGACCACCCGGCCGGACCCGGTCGACCATAGGCGCGTCAGCGGCATGCGACGCGCCACGACGGCCGTGGGCGGGGACCTGGCAGTGGCCCTCGACGTTGGAACGTTCGAACGCACGACCATGCCGCCGCGGGACCTCGGTGGCGCAACAGGGGGGTCGGGGGCTACACACGTTGGGGACGATGCGGCGGAGATCGCCTCCGATCGCGGCAGGGAGTGTGACGATGGCGGCGATCACCCTGGACCGACGACTGCTCGCCACGGGCTGGACGGACCCGCCCGGCGAGACCCCGTACGAGCGATCTCCGAGCGCGTCGACCACCCGGTCGTCGCAGGCAACGGACCCCGTCAACGTGGTGGTCGTCGGCGGTGGGTTCGGGGGGCTGCGGGCCGCGCACGAGATCCAGCGGATCCGCAGCGACCGCGAGGTCTATGTCACGCTCATCGACAAGCGCAACCACCACACCTTCCAACCGTTGCTCTACCAGGTGGCCACGGCCGGCCTCGATCCGCAGGACGTCGGTCAGGGCCTGCGGCAACTCTTCGGTGCCCCCAGGACGTCGTTCGGTCGCTGGCGGGCACGACGCCGCAACCCGGTGCGGGTCGTCATGGGCGAGGTCGTCGGCATCGATCGGACCGGACGGCGGGTGGTCCTGGCCGACGGTCGCCGACTGGCCTACGACCACCTGGTGGTGGCCGGCGGCGCCGTGACGAGCACCTTCGGCCTGCCGGGTGTCGAGGAACACGGGTGGCGGCTGAAGTCGCTGCAACAGGCGACCCACCTGCGCGACCACCTCATCCGCCAGTTCGAGCACGCCGCGGCCGACCCCGACCGCGTCGACGACGGGACCCTGCGCTTCGTCGTCGCGGGCGGCGGGCCCACCGGCGTCGAGATGGCCGGCGCCATCGCCGAGTTGGCCTTCGAGGTCCTGGCCCGCGACCACCCCACGCTGGACGTGCGTCGCCATGTCGAGGTCGTCCTGGTGGAGATGGGTGACCGGTTGCTGCCCGCCTTCGACGAGGAACTCGGTCGCACGGCCGCCTCGACGCTGGAGCGGGCAGGCGTGGACGTGCGGTTGGGAACGGCGCTCGCGGAGGCCGAAGCCGACCACATCATGTTGACCGATGGCACCCGGGTCGACACGACCACGCTCGTCTGGGTGGCCGGCGTCCGACCGGCCGGCGTGGCCGGGTTGCTGGAGGCGGAGCTGATGCGGGGCGGACGGGTGCGCATCACGCCGCAGGTCCACCTGCCCGACGATCCACGCGTCTTCGTCATCGGGGACATGGCCGGCGCACCGACCGACGACCAGTTGCTGCCGCAGGTCGCCCCCGTGGCCCAGCAGCAGGCGGCGTACGTCGCCGAGGTCATCGGTGCGCAACTGCGAGGCCGTCCTGCCCCCGGTCCGTTCGCATACCGCGACAAGGGGTCGATGGCCACGATCGGTCGCAACCATGCCGTTGCCGAACTGCCCGGCGGACTCAAGCTGTCGGGGTTCGTCGGGTGGGTCGCGTGGCTGGCCCTGCACCTGTTGACCCTGGTCGGGTTCCGCAACCGCGTCTCGGTGGCGCTGTCGTGGATCCACAACTGGTGGACGTGGGACCGCAGTTCGCGACTGATCATCGATCCCCCACCGGCCGACAGCCGCGACGCCCAGGTCGAGTCCACCCCGGTCTATCCCATCGGCCCCTGACCCACTGGCCGATGCCGACACGGTGCCGGAGATTCTGGGGTTCACCGGCCCGCGGGACGACGGTCAGGCGCACGGGTCGCGGGTTTCGTAGCCGACCACGACGGCATCGAGCTCGGCCCGGGTGATCGGTCGGGACGTCAGGGCGCACACGGCGTCCAACCAGTCTCCTTCTCCCATGGTGTCGAAGTGAGGTGAACGGTGATGTCTCCCTGACGCCGCAACTCGAAGAGTTGATCCGGGATCGGTCGCATCAGGCCGTACACGTCCGCCAGCGAGGTGATCCGTGAGGCGCTGCGGGTGCCCGACAGCGCACCGAGCCCGCCAGGCTCACCTCGATCGTCTCCGCGCCGACGTCGCGGTGGGGACTTTCCGCCTTGGATGACGGCCAGATCACCGATGGTGACGGGGCTCTTGATGACCTCGTCCATGGTCTGGCCGACCGGGTCACCCCGCACGCTCGACACCCACGGGGGTTTGCCTTGTCGGACCCGGTTGTGGCGGGTCTGCGTGCCACCCGTGACCATCTCGCCGGGCGCGACCCAGCGGTCGCGCGGCATGTGCTCGACGACATCCGAACCGCGATCGAGCGGGTGGTCCGGTTTCCCGAACTGGGGCATGTGCGCGATGATCTTGCCGACCGGCAGTTGCGGATGTGGTGTCCCTACCTGGTGATCTGTCTGCCCGACGCGGCACCGCTGCAGGTGGTCCGCATGTCCATGGCTACCGGCGAACTCGCACCGGGGCGTCAGCCGTTGGTCAGGATCGAGTCGACCGAGTCCTCGGTCTGCTGGGTGGCGCTGTCGAACACGTCGCTGTAGGCGACGAACATGGCCGCGCCGATGATGGTCACCACTGGGACAGCAATTCCGGGAGGGATCGAAGCGGAATCTTCGCCTCATCGGATCGGAATCTCGACGGCGGGAATCCGAGGCTGATCAGCGCTAGTCGCCGTCCCGGGCAAGCCGCTCAGTTCGGCCACGGGCGCCCGAACGATGCCCGGGCCGCGCCGAGGTCGAAGGGCCACCGGGGTGCGATGCTCCCGAGGCAGTCAGGCAGAGTTGTCCCTGCTGCGCGTCATCGTCGGCCTCACCCGGGTGCTCCTGCCGCCACTGAGGGCCGCTGACCGGTCTCATCAGGATGACCGGTCAGCGACCCCTGGGGGCGGACGACTCCTCGGGCTCAGTCGGGACAGGTCAGCGCCGGGTTCCACTGGGCGGTCATGCCGTCCGGGTTGTGGTGCCACGTCCACACGTGCAGGTCGTAGTGCTCGGGCATCTCCGGCGAGTGGCCAGCCATCGGTCCGTCGAAGGGCACGCCGTACAGCTGCGGCCTCACACCGTCGGTCGCTGCGGCTGCGACGAAGTACTCGACGCCCACCAGCCGCGCCCCGTCGTCGGTGGGCACGTAGAGCAGGAGTTCGGGACGCGCCGGGTCGATCTCGGCGTCACCGGCAAGTCCGGGGTGCAGGGAGTGCACGCCCATGGTGCCCTCGTCGATCTGTTCGCACGGGCTGACCGGGGCGGCACCGAGTCGACCGACGTGCGGACCGTTCCATGCACCCCGAGGGCGGCGCACTGACCGATCCGGCGGCAGTCGCACCGCCCACCCGTCACGGGCCAACCGCCAGGTCGGGCCGCCGGCCGGCAGATCAGTCGCTCGCGACCACGGTCGTGACCGGAATGTCGGTGCCGTTGGCCACGCGGGTCGGCAGGTCGACCTTCAGCCATCGCGAGATCCCGTGCGGCAGGGTCGACACGATGATCTCGTCGTAGGTGGCCGTCATCAGGCAGTACTGGACCGAGTTGAGCGCATCGGACGTCCCGACCTCGCCCGAGGCGCGGCCGCCGAGTGACTGGATCGCCGCCACCATCTGCTCGAGTCGATG
>JAGXFT010000051.1 GCA_024637135.1 Nitriliruptorales bacterium | reverse complement strand
GTGGTGGCGGGGGACGCGGGCGGTGAGCTGGCAGGTGATCTCGTAGGAGATGGTGCCGGCCGCCGCGGCCCACTCGTCGACCGACACGAACTCGTCACCCTGCGCGCCCAGCAGGACCACCTCGTCGCCGATCCGCGGCTGGTGGTCACCGGTGAAGACCAGCACCTGGTCCATGGTCACGCGGCCGACCTGCGGGAACCGGCAGCCGTCAAGCAGCACCTCGAGGTGATTGCTGGCCACGCGCGGCACCCCGTCGGCGTAGCCCAGTGGCAGCGTCGCCAGCCACCCGTCGGTCGGCGCACGCCAGACGTGGCCGTAGGAGACCGAGGTGCCGGCCGCGATCCGCTTGGCGAACGACACCCCGGTCCGCAGCGACAACGCCTGGCGCAGCCCGAACGAGGTGGCCGGCAGGTCCGGCGCCGGGGACAGCCCGTACAGCACGATGCCCATCCGCACCAGGTCGAAGCGAGCCGCCGGGTGGCGCAGGATCGCGGCGGAGTTGGCGGCGTGCACGACCGCGCCGGGGCGGTGGGCACGGACCTGATCGACGACCGGGGCCCACCGTGTGAGCTGCCGGGCCGTGGTGTCGACGTCCTCGTCGGCCCGGGCGAAGTGGGTCCAGGCACCCGTGACGTCCAGTCCCGGGTGGGCCAGCAGCGCCCCCACCTCGTCGGGGCGACAGCCGACCCGGCCCATGCCGGTGTCGACGACCAGGTGGGCCGGCACCGGCGTGTGCGAGACCTCCTGCAACACGTCGGCGAACGCGATCGTGCACACGCTGGGCGTGAGGTCGGCGGCCACCACCCGCCGGGCGGCGGTGGCCTGCGCCACGGGGTCGGACTGGCCCACGGGTTCGCTCAGGAGCAGGATCGGCGCGCTGATGTCCGCGGCGCGCAGCACCTCGGCCTCCTCCACCAGCGCCACGGCCAGCCACGTCGCGCCGGCTGCCAGCGCCGCCCGGGCGACCGCGACGGCCCCGTGGCCGTAGCCGTCGGCCTTCACGACGGCCAACAGGTCGGCCGTGCCCGCCGCGTCGGCCAGGACGCCGACGTTGTGCCGGATCGCCGCCAGGTCCACGTCGGCCCGGGTCGGTCGTACGGCCGCCGCCGGCTCGCCCACCACGTCGTCTCCGGTCGCCTGCTGATCGGTCACCCCCAGTGTCGCCGAACCCGGCCCACGTTGTCGCCACCCCCCGACGACCCGGCCATCGAGTGTGCGGATCGGGGCCGCATGTGGCCATGATGCGCACGCTCGACGGCTCGACGTCGTCCACCCCCCGGTCGATCGCCGTCAGCCCAGGGGCCACGTCGGATCGAGGGCGGCCAGGCGGAGCAGGGCGCCGTCGGCATCGGCCAGCGAAGCCGCCAACTCGTCGGGCGCACATCGAGCGATCCCGCGTGCGTCGGCGATCCCGTGGGCAGCCCAGCCGTGGCGCCAGACCCCGCCGGCCACGGCCCTGGGCACGTCGTCGGACGGGGCGACGACCGTGCCCAGCAGCCCGGCGAGGACGTCGCCGGAGCCGCCGGTGCCCAACTCGGGGCCGCCGACGGGCGTCACCCACGCGCGACCATCCGGTGCGACCACCATCGTCCCCGGACCCTTCGCGACGATCGTGGCATCGAGGTCGGCGGCCAGGCCGGGCACGCGCTGGGTGCGGTGCTGCCACGCGTCCGGGCCGTCCTCACCGCCGCCCAGTCGTGCGAGTTCACGTTCGTGCGGCGTCAGCACGAGGTCACCGACATGGTCCGCCAATGCCTGCGGATCGTCGCGGAATACGTTGATCCCGTCCGCATCGAGCACCACCCGCCGCGCATGCGCCAGCACGTGGTCGACCACGGCCCGGGTCCCGTCCACCGGCCCCAGTCCCGGCCCCACGACCACGGCGTCGAAGCCCGACAGGTCGGGCAGGTCGTCCACGGCGGCCGCGGACACGTGCTCGCCGGCATGGGCCAGCCGGACCGTCATGGCGGCCGGGACGACGGGAGCCACCACCCGCTGGATGTGGGCAGGCGTCGCCAACGTCACCAGTCCCCCGCCCGCGCCCAGCGCCGCGCGTGTGCACAGGATCGCGGCCCCGGCCGTTCCGACCGACCCGGCGATGACCAGGACGCGACCGCGCGCGACCTTGTCGGCGTCGGGCGCCAACGGCGTCGGGGCCGCACCGGCGGCGGTCAGCGCCTGCCAGTCGCTCGTGGTCGGGTAGCGCGGTCCGAGGTCACCCACCACGACCTCCCCGGCCTGCCAGCACCCGGGCGCCAGCACCAGCCCGCGCATGCGGGCGCCGAACGTGACGGTGCGGTCGGCCCGCACGGCCGGTTGGTGGACCTGCCCACTGTCGGCGTCGACGCCCGTGGGCATGTCGCAGGCGACGACCAGCGCGCCGTCGTCGGCGCGCACGTCGTCGATGGCGACCACGATGTCGGCCATGTCGGCGCGCGGGGCACCGGTCGCACCGGTCCCCAGCAGGCAGTCCACGACGACCTCGGCCCCCGCGAGCACGGACCTCGGATCGGCGGGCGCCACCACCGTTCGCCCGCCGGACGACACCCACCGGTCGCGGTTGGCGGCCGCCTCGTCCGACAGATCGGCGTCCAGCGGCACGCTCGACAGCACGGTCACGTGGACGCCACGCCGGGTCAGCAGCGGCGCAGCCGCCCACCCGTCGCCACCGTTGTTGCCCGGCCCGACGACCAGCACCACGCGCAGTCCGTAGCCGCGCCCCGCAACATCCAGCACGCCGTCGGCCAGCGCGCGCGCAGCACGCTGCATCAGGCCGTCCCAGGTGTCACCGGCCACGACCGCCGCGGCGTCGCCAGCCCGGGCGGCGGCGGCATCCAGCAACGGGACCTGGTGGGTGTCGGGTGGCATCGGGGCCTCCGGTGGTCGGACCGTCGTCACGGTAGGCCGGGGCCGCCCGGACGCCGCCGTGTTCGTCCGGGGGCGGTGCGCGCAGCATCCGACGAAGGGGCGTGCGGCGACCCAGCAGGACACGACCGGGTGCGCGGACACCGGTCGGAGCCGCACGCTCCCCCGGTGAGATGTCGCAAGGGATCGATCGGCTCGATCTCGACCCCTATGGTCAATCATGTCGAGGGGAGGGGGTGGTGGTTGGCTGTCGCGCTGACCGTCGCAGGGCCGATGACGCTGTCCCGTGGCGGCGTCCGACTCGACGACGACGCCTTCGGCGGCCGCCAGCAACGGCTCGTGACCGCGATGCTGCTGGTCGATCGCCGGTCCCCGACCACCGTCGAACGCCTCGCCCTGGAGGTCTGGCCGACCGGTCCGCCGAACACGTGGCGCTCCGCGTTGCGCACCCTGGTCAGCCGACTGCGAGGCCACCTCCTCCTCCTGGGCGCCCCCCAGGAGGTGCTGGTGCACCGGGCCGGTCGATACGTCGTCGACCTGCCCGGCCTCGTGGTCGACGTGGAGGAGGCGGCAGCGGCGACCACCGCGGCCACCCGCCATGCCCGCGCCGGTCACCTCGACCTGGCCGCGGAGCAGGCCGAACACGCGCTGGACGTGCTCCGCCTGCCCACGCTGCCCGGCGTGGACGCCGCCTGGGCCGACCGGCTCCGCGACCGCCTCCACGACCACCACGTCGACGCCCTGTTGGCCGCAGCCGCCGCAGCACGCCATCGGCACGACTGGGCCATTGCGCGCCCCCGCGCCCGTCGGGCCCTGGAACTGTCGCCACTCCGCGAGGCTGGGTGGCGTGAGCTCATGCGCATCGAGGCCGCCGCAGGCAACGCCGCCGCCGCGTCGGACGTCTACCACCAGTGCCGAACGCTGCTGCGGGACGAGCTGGGGACGGACCCCGACGACCGCACGCGCGAGCTCCACGACGACCTCCTCGGCCACGCGCCCCACACCGGCGACCGGGCCCGGGACCAGACCGAAACGCGCTCCCACACCGGAGCGACCGGTGGCCTCGCCACGCCCGGCGACAACCACCGCCGGGACGGGTTCGTGGGCCGGGGCCGGTTGCTGGCGGACCTGGTGGGACGGCTCGGACGAGGCGACAGCGTGGTGCTGCAGGGACCGGCCGGCATCGGCAAGACCCGCCTGGTCGCCGAGGTCCTGGCCGCGTCCGGCGGTCCGGACCACCCGGTCGACCGCCTCCTCGCCAGCCGTGGCACGGCCGATCGCAACCTCGGCACGCTGGCGGCCGTCGCGGGCGGCGCGCCCCGGGAGGCCAGCCCCGTCCCCGAGCTGTACGGCTGGTTCCTGAACCGGTGGCGATCCGACAACGGCGACCGCCCGCCCATCGTGTGGCTCGACGACGCCCAGCACGTCGACGAGCTCTCGGCGGCGATCCTGCGGCACGCGACCACCGTGGGTGCGATCCAACTGGTGGCGACCCATCGAACTCCGGAACCCCTCGGTGAGGATCTCACGGCGTTGCGGACCGAGGGGGTCCTGACCACGCTCGCCATCCCGCCCCTGCCCGACGACGATGCGAGGGAACTGGCCGCCATCACGGCGCCGCGGCGTTGCCGGCGACCGAGTTGGGCCAGCTCGTCGGACTGGCGGCCGGGAACCCGCTCTTCCTCCGAGAACTGGCCCGCTCGGTTCGTCCCGGCGATCGCCGGGTGCACCTGGACTCCCTCGGTGAACTCGTGGGGCGACCGCTGATGCGGCTCGCCCGGTCCCGGCGCCGGACGGCCGAACTGATCGCACTGGCCGAGCCCGTTCCCGCCGCGGTGCTGGTCGAGCGTGCCGACGACCTCGGCGTGCTCTTCCGGCGTGGACTGGTGCGGCGCCACGGCGACGGGGACCTGCGCATCGACCACCCCCTCCGCAGCGCCTGGCTCGTCGACCGACTCGGACCGGCGCCCACCGATGCCTGGGGTGCGCTGGTCGACCTCGCCGTCACGGCCGGGTCGGCCGCAGACCTCGACCCGGTCACCCTGGTCGACTGGGAACTGCGGGCCGGCCGCGACCCGGACCCGGGGCGCGCGGTGGAGGCGGCGCGGCTCGCCGTCGCGCGCTCCGACGGACCCACGGCCGCGCGACTGGTGGACGCCGTGGCCGGACCCGACCGCGACCTCCTGCGTGCGCAGGGGCTCGTGTTGGGTGGCGCCCTGGACCGGGGCCTGGACCTCCTCGAACGGGTGCGGCGAACCGGTGCGGCAGCGCAGCGGGTCGAAGCCGCCTCCTGGCTCGCTCGCTACGTCGGCGTCATGGGTGCCGACTTCCGCCGTGCCCACCGACTCCTGAGCGACACCGACGATCCCGACCTGTCGCCACGACATCGACGTCAGCTGCTGATGGGACGGCTGTGGCTGTGGATCTACGGACCGATCCGCGAGCCGATCGACCTCGCCCAGATCGACCGGATCGCGAACATCGCACCGCTCGAGCCCGTGTGCCACCAGTTGCTGGTGGGCCGCCTTGCCGTGTCCTACCTCGACTCCTCACCGTGGTCCGCCCGTCCCGTGGTGGATCGACTGCTCCAGCTCGAGGACGAGCTCGACGTGACCCTCGTCGCACGGACGCGCGCCCGCGCCACGATGTGTGCCTTCTGGATGTTCGCCGGCGACCTTGGACGAGCACACGCCGTCGCCCGCGAGCACGCCCGACAGGCCATGCGGGAACGGCTCCCCGAGGCGGTCACGCTGATCGCGGGTGTCGGATGTCTGGTCACGGCCCTGAACGGCCACGTCCGGGAGGCCATCGCCATGGGCCGTGCGGCAGAACCCTTCCGGAGCGGCACGGACTGGTTCAACCAGGGCGTCATGGCGCACGCGGTGCTGCTCGGGAACCTCGCCTACGCGGAGGACCCGGACGAGGCGAGACGCGAGCTCGCCTCGTGGGAACACGGGGTGGATCCGTCCTTCGACCTGATCGACCTCTTCCAGGCACGCGCCGAGACGCTCGCCGACGGCGCCGCCGGGCGGAGCCCCGACGACGGCCGGCTGCTCCGGGCCCTGGGGCGCATGGCAGCCCACGGGAAGCGGACGAACGGTTCCTGGCTGGCCGCCGAGGTCACCGACCGCCGAACGTCCCGGGCGATCCACCGGATGGTCGCCGGCTCGACGGACCACGTGACTGGCCCAGGACTCGCCCGGCTGGCCGGCACGGCGGCGAACGCGCGCCTGGACCACGACGTCCAACGGCTCGCCGAGATCGCGCTCGACTACGAGCGGTCAGGCTTCCCGGCCGCAGCCATGCGGACCCATGCGGACGTCGTGGCATTGGCGGATGACCCCGAACTGGCCAGGCGGGGCCGGGTGGGGATCGTGCGATCGCTGCGGTCGTGGGACGGCGCCCAGCCCTGGTGGTTGCGCGACCTCGCGGGCCTCCCGACGCTCGAACTCGTCCGGAGCGGCTGGGGCCGGAGCGCCGCCACCGACGCGTCCGCCCAGACCGACCACACTGCCCGCGCGGCGCGTGTGGAGGTCGCGGGGATGCTCGGGGTCCGGGACCCGGACGTCCTCGAGGAGATCCTGCGGCCGGGGCCCGGACCCCACGACCGGCCGCCGGCCGCCTGATCACCCCCGCACGCAACCGGTCCCGACTGATCGGCGGGGGTGCCAGCGGGTCGTGCCGGTCAGTTCGGCAACGGCTGCAACCGGGTGCGGTCGGGGTTGGCGTCCTCGACGTCGCCGTCGGCGGTGACGGTGATGGTGGTGTCGAAGCTGGCCGTCCCTGCAGGTCACGGTGGCCCGCGTCAGCCGCAAGGCAACCGTCCGGATCCGCGCGCCCGTGTTCGACCACCTCCATCGGGTCGAGATCGCCGAGCACGCCAACCGGTGGAGCGGCGACCTGCTGGTCCGGATCATGGGCGACGTCAACATGGTCCGCGACCTGCTGCTCCCGAACTGGCTCAACCTGCTCGCGCACGGCGCTCTGGTCGTCGGAGGCGCGGTCGTGTTCGGAC
>JAGXFT010000050.1 GCA_024637135.1 Nitriliruptorales bacterium | reverse complement strand
GGGTCTTGGTGGTCGTCAGCGTGCCCGTGCGCTCGTCCAGCGCCACCACGTCGGTGAAGGTGCCGCCGGTGTCGATGCCGATGCGCACGTGGCGCTCGGCCGTCGACGCAGTGGAACCAGTCGTGGCGTCGTCGGACACGCGGTCCCCTCCGGTCGACGTTCCGGCCGCCGACGATAGTCGTCGCCCTCCACTCGGGCGGCCGGACCACGCCCGACGTCACTGGCCGACATGGCATGCTGGGGACGCCCCGGACGAGGACCATGATGTCGGAACACCATGCCACCTGGACGGTCGACGACCTGGGCCACCGCCTTCGTCCGATGACCGGCCGCGACCCCGGCGCCGAGGAACGTGCCGACACCCCGCTGGAACTGTTGTTCGACCTCGTCTTCGTGGTTGCGTTCGGCCAGGCCGGCAACGCGTTCGCCCACCTGGTCGCCGAGGGGCACTGGGGGATCGGGCTGTACGGCTTCGCGTTCGGGATGTTCGCCATCGTGTGGGCCTGGATCAACTTCACGTGGTTCGCGTCCGCCTACGACACCGACGACTGGGCGTACCGACTGGCGACCATGACGATCATGGTCGGCGCCCTGGTGCTGACGCTGGGGATCCCGAACATGTTCGCGTCGTTGGAGGAGGGCCGGGTCCTGGACAACGACGTCATGGTCGCCGGCTACGTGATCATGCGGCTGGCGATGGTGTCGTTGTGGGTCCGCGCAGCCCGACAGGACCCGTCCCGCGCCCACGTCGCCCGCGTCTACCTGGTCTCGGTGGTCGCCGCCCAGGTCGGGTGGTGCCTGACGGCCGTGGTGGCCCTCAGCCCGACCACTTTCCTGGTGGTCGTCCTGCCGCTGGTCCTGCTGGAGGTCGTCGGCCCGTGGGTGGCCGAGACGCGCAGGGGTGGCACGCCATGGCACCCGGGCCACGTGGCCGAGCGCTATGGCCTGTTGGTCATCATCGCGCTGGGCGAAGGGATCATCGGGACGGTCGCCGCCCTCAACATCCTGGTCGGCGCCGAAGGATGGTCCGGGCGGCCATGGCGATCGCCGTGGCCGGCATCGGGCTGACCTTCGGGATGTGGTGGATGTACTTCTCGATCCCGTCCGGCGAACTGCTCCGGCGTCGCACCGACCTCTCGTTCGGGTGGGGCTACGGACACTTGGCGCTGTACGGGGCCATCGCCGCGGTCGGGGCCGGCCTGCACGTGGCGGCCCTGGTGGCCGAGGACCTGTTGGCCGTCGAGCACGGCGGCGAGTCGCATGTGGCGATCGGGGTGCCCGGAGCCGTCTGGTCGATCGCGATTCCGCTGGCCCTGTACGTCGGGCTGCTCTACCTCGGCTACGCGTGGATGGTGGGGACCTTCGACCGGTTCCACGGCATCCCGCTGGCGGCCAGCGGGATCCTGCTGGTGGCGGCGCTGGTGCTGGCGAACGCCGGTGCACCGCTGGCCGTGTGCCTGGCGGTCCTGATGCTGGTGCCGGTGGCCTCGGTCGTCGCGTACGAGACGCTGGGCCGTCGTCACCTCGTCGACGTGCTGGACGGGATGGACGACTGACCCGTGACGCCCGGAGCCCGGGAGGGTCAGCCCTCCTCGGGGATGGTCAGCCACAACGCGATGTACACGACGATGTTGGGGCCCGGCACGAACAGGAACAGCACCCGGGTGAGCCAGATCGGCAGCCCGAACCGCTGGGCCAGCCCGGCACAGACGCCCGCCACGAGTCGGTGGTCACGGGGCCGGACGAGGCCGGGGGTCGCAGCGGGACTGGTGCTCATGATGGGGTCCTTGGTGTCGCTCGGGTGATGGTGTTGTGGCGACCGCGCGAGCGGCCCGGTTCCATGGTGGCACGTCATGTTGCGCCCTGGGGTCCGGGGTGACCCCCGGTCGACCACCACGGACCCGCCGGCGGATTCGGGGTGAGGTCGTCCCGCAGCGGGTGCCGACGCGGTCAGGCAGCGGCCCAGGCGCGGTCGATCGCGGCCCGGACGGCACCCTCCACGCCGGTGTTGACCACGGTGACGTCGGCATCGGACTGGAGGTCGTCCATCGTCGCCAACGCCAGCACGTCGTTGGCCCGCATCAGGCAGGCCGCGTAGTCCCGCAACGCCAGTTCCGCAACGCGAGCGGTCGACACGTGGCCGGTCGCCAGCGCCGTCGTCAGCAGCATCTCGTAGCCGACCTTGATGCTGGAGAACGCCACGTAGTCGTCGCGCACGGACCGGGCCACGGTGGTGGCGCGGGCCCGATCGACGATGCCGGCGGCTGCACCCAGCCACTCGCCCAGGGAATCCGCCAGTCTCGACGGCTCGCCACCGTCCATGGCCTCGAGGTGGGTTGCCAGGCGTGCCCGGGAGCCCCGGACGGTGTCGCTGAAGAAGGCGAACGCCGCCGCGACCTCGGCCGACCGCGGCTCCATCTGGACCTGTTCGTCGAGGGCCTGTTCGACATGGCCCTCGAGCGCGTGCAGATCGCCGACCCACCCGCACATCCTCTCGGTGGTCTTGGCATCCATACTGGCCCGATCATCGACGTGACACCACCCTAGGAACGTGGGCCACGGGCCGACAGGGGGTTCGACGGCCGTTCGATCGGGTGGTCGAACGGCCGCTGACGAGCCGGAACGACCTCGCGACCCAGCGTGGAGATGCTCGGAGCCCGCCACGGTCAGGTCTCGCGGACCTCGGGACCGGCTCGCAACAGGCAGGCGGCGTCGTGGTCGACGTCGTCGGGGACCACCAGCAGCGGCGGGTCCTGCACGTCGCAGGTGCCCGGCTCGGCGATGGGGCAGCGGGGATGGAAGCGACACCCGGACGGCGGGTTCATCGGCGACGGGATCTCGCCCTCCAGCAACACCCGCGGACGCCGACGGCGCGGGTCGGGGATCGGGATCGCCGACAACAACGCCTGGGTGTAGGGATGGACGGGGTGCCGGTACAGCGTGTCGCGGTCGGCCAGTTCCACCACCCGGCCGAGGTACATCACCGCGACCCGGTCCGAGATGTGTTCCACGACCGCGAGGTTGTGGGCGATGAACAGCAGCGTCAGGTCCAGTTCGGCCTGCAGGTCCTTCAGCAGGTTCAGGACCTGGGCCTGGACCGAGACGTCCAGCGCGGACACGGGCTCGTCGGCCACGACCAGTTTCGGACGCAGGATCAGGGCCCGGGCGATGCCGACCCGCTGGCGTTGGCCACCGGAGAACTCATGCGGGTAGCGCTCGGCGTGCTCACGCTTCAGCCCCACCAGTTGGAGCATGTCGCCGACGCGACGGCGCCGCTCGGCGCGATCACCGATGCGGTGGATCCGCAGCCCCTCCGAGATCGAGTTGCCGACCTGGGACCGGGGGTCGAGGCTGGCGTACGGGTCCTGGAAGATGATCTGCACGTCCTGGCGGAAGCTGCCGAGGTCACGGGCCGAGGCGTGCGTGACGTCGCGAGTGTCGAACAGGATCCGCCCCGACGTCGGTTCGAGCAGGCGCACCAGCATCCGGCCGAGCGTCGTCTTGCCACAGCCCGACTCCCCCACCAGGCCCAGGGCCTCGCCTCGCCGGATGGCGAGGTCGACACCGGCGACGGCGCGGACCTCCCCGACCCGGCGCTGCAACAGGCCACCCTTGACCGGGAAGGTCTTGACCAGTTCCTGGACCTCGACCAGCGCCTGGCTGTCACTGGCGGTGGCGTCCGGGGCCATGGCGCTGGCGGTCACGAGGTCGGCTCCGCCGCATCCGCGCGCGCGTTCAGGGCCTTCGCGGGGTCGCCCATGCGGGTTCGTTGGTCGCGGTCGAGCAACGGCTCGGGGCGACGTCGGCCCTGCTCGTCGTGGTGGAGGAAGCAACGCACGGTGTGCTGGTCGGCGACGGGCAACAGTTCGGGATCGACCTCGGTGCAGATGTCGAGGTCGGCCTCGACCCGGGCGTGGCAGCGGGCGGCGAAGCGGCACCCCGCGGGCAGGTCGACCAGGTTCGGGACCACGCCGGGGATCGTGTCCAGGGCCCCACGACGGTCCCCCAGGACCGGCATCGAGCCGATCAGGCCCTGGGTGTAGGGGTGCTCGGGAGCCTCGAAGAGCGTGATCACGTCTGCTTCCTCGACGACCTGGCCGGCATACATCACCGCGACCCGGTCGGCCATCTCCGCGACCACGCCGAGATCGTGGGTGATCAGGACCACGGCCGTCCCCGACTCCCTGACCAGGTCGCGCATCAGGTCGAGGATCTGGGCCTGGATCGTCACGTCCAGCGCGGTCGTCGGCTCGTCGGCGATCAGCAGGTCCGGCTCGCACGACAGTGCCATGGCGATCATGACCCGTTGGGCCATCCCGCCGGACAGTTCGTGTGGGAAGGCACGGGCGCGTCGTTCGGGGTCGGGGATGCCGACCTGGCGCAGCATGTCGATCGCGCGGCGGGTCTGTTCCTCGTCGGAGTAGTCCCGGTGGAGTTCGTAGACCTCCTCGATCTGCGCCCCGGCGCGGTAGACCGGGTTCAGCGACGAGGTCGGCTGCTGGAAGATCATCGAGATCCGCTCGCCCCGCAGCCGGGACATCTCCTTGTTGGACAGGCCGGTCAGTTCCTGGCCGTCGAAGGTCACGGTCCCCTCGACCACCTCGCCCGGGTACGGCACCAGGCCCAGGATCGACAACGAGGTCACCGACTTGCCGCAGCCGGACTCGCCGACGATGCCCAGCACCTCACCCCGTTGGACCGACAGGTCGATCCCGTCGACCGCCTGGACCAAGCCGTTGCGGGTCCGGAAGTGGGTCTTGAGCCCGTGCACGGTCAACAGGTCGGGATCGTCGGGGTCGCGCACCCGCGGTGGCGACGGCTGGCTGACGGCCTCGTCGGGCAGGTCGGCAACGGCCTGGGCGTCTGCACCGCCCTGGCCGGGTGCCGCGGACCACGACGAGTCGTCGGTGACCGTCATGCGGATCTCGTCCGGCTCCGAGGTGGTCATTCGTTGAGGCTCGGGTCGAGGGCGTCGCGCAGGCCGTCACCCAACAGGTTGAACCCCAGCACGGTGACCATGATGGCCAGGCCGGGGTAGATCACCAGGTGCGGGTAGGTGCGGATCAGGGTGTACTCCTGGGCCAGCATCGAGCCCCACTCCGGGGTCGGTGGCTGCGCGCCGAGGCCCAGGAACGACAGGGCGGCGGCCTCGAGGATGGCCCCGGCGATGCCCAGCGTCCCCAGCACGATCAGTGGCGTCAGCGCGTTCGGGAGGATCCGCGTGCGCAGCATCCTCCACGACGACGCGCCCAGGGCTTCGGACGCCGCGACGAAGTCGACCTCCTTGATCGACAGCACGGAGGCGCGCATGACGCGCGCGTACTGCGGCAGGGTCACCACCGCGACGGCGATCAGCACGTTCTGGATGGCATTGCCCAGCACGTAGGCGATCGCGATCGCCAGGACCAGTGCCGGGAACCCCAGGATCACGTCCATCAGTCGCATCAGGATCGTGTCCAACCACCCCCCGAAGAACCCGGCGATGGCGCCGATCGAGGCCCCCACGATGATCGCGGCCAGGACGATGGACACCCCGAGCGGGAGGCTGAGGCGTGCGCCGTAGATGATCCGCGACAACTGGTCGCGCGCGTTGGAGTCCAACCCCAACAGGTGCTCGGCCGACGGGGCGTCCCGACGCGCCACGTCCGTCCCCTCGACCCGGTCCAGCTGCTGGATCGGGTCGTAGGGGGCGATGATGGGCGCGGTCAGGGCGACCAGCGCGAGCAGCGTGACGATGGCGAGCCCCAGGACGCCCAACTTGCGGCGGAAGAAGCGACGCATCGCGAGCCGCCACACCGACAACGGCTCGTCAAGCAGTTCGTCGTCCGACGGCTCGTCCCCCTCGGCGAGCCCGGTCGAGCGTCGAGTCACGGAGTCACCGGTGCGACGCTGTTGGGCGGCCTCCTGGCTCGCCAGGGAATCGGCACCACCGGGCCCGCCCGCCTGCTCGCCACCGCTGCCCGCGCCCATGCCGCTCACTGGAGCCGCACACGGGGGTCGAGGTAGCCGTAGGACAGGTCGACCAGCAGGTTGACGACCACGTAGGTCGAGGCGATGAACAACGTGAAGCCCTGCACGATCGGGAAGTCACGGGTGTCGATGGCGTCGAACAGGGCGGTCCCGATCCCGGCCAGCGAGAAGATGGTCTCGGTCAGGACGGCCCCGCCCAGCAGCGCGCCCAACTGCAGCCCGATGATCGTCACGACCGGCAACAACGCGTTGCGCAGGGCGTGGCGTCGGATCACGCGCGGCTGGCGGGCGCCCTTGGCCGCGGCGGTGCGGACGTAGTCCTGGCCGAGCACGTCCAGCAACGACGAGCGGGTCATGCGGGCGATGACGGCCATCGGGATGGTCGACAGCGCAACGGTCGGCAACACCAGGTGCTGGAGCGCGTCCTTGAGCTCGGTCCACTGGCCGGACACCACGGTGTTGAAGATCGCGAATCGCGACATGAACCGCAGCAGACCCCCGCCGACGCTGGTGTCGGTGATCGTCCACCCCCACACCTCGTAGAACGGCTGAGGGGACAGGCCGGCACTGAAGCGTCCGGTGGGGGGCAGCGCGAGCCACGTGTCACCCAGCACCACGGCGAACAGGTAGGACAGCATCAACCCGAGCCAGAAGATCGGCATCGACACACCCACGTTGGCGAACGCCATGGTCGCCACGTCCACCGGGGAGTTGTGCCACCGTGCGGCGGCGACCCCCAACGGGATGCCGACGGCGATCGCCAGCAGCAACGCCGACAGGGCCAGTTCCGCGGTCAGCGGCAGGCGCTCGAACAACACCTCCATGACCGGCCGCGAGAACTTGATGGACTCGCCGAAGTCTCCTCGGAAGATGTTGCCGATGTAGGTCAGGAACTGTTGCAGGACCGGCTGGTCCAGTCCGTTGGCCTCGGCGAACTGCTGGCACGACGCGGCCGTCGCCCGTGGTCCGAGCACGGATCGGCAGGGGTCTCCGCCGACCACCCGCGGCAACAGGAAGACCGCCACCACCACGCCGAACAGCACCGGGATGGCCGTGCTGATCCGCTTCAACGCGTAGCCGATCACACGATCGCCGCCCCGGGCCCACGCGTGACGTGCGTGAACCCGATCCGGGACGGCAGGTGCACGGTCACTCCTGGGCGGTCAGGGCACCGGTGGGTGCCGTCCGGGTCGTGGCCGGGTCGACCCACAAGTCGACCCGACGGCGAGACTAGACCCCGCCACCGTCGACCGTGGCCTCGCGGCACCGGCAGGCGCGGCACCGGCACTCGTGACGACCGCGGGCCGACCCAGTGGGTCGGCCCGCGACGATCCGTGTGTCCCGGCGACGGTGACGCCGCCGGGACGATGATCAGGACTCGGACTCGGTGGGTGTCTCCGACCCGGTCGGTGCCTCCGAGGTCGTCTCCGACCCCGTCTCCGTCGACGTCGCCGTCTCGGTCGCACCCTCGGTCGGCTCGACGGCCGGGGCGTTCATGAGACCGCCCCACAGGTACGTGTAGTACTCGAACCCACCCGTGTTGCCGGTGTGCAGCGGGCTGGACGCGTCCATCCCGGCGGCCCACGTGGCGACCACGTCGCCGGCGTCGAAGTCCGACCCGTCGTGGAAGGTCACGCCCTCACGCAGGCTGCAGGTCCAGACCGTGCCATCCTCGTTCGGCGCGCACTCCTCGGCCAGCGCCGGGACGGCGTTGCCCTCGGCGTCGTACTGGTAGAGGCCCTCGAGCACCTGCTCACAGGCCGACAGCGACTCGCCGTCGGACTCGTCGGAGCAGTACAGCGAGATCGGCTCGGCGTTCTGGACGAAGACCAACGGGTCGGCCTCCGGCTGGAACGTCTTGAACTGCGGCGCGCCGAACGGCGGCACCGAGGCGTTGCCCAGCGACGCCGAGGCGACGTCGGCAGCCGCACCGTGCGCGATCGGCACCATCGGCACCTCATCGCGGATCAGGTTGTTGACCTCTTCGTAGATCGGCTCGGCCGCAGCCGGGTCGACCTCGGCGGCACCCTCGGCCAGGGCCGACACGATGTCCGGGTACGGGTCGCCGAACTGCACGTTGCCCGCGAAGTGGTAGTCGAGGAAGTTGGTGACGTGCGGGTAGTCCGCACCCCAGCCCAACAGGTGGATCCCGTCGAGGTTGCCCTCGGAGACCTCGCCGATGAAGGCGCCGGACTCCATGACGTTGATCTCGGCGTTGATGTTGAGGTTCTCGGCCAACTGCGTCTGGATCTCCTGGGCCACGGTCTGCGGCTCGGGGAGGTAGACGCGGAAGACGTCACGGAGGTGGATCGTGGTGTCGAACCCGTCCGGGTAGCCGGCGTCGGCCAGCAGGGCCTGTGCGGCCTCCGGGTCGAAGTCGTACCACGGGTCACCGACGCAGCCGTTCTCGATCTGGCACGGGGTGAAGAAGTCCGGCACCTCCGACCCCTCGGGGTAGTAGGTGTCGACGATGCGCTGGCGATCGATGCCCATGGCGATGGCCCGGCGCACGTCCGGGTTGTCGAAGGGCTCGAAGGTGTTGGTGAAGCCCATGTAGAAGACGTTGGGGTTCAGGTCCTCCAGGAGCACGAGGTTGTCGTCAGCGTTGACCAGTTCGTAGTCGGGCGCCGAGATGTTGGTGCCGTACTGGGCGTTGCCCGACTGGACCTCGGTGATGCGCTGCGCCGACTCCTCGGCCCAGCGGAACACCAGGGTCTCGAAGGCCGGGGCCTCGCCCCAGTAGTCCTGGTTGCGGGTGAAGGTGATCTCGGACCCGCGGTTCCAGTTCTCCAGCACGAACGGGCCGGTGCCGACCGGGGCCTCCAGCGGCGCGCCGCCGGTCTCGGCCAGGTACTCGGACGGCTGGATGGCGAAGACGACGAAGGCGATCTTCTGGAGGAATGCGGGGTCGGGCGAGCACAGGGTGAACACGACCTCGGTGTCCGAGGTGGCCTCGATGCTCTCGACCTTGTTGTCACCGCAGCCGGCCTCGTTGGCGACCATGGTGGTCTCGGCCTCGCCCGACGCGGGCGGTGGCGCCTCGGAGCCGGACCCGGTGTCGCTGCCGGTGGGCGCGGCGGCCGGGGACTCGCTGTCGGCGGTCTCGGTCTCGTCGCCACCACCACAGGCGGCCAGCACCAGCGCGCCGACCAGCAGCACGGCGGACAAACGTCTGCGTGTCCTCACATCGATCTCCTCGAACTTGGGATTCGTCGGCACGGGCACCCCGGCCGGCCGCGGTCACCTCCCAGAGGGTTTCCGGGACAACTATCGCGACAGTAGGTCCGACCCTAGCCGTCGCTCGCCGCGAGTTCGAACGGCGGTGAGCGCAAGCCGCACGTCCGGGACAGACTGCCACGCAGGGACGGCGAGCCGGACCGACCGGTGCGCCGACTGCCGGCCACGGCGTCGAGACATAGCCTCCTGGGCATGACGAGCATCGTGGCCAGTGACATCGACGGGACCCTCCTGCGGTCGGACCGGACCGTGGGCGATCGGACCCGGACGGCCGTCTCGGCGATCGAGGAAGCCGGCACGCGGTTCGTGCTGGTGACCGGCCGGCCGCCGCGCTGGCTGGCCCCGGTCCGCGACCAACTGGCCCGCAACGGCGCCAGGCGGCTTGCGATCTGTGCCAACGGCGCGCTGGTCGTCGACCTCGACACCGGCGAGGTCGTGCAGGTCGACGCGTTCACGCCGGACGACGCCCGCGAGGTGTTCGCCGCCATCCGGGCGATGGACGCGAACCTGTCGCTCGGCGTGGAATGGCCCGACGGCTTCGCCCACGACGACACGTACCCCCGCGGCATACGCCAGTCCGAGGAACTCGAGGGTGTCGTCGGCGTGGACGACGACGAGGGCTTCCTGGTCCGCCCCGTGGCCAAGGTCCTGGCCCGGACCCACGACCACGACCCTGCCGACCTCGCCGATGCGGTCACGGCCGCGACCGACGGCCTGGCGACGGTGACGTGGTCCTCGACCGGGTTGCTGGAGATCTCGGCTTCCGGTGTCACCAAGGCCAGTGCGCTGAAACGCCTGGCGGACGCGCACGGCGTCGAGGCCACCGACGTCGTGGCATTCGGCGACATGCCCAATGACCTGGCGATGCTGGGCTGGGCCGGCCACGGCGTCGCCGTCGCCAATGCCGATCCGTTGGTCCTGGACGCCGCCGACGAGGTCACCGCGAGCAACGATGACGACGGCGTCGCGGTCGTGCTCGAACGGATCGTGTCCAACGCCAGCTGACCCCCACGCCGGCCCCGGCCGACATCCCGATGCGTGGACGACGCGAGGGCTGGGTGGGCTGCGTCCGCGGCCCAACGGCCCTCGACGGCTACGGTCATCGCGATCGGGAGGGATCCATGGACGCCGCGCCGCACACCACCACGCCGACGTTCCACGGCCAACTGGGACGGGCCTGGGAACGCTCGGGCTCGATGTTGTGTGTGGGGCTGGATCCGCTCCCCGACCGCCTGCCGGCCGGCACCGGCTCGTCCACTGCCGACGTGCTGGCGTTCCTGCTCGACATCGTGGCCGCCACGGCCGACCTCGCCTGTGCCTTCAAGCC
This sequence comes from Nitriliruptorales bacterium, assembly GCA_024637135.1. Taxonomy (GTDB): domain Bacteria; phylum Actinomycetota; class Nitriliruptoria; order Nitriliruptorales; family Nitriliruptoraceae; genus Salsipaludibacter. The sequence continues at coordinate 8,602 of JAGXFT010000050.1, read as the reverse complement.
GCAGGTCGCCCACTTCGCCGCGCTCGGTGCCGAGGCCGAACTCGAACGGCTCTGCCGCACCATCCGCACCGACCATCCGGACGTGACGCTGCTGCTGGACGCCAAGCGCGGCGACATCGGCACCACCGCCGAGCGGTACGCCGTCGAGGCGTTCGACCGCTACCACGCCCACGCCGTGACCGTGAACCCCTATCTCGGCACCGACGCCGCCCGCCCGTTCCTCGAACGCGGTGGGGTCGTCGCGCTGTGCCGCACCTCCAACCCGGGGGCCGCGGAACTGCAGTCGTTGGAGGTCGACGGGGTCCCGCTGTACCTGCGCGTGGCCGACATGGTCGCGACCCGCTGGTCGGCCCACGGCGACTGCGCCCTGGTGGTGGGCGCCACCGCACCATCGGAACTGGGCGAGGTGCGGGCCCGCGTCGGTGACCTGCCGATCCTGGTGCCGGGCATCGGCGCCCAGGGCGGCGACCTGGCGGCGTCGGTGGCGGCCGGGGTGACCACGGCCGGTACCGGCCTGCTCCTGTCGTCGTCGCGCGCGATCCTCTACGCCTCGGACGGACCCGACTTCGCCACCGCCGCCCGTGCCGAGGCCGAACGCACCCGCCACGCCATCCGCGCCGCCACACCCGCCTGACCGACACACCTCACCGCACCCCGGCGTGGATGCGTGCGTCTGTCGTTCCACCAGTGGAACCAGGGACGCACACGTCGGGCGGCCGTCCGCATGCGTGCGTGTGTCGTTCCACCAGTGGAACCAGGGACGCACACGCTTGGGTGGTGGGCCGGGGGAAGTTGGGGCAGCGACTGGGGCGGACGGGCACGATGGGACCGCGGCACCACCGGCAGAGGACACAGGAGGTCACCAATGGCGCACGATGCGGACGCGATCGTGGTGGGAGCGGGGCTGGCGGGCCTGGTGGCCGCGGGCGAACTGCTGGACCACGGGCGGAAGGTGATCCTGGTCGACCAGGAGGGCGAGCAGTCGCTTGGCGGCCAGGCGTTCTGGTCCTTCGGAGGCCTGTTCCTGGTCGACACGCCCGAGCAGCGACGCATGGGCATCAGCGACAGCCTCGACCTGGCGTGGCGGGACTGGCAGGACACGGCCGGTTTCGACCGGGACGCGGACGCCTGGCCACGCCGCTGGGCCGAGGCCTACGTCGAGTGGGCTGCGGTCGAGAAGCGCCGCTGGATCATCTCCAAGGGCCTGCGCCTGTTCCCGGTGGTGGGCTGGGCCGAACGCGGCGCCGGCAGCGCGACCGGTCCGGGCAACACCGTCCCGCGGTTCCACATCGTGTGGGGCACCGGTCCCGGCCTGCTGGAGCCGTTCGTCCACCGGATCCGCCAGGGCGAGATGGACGGGTTGCTGGACCTGCGGACCCGCCACCGCGTCGACGACCTGGTCGTGACCGACGGCGCGGCGACGGGCGTCGCCGGCGCGATCCTGGCCTCGACCGACGTCGAACGCGGTGCTCGGTCGTCGCGCGAGGTGGTCGGCGAGTTCGACCTGTCCGCGCCGATCGTGATCGTCACCTCCGGCGGGATCGGCGGGAACCAGGACCTGGTCCGCACGGCCTGGCCGGACCGGCTCGGGGCGCCGCCGGACCACATGATCACCGGGGTCCCGCACCACGTCGACGGCCGCATGCAGATGATCACCCACGACGCCGGTGCCAGCCTCATCAACAGTGACCGGATGTGGCACTACGTCGAGGGGGTCCAGAACCACTCCCCCATCTGGCCCGACCACGGCATCCGGATCCTGCCCGGGCCGTCGTCGCTGTGGTTCGACGCGGTCGGCAACCGCCTTCCGGTCCCGCTGTATCCCGGCTACGACACGCTCGGCACGCTCGCACACCTCCGCACGACCGGCCACGACCACTCGTGGTTCATCCTCAACCAGGAGATCATCCAGGCCGAGTTCAGCCTCTCCGGGTCGGAACAGAACCCGGACCTGACCGGACGCAGCATCCGCGGCGTGGCCCGACGTGCGATGAGCGGGGGCAAGGCACCGGCGCCGGTCGAAGCCTTCAAGGAACACGGCGCGGACTTCGTCGTGCGGGACAACCTCCAGTCCCTGGTCGCCGCCATGAACGACCTCACCGACGCGCCCCTGCTGGACTTCGACCACGTCCGCACGCAGGTCCAGGCGCGCGACCGTGACCTCACCAACGACTTCGGCAAGGACCTCCAGATCGCTGCGATCGAACGGGCGCGGAAGTATCGCGGGGACAAGTTGATCCGGACCGCCGCCCCCCACCGGATCCTCGACCCGAGGAAGGGCCCGCTGATCGCGGTGAAGTTGCACATCCTGACCCGCAAGTCCCTCGGCGGACTCGAGACCGACCTGTTCAGCCGTGTCCTGCGACCCGGCGGCGACGTCTTCCCCGGCCTGTACGCGGCGGGCGAGGTCGCCGGCTTCGGCGGCGGCGGCGTCCACGGGTACCGCTCGTTGGAGGGCACGTTCCTGGGCGGGTGCCTGTTCAGTGGCCGGATCGCCGGTCACCGCGCCGCGTTCGAACTGGCGGACTGACCACCAGCGGCATTCATCCTGCCGCGTCGCGTAACATGGAGCATCCGCTCCAAGTCTGTGCGAAGGCCCCGACGTGACCGAACTCCGTGATGCCGCCATCCTGGGCGGCAACCGCATCCCGTTCGCACGATCCGGCCGCGCCTACGCCCGCGCGAGCAACCTCGACATGCTGACGGCCGCACTGGACGGACTGGTGGCCCGGCTCGGACTGGCCGGACAGACCCTGGGCGAGGTGGCCGGTGGCGCCGTGCTCAAGCACAGCCGCGACTTCAACCTGGTGCGCGAGGCCGTGCTGGCCAGTGCACTGGCCGACGACACGCCGGCCTTCGACGTCCAGAAGGCCTGTGACACGTCGCTGGAGGCGACCCTGGCCGTGGCCAACAAGGTCCGGCTGGGCCAGGTCGACGTCGGCATCGGGTGCGGGGTCGACACCACCTCCGACGCGCCGGTGGCGCTCAACGACGACCTCCGCAAGGTGCTGATGCAGGCCCAGCGGGCGCGCGGGCCGGCCGACTACGTCAAGCTGCTGGGCCAGTTGCGACCGGACCAGCTCAAGCCCGAGGTCCCCCGCAACGCCGAGGCGGCGACCGGGCTGTCGATGGGCGAGCACCAGGCCATCACGACCGCGGAGTGGGGCATCTCGCGCGAGGCCCAGGACGAGCTCGCGCTGGCGTCACACACCCACCTCGCGGCGGCCTGGGACCGCGGGTTCTTCGACGACCTCGCCACGCCCTACCTCGGCCTGTCGCGTGACGACAACCTGCGGCCCGACTCGTCGCTGGAGTCCCTGGCGAAACTCTCCCCGGTGTTCGGCGACCGCGAGACCGGCACCATGACCGCGGGCAACTCCACGCCGCTGACCGACGGGGCAGCTGCCGTGCTGGTGGCCACGCCGGAGTGGGCCCGGGCACACGACCTCCCGGTGCTGGCGCGCCTGGTCGACGCCGAGTCGGCCGCCGTCGACTACGTCCACGGCCACGAGGGCCTGCTGATGGCCCCGGCCTACGCCGTCCCCCGCCTGTTGGACCGTCGCGGGCTGTCGCTGCAGGACTTCGACCTCTACGAGATCCACGAGGCCTTCGCGTCCACGGTCCTGGCGACCCTGGCCGCGTGGGAGGACCCCGAGTTCACCCACGACCGGCTGGGCCGTGACGAACCGCTGGGCGCGATCGACCGCACGAAGCTGAACGTGGCCGGGTCGTCACTGGCGACCGGGCACCCGTTCGCGGCCACCGGGGCCCGCATCGTCGCCACCGCGGCGAAGTTGCTGTCCGAACGCGACGACTGGGAGCACGGCGGCCGGGCGCTGGTCAGCATCTGCGCGGCCGGCGGCAACGGCCTGGTCGCGATCATCGAGAAGTAGGCCGACACGCACCCCCCGGCCGGGCGCGACCTCGCACCCGCTGCGGACCGCCACCTCCCTCGACGTCGCCCCACCCGACCAGGAGTCACCGCCATGCCCGACCTCTACACGCGTGTCGTCAACCACGACGTCGGCCAGCGCATCGCCGACCTGGTCGGCCTGCCGAAACCGGCTGTCCTGCGTCGCCACGAACCGGGCCAGACGCTGGCCGCCGGTCCGGTCGTGGTGACCGACGGGGCGACCGGCGGGACGTTGGCCGCCACGGCCCGCGAGGCCCTGGCCGCCGCGGGCGTGGAGGTGCACGACGACCTGGCCGATGCCCAGGACGTCCCGCGCTACGCCGGACTGGTGTTCGACGCATCCGGGCTGGCCACCACGTCGGACCTGGCCGCCCTGCACGACACGTTCCACACCACGATCCGACGGCTGGGGGCATCCAGCCGGGTGGTGGTCCTTGGCCGGGTCCCCGCCGAGTGCGACGACCCGGCCACGCACGCGGCCCAGCGCAGCCTCGAGGGGTTCGTGCGTTCCATCGGGAAGGAACTGCGGGCCGGTGGGACCGCCAATCTGGTCGAGGTCGCGGCCGATGCCGCGTCCGGGCTGGCCGCACCGCTGCGCTTCCTGGTCTCGGCCAGGTCGGCATTCGTGTCCGGCCAGCGGCTGACCGTGTCGGCCCCGTCGGGCACGGCCGCCGCCGACCCCGAACGGCCCCACGACGGCCGGGTCGCCGTGGTGACCGGCGCGGCCCGGGGCATCGGTGCCGCGATCGCCGACACGCTGGCCCGCGACGGTGCCACCGTGGTGTGCGTGGACCTCCCGTCGGCCGGGGACGGCCTGGCCACGGTCGCCAACCGGGTCGGGGGCACCGCGCTCCAACTGGACATCACCGCCGCCGACGCCGGGGCGGTGCTGGTCGACCACGTCGCCCGCCGCCACGGCCACCTCGACACGATGGTCCACAACGCCGGCGTCGCCCGCGACAAGACCATCGCCGGCATGGACCGGGCCCGCTGGGACCTGGTGCTGGGCGTCAACCTCGGGGCCATCGAGGCGATCGACGAAACCCTGCTGCGGACCGACGCCGGCCGGGCCGTGCTGGGCGCGGACCCCAGGATCGTGTGCGTGTCGTCGATGAGCGGCATCGCCGGCAACCGCGGCCAGTCCAACTACGCCACCTCCAAGGCCGGCGTGATCGGGCACGTCGCGGCCCTGGCCGACGACGTCGCCGCGGTCGGCGGGACCATCAACGCGGTCGCGCCCGGGTTCATCGAGACCGAGATGACCGGCGCCATGCCGGTCGCCACCCGCGAACTGGGCCGCCGACTCAACAGCCTGTCCCAGGGTGGCCTGCCCGTCGACGTCGCCGAGGCCATCGGGTTCCTGGCCTGGCCCGACGCCGACGGGGTCAACGGCACCACACTGCGAGTGTGCGGCCAGAACCTGCTGGGGGCCTGAGCCATGACGACGGTCGACCTCGACACGCTCCCCGACCTGATGGGCCTGCTGGCCGGGGCCGCCTGGTCGGCCCTGCCCGGCCCGCTGGGGACGTCGGCCGGCGACGACGTCGGCGCCGGCCTGCCCGACACCCGCGTGGTCGTCGGCCGGGTCGCGGTCGGGCTCGACGAGACGGCGGACTACGCCGAGGTGTGTGGGTTCCGGCTGCGGTCGGCCGTGCCGGTGACCCAGCCCCACCTGCTGGGGTTCCCGCTGGGCGTGTGGCTGATGACCCGGCCCGACTTCCCCTTCAGCCTGCTCGGACTGGTGCACGTCGCCAATCGCATCGAGGCCCGCGACCACGTCCGGATCGGCGACGAGATGGCGGTCAGCGCCCGGCTCGACGGCCTGCGTGCACATGACCGCGGCACCGTCTTCGACACCGTGGTGGAGGTGGCCCGCGACGACCGGGTCGTGTGGTCCTCGACCAGCACCTACCTGCGGCGGGGGCCGCCGCCCGAGGACCCGGAACTGCGTCCCGGCGACGATGGAACCGTGGACGACGGGCACGGACCCGCCGCGGCCCCCATCGACCTCGTTGACCCCGCGGCGTTGCCGTACACGGCCACCTGGTCCCTGCCGTCCGACCTCGGGCGTACCTACGGGGCGGTGTCCGGCGACCGCAACCCGATCCACCTGTCCGCGGTGTCCGCCAGGGCCTTCGGGTTCCCCCGGGCCATCGCCCACGGCATGTGGACCACGGCCGCAGCGCTGGCCGGACTGGGCGCCCTCCCGCGTCCGTGCACCGTCGACGTCGTCTTCAAGCGTCCGGTCCTGTTGCCCGGGACGGTCGAGTACGCCACCGAGCGCCGCGACGGACCGACCGGCACGGGCTGGGCGTTCGGCCTCCGCAGCCGCGACGGCACCCCCCACCTCGCCGGCACGGTCACGACCGGCTGACCGGACCGACACGCCCGCGGACGGGGGGACGTTGACGTGGCCGGCAAGCGACGTAGAGTGCGGTCATGGACACCAGTGACGCTTCCCAGCCCCGTTCGGACGACGACGTGCCGTTCGGTTTCGAAGACGGCGACACCACGGCCGACGGTGATCACCTGGCCGCGCTCGCCACCGCCTCGTCGTGGGTCGGCGGTTCGGTCCACGGCGTGGGGATCGGCGAGACCACGGACGGACACCCGTGCGTGGTCGTGTTCGCCGACGCACGTCCCGTGGACCTGCCGGACGAGGTCGACGGCCTCCCCGTCCGGGTGGAGGTCTCGAACCAGTTCGACGCCGCCGTCCCGGTCGAGGCCGGCGACCACGAGACCGACCGCGAGTCGGACTGACCCGCAACGCCGACGTGGTCCCCGCACAAACGGCGAGGACCACGGGTACCCGGGGCTGGCGGGGGGACCAGTCAGTCCCACCTCGGACCAGCGTCCGGAGTCACATCTGGGATCAGGGCCACACGCGCACGCGCAGCGCCACCTGGACGTTGGCGATCGGGTTGAGGATCGTGGCGACCGACGAACCGGCGAACAACAACCCGACCGGGTTGTTCTCCAGGTCCAGCACCAACGAGCCGCTGTCACCACCGGCGGACATGTCCGAGGTGATGATCTGGCGACAGAACTTGGCCACCCTGCCGCCCCCGTAGTTGACGTTCACGGTGGCGTTGAGGGCGGTCACCCGACCGGTCGTGAAATGGGTCGTGCGACCCGTCTTCTTGAGCAGCATGCCGACCTCGGCGGCCTTGACCGCGGAGCTCGGGTAGCCGTTCCAGTAGATGTCGCGGTCCAGGGTGTCGAAGGGCACCTCCGCGATCGCGGCGTCCACCAGGTTGCACGTGCCGTCGAACTTGATCGGGATGAACCGCGCGAGGCGGCCCACGGCGTCCGCTGGGCCGCCACCGTCCACGCGGCCGGGCTGCCAGATCGGGTCCCCCAGGTTGGCGTTGTTGCTGTTGGCCAGCACGTGGTTGTTGCTGAGGATGTAGTAGCGCGGTGGCTTGCCGGGCAGCGGGCTGATGTCGTAGCAGCCTGCCCCGGCCGTCCCCGCCGTGACCTGCGGGTGGCCGATGCTGTAGCCGGGCCGGATCGGGCGGACACGCCTGGCCAGGGACTGGGCGTCCAGCTGTGCCAGCGGCTCGACCGCCAGCTGGTCCCCGGCGAACAGGTGGCCGACCTCCAGCACGTCGGTGGGCTGGTTGTCCACGGTCTTGGAGATCTTGTCCGACGTCGACAGTGCGGACTCGTCGACCTTCTCGGTGACCAGCACCATCACGCTGGGCGTGTCGCTCATCTGTCCGTTGCTGATCTTGTGCCCGAGGCCGACCCCGACCACGTTCGCACGGTCCAGGAAGCGCTCCTCGGCGGTCTCCAGCGCCGACTGCAACGGCTCGAGGTCCTCCGGGATGTCCCGGGCGGCCTCGAGGTCCTTGATGTCTTCGGTGTCCATGTTCTGCTCCCCTCGCCGGCGCCGACGAGGTCCAATCCCCGAACAGGTGACGCCAGCAGTGCCAGATGGGAGGCACCAGCCACAACGGGTGATACGCCACGGGGTGAAGGCCCGTTGTCCGACCCTTCCACCCGCCGCGAGGCCAGCAGTTCGACCGGGCTCCCGGCCGCGGGTCAGGCGACGCTCACGTGCGCGGGGCCCCAGCCGATGGCACGGCACCCAGCGCCCACGAACCAACGGCCAGCGACAACAGCGCCACCCACGGCAGGCCCCCGGGCAGGCTCGGGACGTGGAAGCCCGCGATCGCCAGCGACGCCCACCCGGCGGACAACGCGGCCGCCCCGACCACGGCACGCCCGGTCGACGCGGTGAGGTCCACGGCCAGCGGCCGTTCCCACCGTCCGACCACGGCCACGACCGGAACCGTGACCACCAGCGCGACCCCGACCCAGGCGGCGCGCACCGCCCACCACGCGACCGTGCCGATCACCGGCGACGGCCACCAGCCGGGAAGCACCAACACGATCGTCAGCACCGCGACGGCCAGCGCGTGCCACAGGTAGATGCTCATCGCGCGCGCCCCCAGGAGCGCGACGACGCGGTAGGTGGCAGGACGGGCCAGCCAGCGGTCGAGCGTCGGGCGGGCCGCCACCAGCAGCCCGACCTGCACGATGCCCAGCAGGGCCAGTCCCACGGTCGGGGGCCACGAGTTCGACCGCTCGGCCCCGGCGACCCCCACCATGGACAGCGGGTAGAGGCCCGTGGCCACCGACGTCGCCAGCGCGATCCCGGCGGTGCCGGCCACGGCCAGTCCCCGG
>JAGXFT010000049.1 GCA_024637135.1 Nitriliruptorales bacterium | reverse complement strand
ACCGTGGCCTACCCGGACTACGCGGGTGAGCAGCCGTCGATCGAGTCGTTGACCTACAAGATCTACGCCGAGAACACCACGGGGTACAACGACCTGCGTTCGGGTGCGTTGGACGTCATGGACACGGTGCCCCTGGCCGAGATCACGGCTGCCAAGGACGAGTTCGGAGACCGGTACGTCGAGGAGGCGACATCGTCGTTCAACTACCTCGGGTTCCCGATCGACCTGGAGCTGGCCGCCAGCTGGAACTGATCAGCTGAGCACGGTCTGAACGCCGGAGGGGAGCAGGGAAACCTGCTCCCCTCCGGACGTTCCACCGCCGATGTCGCAACACCCGCGCGCAGGGCGTTCCACGAGCGCTCACCTGCGACGAATCCGCCGTCAGGTGTCTAGGCTGGCCACAGCCGTCCAGGAGGTCTCGCGTGTTCCGTTACATCATCCGGAGGCTCCTGCAGTTCATCCCGGTCTTCTTCGGGGCCACGTTCCTGATCTTCGCGATGGTGTTCGCCGTTCCCGGTGATCCCATCCAGGCGCTCGCCGGTGACAAGCCGGTTCCGCCCCAGGTGTTGGCGGTCCTCAACGACCGCTACAACCTCGAGGACCCGCTGCTCCTGCAGTACGGCAAGTACATCGGCGTGGTGCCCCAGGACCCCACCGCGAGGCAGACGGCGGCCGGCGAACCCAGCGACGGCTTCGCGGGCGTCATCCAGGGCGAGTTCGGGTTCTCCTTCAGCCAACGACCCGTGTCCGACATCATGGCCACGGCCATCCCCAAGACCGCGAAACTCGGGGCGATGGCGTTCCTGTTCGAGATCATCCTGGGCATTTCGGCAGGCGTGCTGGCAGGCCTGCGCAAGGGCTCGTTCGCCGACAACTTCGTCCTCGTGTCGACGTTGGCCGTGGTCGCCATCCCGGTCTTCGTCCTGGGCTACGCGGGCCAGTTGATCTTCGGGGTCCAGTTGGGATGGGCGCCGGTCAACGCCGCCAAGGCCGGGTTCGGGGAACTGATCCTGCCGGCCATCGTGCTGGGCGCACTGTCGTTGGCCTACATCGCCCGGCTGACCCGCACCTCGCTGAACGAGAACCTGCGGGCGGACTACGTCAAGACCGCCACGGCCAAGGGACTGCCACGCACGCGGGTGATCGGCCGCCACACGCTGCGCAACTCCCTGATCCCGGTGATCACCTTCCTGGGCATCGACCTCGGCGCGCTGATGGGTGGCGCGATCATCACCGAGGGCATCTTCAACATCCCGGGGATCGGCCGCGCGGTGTTCCAGGGGATCCTGCAGTCGGACGGACCGGTGGTGGTCGGGATCACCACCTTCCTCGTCCTGCTGTTCATGATCTCCAACCTGTTCGTGGACCTGATGTATGCATGGCTCGACCCGAGGATCCGCTATGAGTGACAACCTCGACACCCGACCCGGCCAGGACACCGACGACGGCGACGACACGCGCACGGGCTCGTCCGACAACGTCCTGAAGGTCCGCGACAACGAACTCGCGGACGCCGCCAACGCCGAGGCCGTCGGCGCCCGCACCAGCCTGTGGACCGATGGCTGGCGGATCCTCAAGCACAACCCGATGTTCTGGTTGTCGGCGTTCATCATCGTGGCGATGGCCGTGATGGCGATCTTCCCGACCGCCTACCTGTGGTTCTACGAACCCTTCCCGGACAACGCCGTCCTCCCCAAGACGGCGTGTTCGCTCAGCACGTCGATCAACAACCCCAACGCACCGAACCTCGCCCGCCCCACCGGGACCAACTGGTTCGGCTTCGACCTCCAGGGCTGCGACATGTACGTGCGCACGATCCTGGGGGCCCGCATCTCCATCTTCATCGGCGTGATCGTCACGACCTTCGCGGTCATCATCGCGCTGATCTTCGGCACCCTCGCGGGCTACTACGGCAAGTGGTTCGACACCCTGATCTCGCGTCTCACCGACGTCTGGTTCGCGATCCCCACCATCCTCGGCGCCATCGTGCTGCTGTCGGTGCTGCAGGACAAGAACCTGTGGACGGTCGCGTTCGTGCTGACGATCTTCGGGTGGCCCTCCATGCTGCGACTGATGCGGTCACAGGTCATCGCCGGCAAGGAGGAGGACTACGTCACCGCCTCTCGCAGCCTGGGCGCCAACGACCTCCGGCTGATGGTCAAGCACATCATCCCGAACGGCATCACCCCGGTCATCGTGTACGCCACGATCTTCATCGGATCGATCATCACCGCCGAGGCCGCGCTGTCGTTCCTCGGCGTCGGGGTGTCGTTGCCGGCGATCTCGTGGGGCCTGATGATCTCACAGGCACAGGACCGCATCCTCCAGGTCCCGCACCTGCTGTTCTTCCCCGGCATGGCGCTGGCCATCACGGTGTTCGGATTCCTCGTGATGGGCGACGTGCTGCGTGACGCCTTCGACCCCAAGGGCCGCTGATGTCCACGACCGCCGTCCCGTCCAAGCTCGCCGCGACCGAGATCGCGGGGCATCCCCTGGATCCCGACTCGCCACTGCTGGACGTCGAGGACCTGCGGGTGGAGTTCCGGATGCCCACCGGCACCGTGGTGGCCAACGACCGCGTGAACTACACCCTCAACCAGGGGGAGACGCTGGCCATCCTGGGGGAGTCCGGGTCGGGCAAGTCCGTGTCCGCGCAGGCCGTCATGGGCATCATCGACACCCCGCCCGGCCACATCACCGACGGCAGTATCCGCTACCGCGGCCTCGACCTGCTGACCATGCCGGAGAACGACCGTCGCCACGTGCGCGGCAACCACATCTCCATCATCTTCCAGGACGCCCTGAGCGCGCTGAACCCGGTCTTCACGGTCGGCTTCCAGATCGCCGAGATGCTGCGCGTCCACCGCGGAACCTCCAAGAAGGACGCCCGGGCCCGGGCGGCCGAGTTGATGGACCGCGTCAAGATCCCGTCCGCGCGGGAACGCCTCGATGCCTATCCGCACGAGTTCTCGGGCGGGATGCGCCAGCGCGTGATGATCGCCATGGCGCTGGCCCTGGACCCGGCCATCCTGATCGCCGACGAGCCCACCACCGCCCTGGACGTCACCGTCCAGGCCCAGGTCATGGACCTGCTGGCGGAGCTCCAGGCCGACACCGGCATGGGGCTGATCCTCATCACCCACGACCTGGGTGTCGTGGCGGAGGTCGCCGACCGCGTGGCGGTCATGTACGCCGGGCGCATCGTGGAGACCGGTGACATCACCGACGTCTACCACCGACCGACGCACCCCTACACCATCGGCCTGATGGAGTCGCTGCCCCAGCTGGACATCAAGGGTGGACGCCTGCGGCCGATCCCGGGATCGCCCCCCGACCTCACGATGCGGCCGTCGGGCTGTGCCTTCCACCCCCGGTGCCGGTACGCCCAGCAGGTCTGCGTCGACGACGACCCGCCCCTGCGACTCCCACATCCGTCGATGGCGAACGACGACCGCGAGTCTGCCTGCCACTTCAGCGAGGAGATCGTCGATGCCCAGCAGTGAGCCACGACCCAGCCAGGGGATGACGGTCGGACGCCAGGGCGACGGCCCGGCGCTCGAGGTGCGCAACCTCGTCAAGCACTTCCCGCTGACCAAGGGCATCGTGTTCAAGCGCACCGTCGGCCAGATCCAGGCCGTGGACGACGTCTCGTTCGAGCTGTACCCGGGGGAGACCCTCGGGCTCGTGGGCGAGTCCGGCTCGGGCAAGTCGACCGTGGCGCGCACGCTGCTGCGGCTGCACGAACCGACCTCCGGCGAGGCCATCTTCCAGGGACAGGACCTGTTCAAGCTGTCGGCCTCCGACATGCGGGCCGCCCGTCGCGACATCCAGATGATCTTCCAGGATCCGTACTCGTCGCTGAACCCGCGGATGACCGTCGGCGACATCGTCGCCGAGCCGTGGCGGATCCACACCGGGATCCTGCCCCGCAACGAACAGCGCGGCCGGGTCTCGGAGCTGCTCGAACTGGTCGGCCTCAACCCGGACCACATCAACCGGTTTCCGCACCAGTTCTCGGGCGGGCAGCGCCAACGCATCGGCGTGGCCCGCGCCCTGGCCGTGAACCCGTCGGTCATCATCGCCGACGAGCCCGTGTCGGCACTGGACGTGTCGGTGCAGGCGCAGGTCGTGAACCTGCTGGAGGACATCCAGGAGGAGTTCGGCATCGCGTTCCTCTTCATCGCCCACGACCTGTCGGTGGTGCGCCACATCGCCGACCGCGTGGCCGTGATGTACCTCGGCCGCATGATCGAGGTCGGGACCGAGGAGCAGATCTACGAACGCCCGGTCCACCCCTACACCCAGGCGCTGCTGTCAGCCGCGCCGATCGCGGACCCCAAGCGACGCGCCGAGTCCGAACGCATCCTGTTGGAGGGCGACCTGCCGTCCCCGGCCGATCCGCCATCGGGCTGCCGGTTCCGCACCCGCTGCTGGCTGTTCAACCAGATGCGTGACGAGGACGAGGCCACTGGCGGCAACCGCACCGAGAAGTGCATCACCGACGATCCCCGTCTCGAGGACGGCGGGTTCGACCACCCGTCGGCCTGTCACTACCCGCAGGAGCGCCACATCATCGCGTCGGCCGAGGTCGACCGCGTCGCCGCCGTCCGACCGGACGACTCCAAGATGGTCGTCCGAGACGATCGGGAGATCGAGGACGCCGTCAAGAAGGAGGAGGACGCGCAGATCGAGGCGGCCGAGGCCAAGCACGTCGAGGCGCTCGAGAGCCGCAAGGCCAAGACCATCGACGAGACCTGAGCCCGACCTCGCCGTCGCGCCGGTCGCCGGCCGCTCCGTCCGGGACCACTGGCCGTCCAACCATGCGCCCCGTCGGTGGCGCCCCCATCCGATCCCGCAGGAGGACACATGACCACGCGCGCGCCCATCATGGCCGGCAACTGGAAGATGCACAAGGACCACCTCGAGGCCACGCAACTGGTCCAGAAGGTGGCCTACCACCTCAACGAGGGGGACTACGAGGGCCAGGACGTCGTCGTGTGCCCGCCGTTCGTGTCGCTGCGCAACATCCAGGTCCTGCTCGACGCCGAGCGACTGCCGATCCAACTTGGAGCACAGGACTGCCACCAGGAGTCGTCGGGGGCCTTCACCGGTGAGATCTCGGCGCCGATGCTGGCCCGCCTGGACGTCGACTGGGTGATCGTCGGCCACTCCGAGCGACGCCAGGTGTTCGGCGAGCACGACGCCCTGGTCGCGGCCAAGGCGGTCGCCGTGCAGGCCGCGGGCATGGCCCCGATCGTGGCCGTGGGGGAGACGCTGGAGCAGCGCCAGGCCGACCAGGCGGCGGCGGTGGTCGACGCCCAGTTGCGCGGGTCGCTGGACGGCGTGTCGGTGGAGGACCCGACCCGGCTGGTCGTGGCCTACGAGCCGATCTGGGCAATCGGGACCGGCGAGACCGCCTCGGCCGAGGACGCCCAGGACATGTGCGCGCACGTGCGTACGGTGTTGGCCGACCTGTTCGGCCAGGACGTCGCCGACGCCATCCGGGTCCAGTACGGAGGGTCGGTCAAGCCCGGCAACGTGCGGGAACTGATGGGCCAGCCCGACATCGACGGGGCACTGGTCGGGGGCGCGTCGCTGAACGCCGACGACTTCGCCCTGATCGTGACCCACCGACGCTGAGCCGCCATCGGGTGGCGTCGGCCTTCGCCTTGCCGGCGCGACCGTGGCCGCAACGATGGTTTCGCCAGCCCTGACCGGTAGCATCGTGTGGACACGACAGGTGGAGGCACCCCCATGGGCAGACGCCAGGATCCGCTCGAGTCCCTGCTGGGACCGCTCGAACAGGACGTCATGGACGTCGTCTGGCGTCTCCGGGACGCCACCGTCCGCGATGTCCACGAGGAACTGGTGCAGGAACGCAAGATCGCCTACACCACCGTCATGACCACGATGGCGCGCCTGGCCACCAAGGGCCTGCTCCGCCGTGACACCAGCGGTCTCGCCCACCGGTATCGCCCCACGGTCACGCAGGACACCTACCTGCGCTCCGCCCTGAGCCGGGTGCTCGGGTGGGCACTCGACCGCTACCCGGAACCTGCGGCGAGTTACCTGATGGAGGTCGTGGACTCGGCCGACGACCGCAGCCTGGACGAACTGCGCGCGGCGGTCGATCGCCGACGGGCCGAGGAGGAGTAGTGGCCGACGCGGGGTTCCTGCTCGCACTGCCCACCCAGTCGGTCGCCATCCGGCTGCTGTTGGGGGCCGTGACCGCCTTCGTGGTGGTGCGGTGGGTGCTGCATGCGAACTTGCGTTCCTCCAAGGTGCGCGTCGCCGCCGCGTTGGTTCCCGTAGGCGTCCTGGTCGCGATCCTGGTCGCCTCGCTGGGCGATCCGCGCCTGCCCACGGTGATGCTCCCGGCCGACGGCACCGGACCGGTCCTGCCGGTCCAACTGGACAACGACTACACCTACCTCGCGCCCATCGCCGTGTGGATGCTGGTCGCGGCCTGGGCGGTCGTCGCCGGCACGCGGATGGCGCTGCGACTCGCGCGGGTGGCACGGGCGTCCCGCGATGCCCGCCGCGACGCTGCCAGTGGCCACCTTCCCGGCGACCTGGGGTGGATGGTCCGGCGCCTGGCCCACGACTTCGGTGTCCGGACCCCGGACGCCGCACTGGTCACCTGTCCCGGCGGCGCCATGGCCGTCGGCATCCGCCGGCCGGTGCTGCTGCTGGACGAGGGCTTCGTCGCCACGCTCGACGACGCCGAGGTCGAGGGCGTGATCGCCCACGAACTGGCCCACATGTCCCGCCGCGACAACCTCATCGCCCTGCTGTTCGGGCTGGCCCGCGACCTCACGTTCTTCATCCCGGGGGGCACCTGGGCGGTCCGTCGACTGCTGGTGGAACGCGAACTGGCCGCGGACCAGGCCGCGATCGCACGCACGAACCGCCCCGGGGCGCTGGCCGCCGGACTGGTCAAGGTGCTCGACATCCAACCCGGGCACTCCGAGGCCTGCTCGTCGTTGATGCCGTCCGGGACCCTGTCGACCAGGGTCGAGGCGCTGTGCGACGACCGGCCACCAGCCACGCCCTATCGCAGTTCGGCCGAGGCACTCGCGCTGGTGGGCACCTTCGTCGTCCTGGTCGTGGTGTCGACGATGCTGCCGCGGGCCGTCGCGGGCGATGACCCCGAGGAGGCCCTGGGGCTCTACGTCGCCGGCCGCGACACCGCCGTGGACCCGGACGCGGTCCCGGTGACGGTCGATGTCCCGCCCGCGACCGCGTTCGCGTCCTACCAGGCATCGGCCGATCGTGGTGCGGCCGCGGTCGTCGCCACGCCGGCCGTGCGCACACCCGGTCGGGCCGACCTGGTGGACGTGCCGGGCAACCTGTCGGCCGGGATGCTGCGCGCCTGCGTGGACGGGCCCGACTGCGGGCTGGCCGAACCGGCGGCGTCGACGCTCGAACTGCAGCCGCCGACGGTGCTGGTACCGGCCGACATCGAGGTGCGGTGGCGCGCCCGCCAGATCGCACACAGCGGTGACGTTCGCGTGTTCCAACTCTCGCCGCTGGGCTGACCGCGCGTCGTCGTCCGGTCATGGCCGCACGGCCGATATCCTCGCACGACTCCGTCTGAAGGCTCATCCGATGACGATCGCCCTGATCGTGCTCCACGTCATCTTCAACCTCTTCATCGTGCTGTTCGTGCTGTTGCACCGTGGCAGTGGTGGTGGGTTGTCCGACATGTTCGGTGGCGGAGGTGGCTCGCTGGGCGGCTCGGCCGTCGTGGAGAAGAACCTCGACCGGGTCACCGTGGTCTCGATCGTCGGCGGGATGATCACCAGTGTCCTGCTCGTCCGAATGCTCTGACGTCGCCGACGCTCGCGACCCGCTCGTGATCGGCCGACCCGCGCCCCGGCGCCGGGTCGGCCGTTGTGCATGTGCCGTCGGGCTGCTGCTGGCGACCGCAGTCTCCGCCTGCATCGGTGGCCAGACGACGACGCCCCCGGCGACGCCCCCGACCCCACCCGCGGCCACCGGGTCACCCGAGCCCCTGCCGTCCACCGTGACGACCACGCCCGGGCCCCAGCACCGCCTGCGCCTGGCGCTGGGACGTGAACCGGTGTCGCTGGACCCGGCCGAGGTCCGCGAGGACGCCGGCCGCCTGGTGGTGGACGCGGTGTTCGACTCGCTGACGCGGATGTCGAGCAACCTCGCGGTCGCCCAGCCTGCGGCCGCCGAGGACTGGTCGGCGTCGGACGACCTCCGGACATGGACCTTCTCGCTTCGTGCGGACGCGACGTGGCACGACGGGGCCCCGGTGGTGGCGGCCGACTTCGTACGGGCCATCGAACGGCTGTCGCCACGAGCAGAGACACGGGCCTTCAACGCGTTCCTGGTCGAACCGCTGGTGCACCCCGACGGGCGCCTGCGCGTTCGGGCGGTCGACGACCTGACCATCGAGGTGGTGGCGCCCCGCCCGATGGCCGACCTGCCCACGCTGCTGTCCCACCCGGCGCTCGCGCCGCGTCGAGCGGATGAGTTCAACCAGGAGGAACCGGTCGGCAACGGGCCCTTCGCGGTCGCCGAACCGTGGGCGCACAACCAGTTCGTCCGCCTTGCACCGGCGACCGGAGCGACGGAGTCCGTCCCCCTCGACGAGGTCCTGCTGCCCATCTACGCCCAGCGTTCCACCGAGGAGGTCCAGTACGCGGACTTCCGCACCGGCGCGCTGGACGTCGCCGCGCTCCCCATCGACGACGTCCGGGCGGCGCGCGACCTGTTCGGCCAGGCGTCCGGGAGCCAGGGCGTGGGTGTGGTCAGCATCGACCTCGCGACGATCCACTACCTGGGCTTCGACACGACGTCGGCGCCGTGGGAGGACGCTGACGTCCGTCGGGCGGTGTCGCTGCTGGTGGACCGCGACGTGCTGGTCGCGCAGGTCGGCCAGGAGGCCAGGACGGCGGCCGAGGGGATCGTGCCGCCGGGACTGCCCGGAGCCGGCGTGGCGACGTGCGACCACTGTGATCGCGACCTGGTGACGTCACTGGCGTTGCTGGCACAGGCCCCGGCGCCGCCATCGTCGACGGTCCGCCTGCTGGCCCCCGACGATCCTGCCAGCACCCGGGTCGCCACCGTGGTCGCGAGTTCGATCGAGGACGGCCTGGATGTTCCGGTCCGGGTCGACACGCGCCCGCTGGGGGAGTACGCGTCCGCGCTCGCCGATCGGGACTTCGACCTGTTCCTGGGTGCCTGGACTGCCAGCCGGCCGTCCATGGGCGGGGTGCTGGAGCCCATGCTGGGGTCGTCGTCCGGTCGGTTGGACAACCCCGGGCGGATCGACGACCCCGAGGTGGACCAGGCCCTGGCACGTGCCGCCTCGTCGGCGAGCGCGACCGCACGTGTGCGGGCCTGGCAGGCCGCCGAGCAGGCCGCGCTGGACCAGGCCCTGGTGGCCCCCCTGTACGTCCCGCGAGCGCGTGTGGTGGTGGCCGACGACGTGACGGGCTTCCGCCTCCGTCCCGACGGCGAGATCGACCTGGCGAGCCTGGACGTCGCCCCCGACGAGTAGGCCCCGCCGAGGAGGCCCCGCCGAGGAGGCCTCGTCGCTCGACCTCGTCGAGCCAGCCTCGACGAGTGCCGCCGGTTGGCCCGAGCATCCCGCCACGGCTACCCTCGCGGTT
>JAGXFT010000048.1 GCA_024637135.1 Nitriliruptorales bacterium | reverse complement strand
GGGGCGATGCCGCAGTGCGGCGGCACGCCGTACTGGAACCCGCGCAACAGGAAGCCGAACTTGTCCTCGGCGTCGTCGTCGGAGATGCCCAGGAACCGGAACACTCGTCGCTGCAACGCTGCGTCGTGGATCCTGACCGAGCCCGAGGCCAGTTCGACGCCGTTGAGCACGATGTCGTAGGCGCGCGTGATGGCCTCGCCCGGACGCTGTTCGAAGTCGTCGACGAACTCGGGTGCGGGTGCGGTGAACGGGTGGTGGTTGGGAACCCACCCGTCGGCCACGGCCGCCATCGGGTCGTCGGAGTCCTCGGCCGCGTCGAACATCGGCATGTCGGTGACCCAGAGGAACTCCCAGTGCCCGTCCGGGATCGCGTCGCGCTCGCGGGCGACCGCGACGCGCAGGGCGCCCATGAGTTCCCGGGTCGAACGCTCGCGTCCCGCGCCGAAGAACACGGCGTCACCGGCGCCGGCGCCGGTGGTGGACAGGATGCCGGCCACCTCGTCGTCGGACATGAACTTGGCCAGCGGCGAACGCAGCGAGCCGTCGTCCTGCACGACCGCCCATGCCAGGCCCTTGGCGCCGCGGGCCCGGGCCCAGTCGGTCCAGTCGTCGAACTGGCGCCGACTCATGTCGCCACCGCCCGGGACGGCCAGGGCGATCACGACGCCACCGTCGCCCAGCACGCCCTTGAACACGCCGACGCCGGTGTCGGCGAACACCTCGTCGAGGTCGGCCAGTTCCATCGCGAAGCGCAGGTCGGGCTTGTCCGACCCGAACCGGCGCATCGCCTCGTGGAAGGTCATCCGCGGGAACGGGGTCGGCAACTCCTCGCCGAGCACCCGGTCCCACAGGTCGACGAACATCTCCTCCATCAGGGCGAAGACGTCCTCTTCGTCCCCGAACGACAACTCGAGGTCGAGCTGGGTGAACTGCGGCTGGCGATCGGCGCGCAGGTCCTCGTCCCGCCAGCACTGGGCGATCTGGTAGTAGCGCTCGACCCCGGCCACCATCAGCAACTGCTTGAACAGCTGCGGGGACTGCGGCAGGGCATAGGTCGTGCCCGGCAACAGCCTCGACGGCACCAGGAAGTCGCGCGCGCCCTCGGGCGTCGGACGCGTCAGGGTCGGCGTCTCGACGTCCAGGAACCCGTTGCGGTGCATGACGTCACGAATGACACGCAGCACCTGCGAGCGCATCGCGAGGTTGCGGGCCATCCGCGGCCGGCGCAGGTCCACGTAGCGGTGGCGCAGGCGGAGGTCCTCGGACACGTCGACGTCGTCGGTGATCGGGAACGGCGGCGTGTCGGCCGCCGACAGCACCTCGATCGAGCTGGCCTGGACCTCGACGGCCCCCGTGTCGAGGTCGTCGTTGACCATGCCGTCAGGCCGGGCGGCCACCGTGCCGGTGATGCGCACGACCCACTCGGACCGCAGTCGGTGGGCGTCGGCCGTGGCGTCCACGGACGGATCGGCGACGACCTGGACGAGCCCGGAGCGGTCCCGCAGGTCCAGGAACACCACCCCGCCGTGGTCGCGGCGGGTGTCGATCCAGCCGGCGAGCTGGACCTCCTCACCGGCGTCGGCGGCGCGCAGGGTCCCGGCGCCGTGGGTGCGCATGGCCCCGAAGGGAGTGATCGTGGAACTCATGGAAACATCCGTTGTGCAGGGCAGGTGGGAAGTGTGGAGGTGGTGGGTCCGACGGCCCGGCCGTGGCGGCCCGTGCGTCCGTCCACCCGGGCCGTGCAGGCCTCCGATCGAGCGCACGGCGACCCGGCAGACCGGGTCGGGTCGATGAGCCCCGAGCGGTGACGGGCGTCGGATTCGCCCAGGCCGCAGAACGAGCGCAGCGAGTTCTGCAAACCTGCCCGAGCGTAGCGAGGGCAGGCATCAGCCCAGGAGGTCGGTGAGGTGGGAAACCAGGGCTGTCCGGTCGATCGTGGCCTGGTCCCCGGAGGCGAGGTGCTTGACGGCGACGGTACCGGCTTCGCGTTCCCGGGCTCCGGCGATGACGGCGACGCGGGCATCGCGTCGGTCGGCGTACTTCAGCTGCTTGCCGAACTTGCCGGTGCCGACCCACAGGTCGGCCGAGAACCCGGCCGTGCGCACCTCCTGGGCCATCTCCATGGCGTCGGTGGCACCGTCGTCGTCCATGATCGTGACGACCACGTCGGGGCCGGTCGCGGCCTGGTCCTGTTCGGCCAGCAACAGCAGGATGCGTTCGATCCCGAGCGACGAACCGACCGCCGGCAGGTCGGTGCCGGTGAACATCCCGACCAGGCCGTCGTAGCGGCCACCGGCCGCGATCGTGGCGTCGAGGTCGTCGTGGACGAACTCCCACACCGGGCCGGTGTAGTAGGACAGGCCGCGCGCCAGCACCGGCGACCAGGCGACGGTGCCGCCGGCCACCTCCCCACCCAGCAGGGCGAGGATCCGGTCGACCTCGGCCAGGCCGGCGCGGCCGGCCTCGGTGCCCTCGAGCCGTTCGCGCACCGCGCCGTGGAGGTCGTCGCCAGACAGGTCGGCACCCAGCGCCTCGATCGCCGCCGACGGGATCCCCCGTTCGGCCAGTTCGGCGACCACGCCGTCGACGCCGACCTTGTCGAGCTTGTCGAGCGCGATCAGCGTGTCCGCCTCGCGGGCCTCGTCGACGCCGTAGGCGGCGATCAGCCCCCGCAGCGCCTTGCGGGAGTTGAGCTGCACGCGGAACCCGCCGAGGCCGAGCCGATCGAGCGCGTCGGTCGCGGTCGCGATGACGGAGGCATCGGCCACCAGGGAATCCGACCCCACGATGTCGACGTCGCACTGGAAGAACTCGCGGAAGCGTCCGTGGCCGGGGCGGTCGGCGCGCCACACCGGGGCGATGTGATAGCGCTTGAACGGGGTGACCAATTGCGATCCGTAGCGGGCCACGACCCGGGCCAGCGGCACCGTCAGGTCGTAGCGCAGGGCCAGGTCGGCCTCACCGGTGGCCTCCTGTTCGCCCCGCTTGAGGATCTTGAAGATGAGCTGGTCGCCCTCCTCGCCGTACTTGCCGGTCAACACGTCCAGGCGCTCGAACGCCGGGGTGTCCAGCGGGTCGAAGCCGTGGGACTCGAAGACCTCCCGGATGGTGTCGAACACGCGGTGGCGCACCACCATGTCCTCGGGCAGGAAATCCCGCGTCCCGGACGCGGGGTCGGTCGACAACGATGTGGCGGGGGAACTCATGGGGTGGTCCTTGCAAGGCAATGGGTGCGGACATGCGGGCGCTGCATTCCCGGACTGTGCGGAGGGGGTTCGGGCGGCGGGCCGGGCGGTCGGCGCGGGGTCAGGCCCCGGCGAGGGCGCGCAGCACGAAGGGATTGGTGGCCAGTTCGTGGCCGATGGTCGTCTCGGGCCCGTGGCCGGCCACCACCACGGTGTCGGAGGCCAGGGCCGGCAGATGTCGCCGCAGCGAGGCGTTCATCTCGTCCATGCTGCCGCGCGGGAAGTCCGTGCGGCCGATCGACCCGGCGAACAGGAAGTCCCCGGCCAGCAGCACCTCGTCGCCGGCGACCCGCTGGCCGCCGACGGCCACGTGGACGTCGGCACCGGCCACGTGGTGCAGGCGAAACGCGACCGAGCCGGGGGTGTGCCCGGGTGCATGGTCGACCGTCATGGCGAACCCGGCGACGGTGAGTCGGTCGGCGTCGGCGACGTCGACGAGCCGCTCGGTGGGCGGCGCCCAGTCCAGGCCGTAGTTGTCGCGTAGGACCGCCACGGCCCGTTCCGGCGGGACGCCGTGGATGTCGGCCGGGTTGTCCCACAGGAAGCGGTCGGCCGGGTGCAGGTGGACTGGCACGTCCAGCGCCTCGGCCAACGCCGGGACGGCCCAGAGGTGGTCGAGGTGGCCGTGGGTCAGCAGGATGGCCTCGACCTCGACGTCCAGTCGCTCCAGCAACGGCGGGACGTGCTCGGCCCCGCCCTCACCCGGGTCCACGACGAACGCGCGGCGGGCGGCGTGGTCGCTGACGACCACGCAGTTGGTCTGCCACCGCCCCAGTGCCACCGCCGTGATCGACACGTCGGCCACGACACACCTCCGGTGGGCTCGGGATCAGGCCCCGCCGAGGCTATCGAACACCGGCACACCGGAGTTGTGAGCCGCACCAACGAGGCTCGGGAGCACGTTCTCGACGGGGACACTCATTCCCAGTCGAGTTCGCCCAGGGGGCCCATGGGCCGCAACTCCTGCACGCGCAGGGGGGTCGGTGCATCGACCAGGTCGTAGCGCACGCGGGCACCCACCAGTTCGGGCAGGGCGTCGGTGACGGCCATCACCGCCCCGATCGCGTCAGAGCCCGTCATGTGGTCCACCGTGACGGTGATGGACAGGTGCGGACGGCTGTCGCGGCCCGCCCACCACGTGCGCACCGCCCCCACCTCACCGGCGTCCGACAACGCGGCCATGACCGGCCGTCGCTGTACCGGGTCGGCGCTGCTGATCGTCAGTGACACGCCCCGGCGGCCGGGGCGCTCCTCGCGTGGTTCCGGGGCCGTCACGTCCAGCGAGACGGCTGCCAGGGTCTCCCGCGGACCGACCGGGCCCACGTCGATCGCCACCACGAGGGTGGCGGCTCCAACGGCCCAGTTGAGCCGCGTCGTCGCCGCCCGCAGGCCCGCCACGGTCGGCGCGACCGGCGCGACCACCATCGTCGTGGGCTCCACGATCGCGGCGACGGCATCGTGTCGACGACGGGGGTCGTGGTGGATCCGGTCGGTCAGGGTGGCGATCTCGTCGGGCAGTTCCGGGAACTCCTCGGCCCCGGTCTGCAACAGCGTCACCGGCCAACCGCGGGCCGATCGCAGCGACGCCGCCACCGCGCCTGCCAGCACCAGGCCGCGGCGACCCGCGGGGTGGAGTTGGTCGGTGTCGAAGGCCACGACCAGGCCGGTGGGATCGACCGCCCCCTGGCGCACCATCAGCAGGGGGACCCGCGAGCGACCGACGACCTCGTCGATGATCCCCCCGAAGGAACTCGACGCCGACCCGGACCCGTGCCAGCCCATCACGACCACGTCGACGGCGTCGCGCGCGGCGGCGTCGTGGACCGCGGACGCGGGGTGGTCGGCCTCGACCACCTCGGTGGACAGGCACGCCGCCGCGGACGGGTCGGTGTGCAGCCGGGCGACGGCATCCTCGACCGTGGCCAGCATGGCCCGTGCAGCCCGCACGTCAGCCGAGGACGCGCCGGGTGGCACCGCGGTCAGCGCCCGCAGGCGCCCACCAGGACCGGCGACGTCGACGGCGACACCCACCAGGCAGTCGACCGATGCGGGTGACACGATCGGCAGCAGGACGCACGTGTCCGCGGCGTCCGCCAAAGCCCGACCTCCGGTTGCCCACGGGTCATCCCCGACTGGGCACGACCCGGTGGGCATCGTAGACCCCGTCGACCGTCCGAACGGAGTCGATGGCATAGCCCAGATGGGCCGGATCGGCGAGTTCGAAGGTGAACCGGAGGATGGCGACGTGGTCCTCACGGGTTGTCACCTGGGCCCCGGTGATGCTGATGTGGAGGTCCCCGAGCGTCGTCGTGACGTCGCGCAGCAGGTGCTTGCGGTCGAATGCCTCGATCTCGATGACGGCGGTGAACACCGACGACTCGGGGCCGGCGGAGGTCCAGCCGACGTCGAGCAACCGTTCCGGATCCTTGCGCAGGTCGGCCGCGTTGGTGCAATCCGTGCGGTGCACGGACACGCCACGGGTCTTGGTGATGTACCCGAGGATGTCGTCACCGGGTACCGGCGAGCAACAACTGGCCAACTGGACCATCATCCCGCGATCGCCGTCGACCACGACGTCGTCGGTTGGGGTGGCGCGCAGCCGCAACGGTGGCGGAGCCGTCGGGGCGCGGCCGTCGTCGACCAGTGGCTCGGGTTCGTAGGTCCGGTGCACGTGGTTGGCGACCGCACCCGGCGGGACGTGGCGCTCGCCGACGGCCCGCAACAAGGCCCCAAGGTCGTTGTAGGACAGCGCCTCGGCGGCGTCGTCCAGCATCCCGTCGCCCAACGCCCGGGCCCACCCGATGCCCTTGCGTCGCAGGGCGCGGGTGACCTGCTCGCGGCCACGTTCCTCGGCATCCTCGCGACGTTCCCGGTTGAAGTAGTTGCGGATCTTGGACTCGGCGCGGGTGGACACCACCATGTCCAGCCAGTCGCGCGACGGGCCGGCGTCCTCGGCCTTGGAGGTCAACACCTCGACCACGTCACCGTTGTTCAGCGCGTGGTCCAGCGGCACCAACCGATCGTTGACGCGCGCCCCCACGCAGCGGTGGCCGACCTCGGTGTGGATCGAGTAGGCGAAGTCGATCGGCGTCGCACGCGCCGGAAGTTGCTTGACGTCGCCGGCCGGGGTGAAGACGAAGACCTCGTTGTCGTAGAGGTCGTGCTTGAGCGAGGTGACGAAGTCGCCCGGATCGGCGACGTCGGCCTGCCAGTCCAGCAGTTGCTGCAACCACGGGAAGTCGTCGCCGGACTCCTCGCCACGCCGCGCCTCCTTGTACTGCCAGTGCGCTGCCACGCCGTACTCGGCGGTGTCGTGCATCGCGCGCGTGCGGATCTGGATCTCGATTTGGCGTCCCCGGGGTCCCACCACCGTGGTGTGCAGCGACTGGTACAGGTTCGGCTTGGGGCTGGCGATGTAGTCCTTGAATCGGCCCTCCAGCGGCCGCCAGGACGCATGGACCTGGCCCAGCAGCGCGTAGCACTCCCCCACCGAACCCACGATCACCCGGATGCCGACCAGGTCGTGGATCTCGTCGAACTCACGCCCCACGACGGTCATCTTCTCGTAGATCGAGTAGAGGTGCTTCTTGCGTCCGCTGATGTCACCGCGGATGCGCAGTTGCCGCAACATCTCCTGCAACTCGTCCGTGACCTCGTCGATGTAGGCCTCGCGCTGCGGGTTGCGTTCGCGCACCATCGCCACGATCTCGTCGTAGCGCTTGGGGTGCAGGGCCCGGAAGCCGAGGTCCTCCAGTTCCAACTTGAACGCCTGCATGCCCAGTCGATGGGCCAGCGGTGCATAGATGTCCAGCGTCTCCTGCGCGATCCGCTTCTGCTTGTCCCGGGGCATGTGTTCCAGGGTCGACATGTTGTGCAGGCGGTCGGCCAACTTGATGACCAGGACCCGGATGTCCTTGGACATCGCCAGGATCATCTTGCGATAGGTGCCGGCCTGTTGGTGCTGCTTGGAGTCGACCGTCACCCGGTCCAGCTTGGTGACCCCGTCGACCAGCAGCGCGACGTCGCCCCCGAAGAAGCGTTCGATCTCGTCGCGCGTGGCCGGGGTGTCCTCGACCACGTCGTGCAGCAGCGCCGCGACCAGCGTGTCGGTGTCGAAGCCCAACTCGGCCAGGGTCGCCGCGACCGACACCGGGTGGGTGATGTAGGCCTCGCCCGACTTGCGCATCTGGCCCTGGTGGGCGTCACGTGCGTAGTGGTAGGCCCGGATGACCTCGCGCAGGTCGACCCTCGGGGCGTGCTCGCGGACCGTGCGTGCGAGGGTGGCGAGTTCCGGCGGGATGTCGGGGCGCTGCACCAACGGCAGACGCGCGAACGCCGCCCGAACACCCGTCAGCCGCGGCGGTGGCTCGAGTCGTTCGGGGGTCGGTTCGGATCGTGCGGAGGCGGTCGTCGGCAGCCCTTCGAACCCCGTGGGTGCCGACAAGCGTAACCAGTCTCGGCATCCGATCCGGACAGGTCATTGCATCCGATCCGGAGGGGCGATGCGGTGGCACCAGCAATGGCCCGGACAGACCGTCCAACAGCGACGGCTGCTGCCCCCGTCACCACCGAAGCGGGCTCAGCATGACGTCTCCACCAGCTGACGCGACGAGGTGTCAGCGGCGGCCGCGGCGGCGACGGTCGCCACGGACGTAGGTGCTGGTGACCGGACGGCGGGAGGCCTCGACCGCCGCGATGTCGGGCGCGACCAGTTCCACGCCGTCGTCATCGACGAACTCGGCCGCCTGGCGTTGCATCCCCGGCTCGCGACTGCGCCAGAACGCCAACAGCGGCCCGGCCACGAACAGCGACGAGTAGACGCCCAGCGCCATGCCGATGAACAGGGCCAGCGCGAGGTCGCGCAGCGTGGTCGCGCCCAGCAACTGGGAGCCGAAGACCAGCAACGAGAACACCGGCAGCAGCGACGTGATCGAGGTGTTGAGCGACCGCCACAGCACCTCGTTGAGGGAGGTGTTGACCAGTTGCAGGTAGGTGCGTCGGCCGGGACTGCCCAGGTGTGGCTCGCTCTCCTGCACGCGGTCGAACACGACCACGGTGTCATACAGCGAGTAGCCCAGGATCGTCAGCAACGCGATCACCGTGTTGGGGCTGACCGGGAACCCGAAGAGGGCATAGATGCCCACCGTCACGATCAGGTCGTGGGCGAGCGTGACGATCGCCACGACCGCCATCTTGAACTGCAGCCGGATGGAGATGTAGATCAGGATGGCGATCAGGAACACGACCAGGGCCTGCAGGGCCTTGAGTGAGATCCGCCGGCCCCACGACGGTCCCACGAAGGACTCGTCGATGGCGGTCGGGTCGGCCACCTCGATCAGCGCCGCCTCGACGTCGTCGTCGGCCTGCGAGCCCGGGGTCAGTTCGGACATCCGCACCAGGGCACCGGCGCTGTCGTCCTCGCCGGTCACCAACTGCACCCGCACGTCGGTGGCACCCACTGCCGTCGCGGCGTCCTCGAGGTCGGCAACCGTCACGTCCTCGCTGATTCCTTCGAGGACGAACGACGACCCGCCCTCGAAGTCGATGGACAGGTCGAGTCCGCGGACGCCCAGGGCTGCCAGCGACAGCACGATCAGGACGCCGGACAGGATCGCCCACCGCTGCATGTGGCCGATGATGTCGATCGTGAGCCGCTTCATGCCATCCCTCCCCGGGGCTCGGTGGCACCGGTGGTGGTTGCGGCCTGTCGTCGGCGGATCGAACTGCCGAGCTTGCCGCGGAAGGCCAGCAGCCCCACGACCGAGCGCGTGAAGGCCCACATGATGACCAGGTCGAGCAGGGTCGACAGGCCGAGGGTGAACGCGAACCCACGCACGGGCCCGACGGCCAGGAAGTACAGGATCAGGGCGGCGACCAGGGTCACGGTGTTGCCGGACAGGTTGGTGCGGAACGCGGCGTCGAAGCCACGGCTGACCGCCAGTCGCGTCGTCTTGCCGACCGCGACCTCGTCCCGGATGCGTTCGAAGTAGATGATCGAGGAGTCGGCCGTGATCCCGACCGACACGATGATGCCGGCCACGCCGGCCAAACTCAGTGCGAACCCGAAGCGACCCATCGCGGTGATCGCGCCCATGACGAGGGCGCCGAACACCAGCAGGGCACCGATCGCGATGGCCCCGAGGACGCGGTAGAAGTACAGCAGGTAGAGGCCGACCAGCAGCAGGCCCACCAGCCCGGCGATCAGGCCGTTGCGCAGCGACGACGCACCCAGCGTCGGCGACACGGTCTCGAAGGTCGCCGGTTCCAGCGTGATCGGCAGCGCACCGGCCCGGAGGACGAGCGCGAGGTCCTCGGCGCTGGCCTGGTCACCGGTGGTGATGCTCGCCCCACCACTGATCCCCTCGTCGCAGATGACACCACGGTCACCGCCGGACGGCAGGCTCATGTTGGGTGCCGACTCGACGACGCCGTCCAGGACGATCGCCAGCTGGCCCGGCTGGCCCTGGTCGCGCTCGCACGCCAACTGGGCGGTGATTGCCTGGAATGCCGCCTCGCCATCCGCATCGAAGTCCAGTGAGACCCCGAGCTCCTGGCCGAGGGCGGCGGCGTTGGCGTCCTGGATGTCGTCGCCGCTCAGGACGTCACCGTCGCCGTCGGTCGGCGCGGGCCCGAGCCGGTACTTCAGTGGTCGTGGCGCCTCGGCCGGGAGCCCGTCGTCGATGTCCTCGGGGTTGATCGTCTGGACATCGGTCGGCACGTCGGTGGGTGCCGGCGTCGCGTCGCTCGGTGCCGGCGTGGCATCGGTGGGGGCGACCGACGGGGACGGCGCCTCGCTGGTCGTGGTCTCCTGCGCCGCCACGACCTGCACGTCCGGCCCCGGGATCGCGGCGGACTCGGTGGTCGTCTCGGTCACCGCCGGGCTGGCAGCAGGCGACGGGCTGGCGGGCTCGGCGGGCGCCGAGGATCCGGTGGCCCCGTCGGTCGCGCCGTCGCTGGGGGCGATCGACGTTCCCGGCGACGGCGTCTCGCTGCCGGTGGCACCGGCGGTGGTGTCGGCGTCCAGTTGCACGTCGCCACAGACCACGCCGTCCTCCGGCTGGGGTCGCTCCGGGTTCAGGACGTAGAACGTGGTCCCGTCCAGCGCCTCGTCCTGCATGACGCACGGTGGGGTGTCGGTGTAGCCGGGCAGGCCCGGAACCAGCAGTTCCTCGACCGGCCAGAAGGTGAGCTGGGCGGTCCGACCGATGATGTCGTTGGCACGGTCGGCGTCGGCCACGCCCGGCAACTGGACGTTGATGTCGGTCCCCAGCCGGGAGATCTCCGGTTCGGCGACACCCAGCGAGTCGACGCGGTTGCGGATGACCTCGATGGTCTGGTCCAGCGCCTCGTTGATCTGGGCCTCGGTCAGGTCCTCGTCGGTGTCGAAGACCGGCGTGTAGACGGCCGAGATGCCGCCCTGCAGGTCCAGGCCGAGCCGGGGCCGGGCACCCAGGCCCAGGGCCACGACGGCGACGACGACCACGACCAGGATCGTGGTCAGCGAGGTCCACATGGAGTTGCGAGTCACGTTCGAGTCCTTGTCGGGTCACCGGTCCGCACGGCGGCGGTGCCCGGGGTGGTCCTGGTCGAGGTGCGGCGGGGTCAGTTGTCCGCGCGCTCGCCGTCGGACGGCGTGGCGTCGTCGGCGGTGTCGGCGTCGTCCCAGTCCACCAACTCCTCGTCCTCCCAGTCGACGAGGGCCTCGTCCTGGTCGTCGGCGGCCGTCACGGCCGTGGATTCGCCACTGGCGAAGGCCTCGATGGACTCGCGGTCCTCGTCGGTGGCGATGCGGCCGATGGCGGAGCGGGCGAAGCGCAGCACCACGTCCTCGCCGACCAGCAGGTCGACCCAGTTGTCGTCCATCGCCTCCACCTCGCCGAACAGGCCGCCGATCGTGACGACCTCGCTGCCGATGGAGAGCGCGGACAGCATCGTCTCGCGTTCCTTCTGGCGTGTGCGTTGCGGTCGGATCACCAGGAACCAGAACACGGCACCCACGAGCAGGATCGGCAACAGGCTGGAGAGGCTGCCGAGGCCGCCGGCAGCATCCTGTGCGAGCACGAACATGGTGGACTCGTCGATCGGTGGTGGGTGGATGGCGTGCACGCTCGAAACACCGTGCACGGGATGCCCGGGCCGCCGGACGTCCGGCAGTCGCGGGGGCACCCTGAAACGGGGTACCACCACGGCCGGTGGGCGCGGCACGCGGACCGCCGACAGGCTACCCGACCCACCATCCGGTGCTGTGGACGGTGCGCGCGACGCCCGCGACTCCGGACACGGCCGGTGCCGACGCCTCCCACCGCTGCCCGCACCGTCCCGACCCGGGTCGGGACACCGGATCAGCGGGTCGGATCGAACAGCGTGGAGGGCCCGGGGTTGGCACCCAGGTGCGACCGGCCGGCGGGCGTGGCGATCCGGCCCCGCGACGTCCGCTGGATGAACCCGAGCTGGAGCAGGAACGGTTCGACCGTGTCCTCGACCGTGTCGGTCTCCTCCCCCACCGACGTGGCGAGCGTCGCCAGGCCCACCGGCCCACCGTCGAAGCGCACCACGATCGCTTCCAGGATGCGCCGGTCGAGTCGATCGAGTCCGACCACGTCGACGTCGAAGACCGCCAGCGCCTCGCGTGCGATCACGGCGTCGACCCGGCCGTCGGCCTCCACCTCGGCGAAGTCACGCACACGCCGCAACAGCCGGTTGGCGATGCGGGGCGTGCCCCGGGACCGCCGTGCGATCTCGCCGGCGCCGTCGTCGGTCAGGGGGATGTCCAGCAACCCGGCCGATCGGGTCACGATCGCGCGCAGGTCGTCGGTGCCGTAGTAGTCGAGGTGGGCCGAGAAGCCGAACCGGTCACGCAACGGGTTGGCGATCAGGCCCGTCCGGGTGGTGGCGCCGACGAGGGTGAAGCGCGGCAGTTCCAGCCGGATCGAACGGGCGGCGGGACCCTTGCCCACCACCAGGTCGAGCTGGAAGTCCTCCATGGCCGGGTACAGCACCTCCTCGACGGTGCGGGGCAGGCGGTGGATCTCGTCGACGAACAGCACGTCGCCCGGTTCGAGGTTGGTGAGGATCGCCGCGAGGTCACCCGGCCGCTCCAGTGCAGGTCCCGACGTGGTGCGCAGGAAGGCGCCCACCTCGGTCGCGATGATGGCCGCGAGCGAGGTCTTGCCCAGGCCGGGCGGGCCCGACAGCAGCACGTGGTCGACCGGGAGGTCACGCAGGACGGCGCCACGGATCACGAGGTCGAGTTGGCGCCGGACGCGGGGCTGGCCCACGAACTGGTCGAGCCGGCGCGGACGCAGGGACGCGTCCACGCGATCCTCGCCCGGGAGCGTCGAGGACGCCAACATGGCGTCGTCGGGTTCGGCAGGGGCCTCGGGGTCGGTCATCGGGCGCCCCGGCGCAGGGCGTGGCGGACCAGGTCCTCGACCGGGGCGTCGGTGGGCGCATCGGCCAGGGCGGCGCGGATCTCGGCGTCCCGGTAGCCCAGTTGCGCGAGCGCCTCGCGGGCCTCGTCCCTCGTGGTGGCGTCGGCACCCGTGCCACCCTCGGGTGTGGGGCTCCAGTCGCCGCCGATCGCCCCGACCTTGTCACGCAACTCCAGCACGAGCCGTTCGGCCACCTTCTTGCCGATCCCGGGCACCTCCGTCAGCATGCCGACGTCGCCCTGCGCCAGGGCGGTGCGGATCGCGTCGGGCCGGTGGGTCCGCAGCGCCGCCAGACCGAGCTTCGGTCCGACGCCGGTCGCCCGCAGCAGCAGTTCGAAGGTCGCCAGTCCCGCGCGGGTCGGGAAGCCGTACAGGTCCAGCGCGTCTTCGCGGACCTGTTGGGAGGTGTGGAGGTGGACCTCTTCGCCCCGGGCCGGGATGCCGCCCGGATCGGCGACATGGACCAGGTAGCCGACCCCGTGCACGTCCACGACGACCGTCTCGGCATCGCGGTGCTCGACGATCCCGCGCAGGTGCGCGATCACGACCGACCCCGGCCGTCGCGGATCGCCCGGTCACGGGCCGGCCGGGTCCCACCCACCACCTGGAGGCCCCGAGCGGCGAGGTGGTCCTCCCACGAGGTCGTCGCGCCCGCCGTGGCCTGCCCGGTGCCACCGGCGGGACTCGACAGGGCGACGGACCGGTGCTCCAGCAGACCGGTCAGGGCGACCGCCAGGGCGTCCGCGGCGTCGGCGGGACGGGGTTCGTCGTCCAGGCCGAGGTGGGCCGTGACCATGCGGGCGACGCCCTCCTTGTCCGCGCCACCGTGGCCGGTCACCGTCGCCTTGACCCGGGTCGGGGTGATCTCGCGAACGACCACCCCGGCTCGCGCCGCCGCCAACAGCGCGATCCCGGCCGCCTGACCGGTGGCCATGGCGGTGCGCACGTTGGACGAGAACAGCACCCGCTCGACCGCCACGACGTCGGGCTTCCAGGTCGCGACCAGGTCCTCGATGCCGGCGAAGATCGCCTCCAACCGGATGGCCAGGTCGTCACCCGGCGGCGTCCGCAGCGTCTCGTGGTGGCGATGCACCGGGCGCGACGGGGGGCCGTCGATGACACCCACCCCGCAGCGGGTGAGCCCCGGGTCGATGCCCAGCACGCGCACCGTGTTGCGATCGTCGGTGCCAGCGCTCACCATGCGGTCGGGACCTCGTGTGGACGTCGGGGTGGCCGGCCGGCTGCCGCCCAGCCGATCGAACAGGTGTTCACCCTAGCAGCGTGTGCCCGGACCGTCCGTCAGGCTCCGCGCGCGTCACTCGCTTCGCTCGACGCATCGGAGTTGCTCGCTGCGCTCGCAACGTCCACCACCTCTCACCCCCCCGGACGCAGAACGAGCTCCCCAACGTCCAGCCACGCGAGCCGACATCAGTCGAGTTCAACCTGGTCCATGACGTCGTCGGTGATGTCGAAGTTGGCGTAGACCTCCTGGACGTCGTCGTTGTCCTCCAGTCGGTCGACCAGGCGCAGGACCCGGGTCGCCTCCTTGACGTCGTCGACGGGCACGGTCGATGACGGGACCATCACGGACCCCGACGACAGGATGGTCATGCCGGCGCCCTCCAGGGCCGTTCGGAGGTCCTGGGCGTCGGTCGGGGCGGACCACGCGATCAGTTGGCCGTCTCCCTCGTCCTCGATGTCCTCCAGGCCCGCATCAAGCCCGGCGATCATGACGTCGTCGGCGTCCACACCGTCGGCGTCGACCAGCACCTGGCCACGCCGGGAGAACAGGAACGACACCGCGCCCGGTTCGGCCAGCGAGCCACCGGCGGTGGTGAAGATCGACCGGACGTCGGAGGCGGTGCGATTGCGGTTGTCGGTCAGGATCTCGACCAGCACCGCGATCCCCCCGGGGGCATAGCCCTCGTAGGTGCCCTGGTCGAACGCGACACCGTCATCGAGTTCGCCCGCGCCGCGCTTGCAGGCGCGCTCGATGGTGTCCTTGGGGACGTCGGCGTCCTTCGCCTTCTGGACCGCCATCGCCAACGACGGACTCATCTCCGGATCCGACGTGCCGGCCTCGCGAGCGGCCGCGGTGATCAGCCGGATGAGCTTGCCGAACTCCTTGCCGCGGGCCTTGTCCTGACGGGACTTGCGGTGCTTGATGTTCGCCCATTTGCTGTGCCCTGCCATGCCTCACGTCCTCGTGTTCGCCGCCGAAACCTGCGACTGGTCAGGGTAACCCGCCCCCTGAACCCGCCCCCACCTCATCCACCCCACACCTGCGGGCCACGTCAGGCGCTCACGACGCAGGACGACCGGATCGGATGCCCGACCAGGCATCGGAGCGACCAAGGGGCACCCGGCGCCGCTGTTGGGCGCCGCGTGCCCATCCGATCCGGGTCATGCCGACCTCGGCGCAGCCCCGAGCCACCTGCGGGCCACGTCAGGCGCTCACGACGCAGGACGACCGGATCGGATGCCCGAGACGAACAAGGTGTGGAGGCGGTCGTCGCCGGTGACCTCGGGATGGAAGGCGCTGGCCATCACCGGGCCCTGGCGGACGACCACCGGGTCATCGTCGACCGTGGCCAGGACCTCCACGGCCTCGTCGAGGACCTCCACGACCTTCGGGGCCCGGATGAACGAGGCGTCCATCGGCCCGCCGTCGATCCCGGCGACGTCCACGGCCGTGTCGAACGAGTCGACCTGGCGACCGAAGGCATTGCGTCGGGTCCGCACACCCAGCCCGCCGACCAGGTGCTGGGGTTCGGACTGGTCGAGTTCGTCGGACAGCAGGATCATCCCCGCGCACGTCCCGAATGCCGGCAGGCCGCCGGCGACCGCGAATCGCAGCGGGTCCAGCATCCCGAACCGGTGGAGGAGCTTGCCGATCGTGGTGGACTCACCGCCGGGGAGGATGATCCCGTCGAGGCCGTCCAGGTGCTCGGTCCGACGCACGCGTCGTGCCCGCGCCCCGACCCGATCCAGCACCACCAGGTGTTCGTGCACGTCGCCCTGCAGGGCCAGGACCCCGACCAGCGGTTGGTCGTCGGTCGCGGTGCGCGGGGTCGGCACGCCGTCGAGCCGAGACCCGGGGACCCAACGTCGACCGACCGGGATCGAGCGGTGCCGGTGCGGGTCGACTACCAACCGCGGCCCGCGAACCGCTGGTCGTCGGAGAGGTCGTCGAGGTTGATGCCGACCATGGCCTCGCCGAGCCCGCGCGACACCTTGGCGACGACCGCCGGGTCGTCGTAGTTGGTGGTCGCCTCGACGATGGCGCGAGCGCGCTCCTCGGGGTTTCCCGACTTGAAGATCCCGGACCCGACGAACACGCCGTCGGCGCCGAGTTGCATCATCATGGCCGCGTCGGCGGGGGTGGCGATCCCACCGGCGGTGAACAGCACGACCGGCAGTCGACCGGACGCCGCGACCTCGCGGACGAGGTCCACCGGCGCGCGGAAGTCCTTGGCGGCCCCGTACAACTCCGCCTCGTCCATCGTTGCCAGCCTGCGGATGGAGCCCGTGATCGAGCGCATGTGGCGCGTGGCCTCGACCACGTTGCCGGTGCCGGCTTCGCCCTTGGAGCGGATCATGGCGGCACCCTCGCCCAGCCGCCGCAGGGCCTCGCCGATGTTGGTGGCCCCGCACACGAACGGAACCTCGAAGGCCCACTTGTCGATGTGGTGGGCCTCGTCGGCCGGGGTCAACACCTCGGACTCGTCGACGTAGTCGACGCCCAGGGACTCCAGCACCTGCGCCTCGACGAAGTGGCCGATGCGCGCCTTGGCCATCACCGGGATGGACACGGCCTCGATGATGCCGTCGATCATGTCCGGGTCGGACATCCTCGCGACCCCGCCGTCACGGCGGATGTCGGCCGGCACGCGTTCCAGCGCCATGACCGCGACCGCGCCGGCCTCCTCGGCGATGACGGCCTGTTCGGCGTCCACGACGTCCATGATGACGCCGCCCTTGAGCATGTCGGCCATGCCACGCTTCACCCGGGTGGTCCCCGTGGCGTCGTGCTGGTCGGAGGTGGTCATGACGGCCTCGTGGTGACGGTGGTGTGGGACGCCGAGACCCCCGGCTGGGGGGTGTCGCGGCGACTTCCGAGCGTACTCGGGCGGGCTTCCTGGCTGCGAGCCGGGAACCGCCACGAACTGGCCGGGCCAACCGGCCCGACCACGTCCGATCAGCCGACGGCGCCGGCGGGCGCCAGGTGGATCCAGGTGGCGCCCGGTGCCAACGGCATCGGTTTCCCGTCCGGGTCCAGCACCAGCAGGTGCTCGTCGCGACCCGCCTTCGACCACCGAGCGGGGAATCGACGGCCGTTGCGCAGGACCACCGCGTCGCCGGTCCCGGTCATGCGCGTCTCGACGTAGGACTCCCCGGCGCTGTCACAGCAGCCGCCGGTGCCGATGTCGGTCAGGATGACCACCACGTTGGCCGCACCGACCCGTCCGTTGCCAGCGACCGCGAACGAACTGCCGTTGGAGAATCGACGGTAGACGTCCGCCTGCTGGTCGTACTCCCACGAGGTGACCTGCGACGGACTCATCCGGACCGAGAGTTCGGTACCGACCGATCCCTC
Organism: Nitriliruptorales bacterium; assembly: GCA_024637135.1. Classification (GTDB taxonomy): domain Bacteria; phylum Actinomycetota; class Nitriliruptoria; order Nitriliruptorales; family Nitriliruptoraceae; genus Salsipaludibacter. The sequence goes on along the minus strand of JAGXFT010000048.1, from coordinate 6,657 downwards.
GCCCGGCAGGTCGCCCTGCACCAGGCCGCTGGAGGCCGGCTTGGCCCGGTCAGAACCGGCGCTCCGGGCCAGGACCTGGTCCGAGTGGGCCATGAGGTTGTGCGGCGCCGAGCGACCGGACTGGCGGAAGAACGTGGAGCCGCCGCGGTCCACGACCAACTCGATGGCCTCGGTTCCGGCGATGGCGGCGGCCACCTCGTCGCGGGCGCCGGAGTACGCCAGCACGGGGTGGTAGGGCGGCAGCACCTCGGCGTCCACCAGCCGCGCGGATCGCACCGGGCCGATCTCCGACGGGATCTCGGAGTGGAACAGGGCGAGGAAACGGGTGACACCGCCTTCCACGACCTCCTCGTACACGATGTCGGCCTGCTCGAGACCGGCCTGCGGGAAGGCCCCGCGGGCGTTGTCGATCTTGACCGCCAGGACCGGCTCCCCGGTCCGGGGTCGATCGGTCGCCTCGCCGGTCAACGGGAACCGACCCGTCGGCGTGGGCGACGGCGACGGGCTGGGCGTGGGCGACGGCGTCGGTGAGCCAGTGGGTGTCGGCGTCGGGGTGGGCGTGGGTGTGGGCACCACGGTCGGCGGAGCGGCCTCCTCCGGCAACGGCGACGCCGTGACCTGCACCGTGGGCGTGCCACACGCGGCCACGATCGTTGCCGTGGCCAGCAGCAGGACCCCGGTGCGCAACGCCCGGCGCCGCCCCCCGGACGTGTTCGAGCGAGCAGGTCGAGTGTCCATGTCTCGACAACTCCCGCCGGGATCGGGCACCGGGTTCCCCGGTGTCAGAACTCCACCTTGACCGGGCCGCGGCCGTCCGGGTCGTCGACCTCGAAGTACTCGCGCGGCGGGAAGTTGAACAACCCGACGACGATGTTGGTCGGGAAGGTCTCCCGCGCGGTGTCGTAGGTCTGCACGGCGGCGTTGTACCGATTGCGCGAGGTCGCGATCCGGTCCTCGGTGGCGGACAGTTCGGCCTGCAGTTCGCGGAAGTTCTGGTCGGCCTTCAGGTCCGGGTAGGCCTCCGCCACCGCGAACAACTGCCGCAGGGCACCGGTCAGGGCTCCCTCGGCCGCGGCCTGCGTCCCCGGAGAGGATGCCCCCACGGCGGTGTTGCGGGCCTGGATCACGGCCTCCAGCGTCTCGCGTTCGTGCGCGGCGTAGCCCTTGACGGTCTCGACGAGGTTGGGGATGAGGTCGTGACGTCGGGTGAGTTGGACGTCGATGTCGGCCCACGCCCCCTCGACGTTGTTGCGCAGGGCCACCAGCCGGTTGTAGGTCGCAGCCAGCCACAGGCCGACCACCACGACCAGCACGGCCAGTCCGATCAGTGCATAGATCACGTTCGTCCCCAGGTCGATGGTGCCCGCAGACTACGCGTCGGACCCGGACGAGGCGCGCATCCGTGGCGGCCCGCGTCGGGCGAGCGCGCACGGCGGGTCAGTCGGATCCGTGGGCGGGTCCGGCACCACGGTCGCGCAGGACCTGGTCGTGGATCGCCCGGACCCGGTCGGCGACGACCGGCCAGTCGAAGCGCTCGACGTCGCGCCGGGCCTGGGCGGCCAGCGCGGTCGCCGTCGCCGGGTTGGTCAGCAGGGCCGCCACGGCCCCGGCCAGGGCGGCGGGGTCGCGTGGCGGCACCAGTCGGGCGTTGACACCGTCGGTCGCGACCGAGCGGTATCCCGGCAGGTCGGAGGCCACCAACGGCGCGCCTGCCGCCATCGCCTCGGCCAGGACGATGCCGAAGGACTCGCCGCCCCGGGCGGGCGAGACGAACACCGACGCCGACGCCAGCACCCGGGGGACCTCGTCGTTGTCCACCCGCCCCAGGAACACCACGTCGGAGCGCAGCCGCGTGGGCAGCAGCGCCTGGCAGCGATCCCGTTCAGGACCGTCGCCAACGACGTACAGGCGCAGGTCCGGGTGGTCGGTCTTGAGCAGCACGAACGCACGGACCAGGTCCTCGAGGCCCTTGCGTGGCTCCAGTCGCCCCACGAACACCAGGTTCGGCCGGACGACGGAGGGGAACGGCTTCGCGGCCGCGAACCGGGCGACGTCGACGCCGTTGGGGACCACCTGGAAGCGTCCCGAGGGCAGCCCGAGGGCACCTGCATGGAAGGATGCGGCCGCCTCCGACACCGCGATGCGGGCGTCGAGGCCGCGCAGGGCTCGCCCCAGCACGGGTCGCAGGGAGCGATAGGCGCGCCCGCTGTCGGCCCACGCGTGGAAGGTGGCCACGGTGGCGGCCCGACCCCACGTCGCGGCCGCGAGCGACACCACCGGGACGGCCGGCTCGTGGACGTGCACGACGTCGGGCCGCAGGTCGGCGAGCGCCGCCCGCACCCGCCGGGCCGCCAACGGGTCGAGCGTGACCGGCGCGACCGAGTCGTTGAAGGGGATGCCGACGGAGCGACCGACGGTGGTGATGCCGCTGCGGGAGCGTCGCCCCGGGGCGACCACGGTGACCTCGTCGCCGGCGTCGCGGAGGTGGTCGGCGAGGTGGCGGACGTGGGCTTGGACCCCACCCGGGACGTCGATGTCGTACGGGCTGACCATGGCCACACGTCGCATCCGGGTCACGACTCGGCCCCCCTGACCTCGACCCCTCCGACCTCGGGCGGCGACCAGGTGCCGTCGCGAAACGCCTGCACGGCCGGATGGTCGGGTTCACGATCGACGAGCCAGTTGCGCACGAACACGTGCCACTGTTCCGGCGCGCGACCGATCAGGCCCTCCAGTTCGCGGGCGAGCACCTGCGTGCCCGCCTCGACGTCCAGGTGGGCGATGTCCACCACCGAGTGGATCACGCCGCGGAAGCCGTCGTCGCCCTCGGTCAGGAAGGCCCCGACCGCGACCGGGCGACCCGTCCGGCGAGCCAGCAGGGCACACCCGGGTGGCAGGCGGCACGGTTCTCCGAAGAACTCCACGACCGGTCCACGACGCCCCAGGTCCCGATCCGCCAGCAACGTCGCCAGGCCCCCGCGGTCGATGACGTCCACCATCCGGTCGAGCATGTCCCCGCCCCGCACGAGCGGGACGACCTCGATGCCGGCGTCACGTCGCAACTGCACGAACCGGTCGAACAGCCGGCGCGGTTCGACGACCTCGGCGACGGCGGCCATGCCCCAGTTCCGCTGGGAGGTGAAGAAGGCGCCGATGTCCCACGACCCGAGGTGGCCGGTGGCCAGGATCGCCCCGTCGCCATCTGCCAGCAGGTCGTCCACGAAGTCGAGGTTCTCGCCGCTGGACCGGGCCAGGACGCCCTGGGAGGTGAACGTGTGGAGCCGGAACGCGTCCAACCAGTAGCGCGCGTAGGACACGTAGGCCGCCCGCACCACCTCGTCGAGCCGGTCCGGGTCCCGATCGCCCAGGACCCGTGCGAGGTTGGCCCGGGCCTGGTCGCGTTGGGCGCCGTTGCCGGCGCGGTACCAGACCGCACCCAACGACTCCGGAGTCGCCGTCGCCAGCGGCCGTGGCAGTCGTGCCGCGCCCTCCCAGACCGCGCGGTAGCCCCAGTAGGCGGCCTTCTGGCGCAGCGTCTCGGGCGGTGCCGGTGGGAGGCCCTCGACCCGCGCCGCCGCCCGGGGGAGGTCGCCCGCGACCGGCTCGGCGGCATCGGACCGGGCAGCGGGGCGGTCCGGTCGGCTCACAGGTCGCCCGTGACGGACCGGGGATCACCGACCACGTCGTCCAGGGCGGCGTCGAAGTTGGTGGACCCGTAGAAGCGTCGGGCTGCGACCAGGAAGGCCCGGTTCCACGCGTTGCGACCGGCCGCCAGGGCCACCAGTTCCTCCGGCACGTCGCGGGCGACCTGGCACCACACGTGGTGGATGCGCTGGACCACGGTGACCAGCCCACCGACCGCCAGCAGCCACAGCACCGGCTCGAGGATCCACTGGTGGAACACCAGCCCGAACATCAGCGCGATGGCACGCTCGGCGCGCTCCATGATCCCGATGGAGCAGTCGAGGTCGATCGACTCCGCGCGTGCCCGGACGTAGGAGATGACCTGCGCCGCCAGCAGCGCGACCAGCGTGACGCCGAGCTGGCGGGGCTGGTCGCGGAGCCAGAAGGCGATCGCCGCGAGGATGATGCCGTCCGACATCCGGTCCACGACCGAGTCGTAGAACCCGCCGAACGGGGTCGACGAGGACGTGGCCCGCGCCACCGCGCCGTCGAAGGTGTCCATGAGACCGCCGGCGATCAGGATCAGGCCGCCGATCATCGGCTGGTCGACGACGACGAACCCGGCACCCGCGGCCGTCAGGATCAGCCCCATGGTGGTCAACGCGTTGGGGGTCACGCCCAGCGCCGCCAGCCCACGCCCGATGGGCGTGGTGGCACGGCTGATGGTCGTGTCGAACGTCGCGCGGAGCGCCACCGGTGACACCTCGGCTCAGGACGATGGACGGTCGCGACACCGTACCGGACCCCTCCCGTCTGACTCCGGGAGGCCGGACGGGTCCGATGTCCGCACACCTCACCGATCCGGAGCGCGACCACCGGACAGTGCACGGGCGTGGCCGTAGGGTCGTCGCGGTGCCGACCGACCACCACCCGACTGCCGCCGGAGTTCCCATGTCCCGATCAACGTTCCGCCTGCTCGTCGCCGTGGGTGCCGTGCTGGCCATGCTGGTGCCGACACTTGCCTCGGCCGCGCCCAAGGGCCCGGCATGGTTCGTGGACGAGTCCGCGCTGCCCTTCGACGGGTTGCCGGGCGTCGACGCCGAGCAGTACTGGGGCGTCGAGCGCGGCGCCGGCTATCGCATGGAGGTACCCGACGACTGGAACGGCTCGCTGGTGATGTGGGCCCACGGCTTCCGCGGCGAGGGACTCGAACTGACCGTCGACAACCACCCGCTGCGGTCGTACCTGCTGGCCAACGGCTACGCGTGGGCGGCGTCCAGCTACTCCGAGAACGACTACGCGGTCGACGTCGGCGTCCGCGACACCGAACGCCTGACCCGGGTGTTCCGTCGACAGGTCGGGCGTCCCGACATCACCTACGTCACCGGGGCGTCGATGGGCGGCCACGTCGTGGCGCGCTCGATCGAGCAGTACCCGTCGCGGTACGACGCGGCCATGCCGATCTGTGGCGTCCTGGGCGACTACGAACTCTTCGACTACTTCCTGGACTACAACGTCGCGGCCCAGCAACTGGCGCTGGGAACCTCGACCTACCCGGTCGGCGCGAACTACCTCACCGACACCGTGCCGACGATCAAGGCCAACCTGGAGGCCGTGCCCGGAGGCTGGCCGAGCGTGCTCAACGCCGACGGACAGGCCTTCAAGCAGCTGGTCGAGCTGCGGTCGGGTGGGGACCGGCCCAACTTCGACGAGGCGTGGTACTTCTGGAACACCTTCCCCTCCTTCGGCGGGTCGGCCCCGGGCGACTTCACCTTCGGGCTCGGCACCGGTGACGGCACCGTCGGCAACGAGCGCGGCATCGCCGCGGAGAACATCGGGATCGACTACCAACTCGACCTGGACCCGGCCACGAGCCCTGCCGAGGCCGCCTTCAACGACGGGATCGTGCGCGTGGAGGCCGCCAACCGGCTCCGCAACTCGATGTCGCTGAACCGGCCGTCGCCCATCGTCACCGGCGACATCGACGTGCCGGTGCTGACCCTGCACAACCTCGGCGACCTGTTCGTGCCGTTCCACAACGAGGTCGTGTACGCCCAGGAGGTGGCGGACGCCGGCAACAGCGACCTGCTGGTCCAGCGCGCCATCCGCGGGGTCAACCACTGCGGGTTCACCGGCACCGAACTGGCCACGGCGTTCGCCGACCTGGCGACCTGGGTCGAGGACGGCCAACGTCCCGCCGGCGACGTCGTGCTGGACCCTGCCGTGGTGTCGGCGCCGGACTACGGCTGTCGCTTCACCGACTCAGCGACCCCGGGTGGGCACGTCCTCGCGACCCCCTGCCCCTGACACCTGCCTGCCGCCCCGCCGGTCACATGGCGGGAGGGTCGGTCAGGTCCAGTCGGCGCCGGTGAGTTTGTCGTGGACGTCCACGAGTGCCTGCGGCAGCACGCGGGTGGCCCCGACGACCGAGATGTAGTTGGTGTCGCCGCCCCAGCGGGGCACGGCGTGCAGGTGGACGTGTTCGGCGATGCCCGCCCCACCCGCCTCGCCCAGGTTCATGCCGAGGTTGACGCCCTGAGCCGACAGCCGGTCGTGCAGGATCGACGCGGCCCGACGGGCGAGGTGCCACATCTCCACCGCCGCGTCCTCGGTGACCGCCCCGAGGAAGCGCTCGTGGGCGTACGGGACGACCATCAGGTGCCCGGGGTTGTAGGGGTAGGCGTTCAGCAGGACGAAGGCGCCACTCCCCCGGTGCAGGATCAGCGACTCGCGGTCCCGGGACGCCTCCCGCGCCGGTAGGACACAGAACGGGCAGCCGTCGATCGCGGGCTCGTCGCTGCCGATGTAGCCCGACCGCCACGGCGCCCACAGGCGTTGGAGGTCGTCGATGGCCACGCCGGACTGGTCCCTCCGGCGATCGGGTGCCGCGTCGGTCATGGCGTCTCCTGCTCGTCGTGGGTGCCGGCGGACGAACCGGGGTCCCGGCCGACCATCGTGGTGGCGCCCGGTCCGGCCCCGGTGACGCCGATCTGGTGGCCCCAGAATCCCCGGGGTGCGTCGAGGTGCTCGATC
>JAGXFT010000047.1 GCA_024637135.1 Nitriliruptorales bacterium | reverse complement strand
GCGCCGAGTGGCGCCGCTGGCGGTTGTGGAAGATCTCGATGTAGTCGAAGATCGCGCTGGCCAGTTCGATGCGGGTGTTCCACCGTTGACGATCCAGCAGCGCGACCTGCATGCGGCTCCAAAACGATTCGATCATCGCGTTGTCGAAGCAGTCGCCGATCGATCCCATCGATGGGACCAGCCCGGAGTCCTTCGCCCGCTGGGTGAAGGCCCACGACGTGAATTGACTGAGTTCAACCGGTGGTCGCAACACCGGGTTGAGATGGGGACTGTAGAAGTTCGTCGAGGACCTCGGCGGGGGTCTTCCATCCCAGGGTCTTGCGTGGTCGGGTATTGAGGGCGAGCGCGACGGCGTCGAGGTCGTCGCGGGAGTGCCGGTGCAGGTCGGTGCCCTTGGGGAAGTACTGGCGCAACAGCCCGTTGGTGTTCTCGTTGGTGCCGCGCTGCCACGGCGAGCGCGGGTCGCAGAACCACACGTCGATGTCGTTGTCGACTCGGATGTCGGCCCACGCCGCCAGCTCCGACCCCTGGTCCCAGGTCAGCGACCGGCGCAGAAGGTCGGGGAGTGTGTCCAGCTGGCCGGTGATCGCGTCGCGGACGGCCTCGGCACCGCGGCCTGCCAGCGGCGGGCCGTTCTTGGTCTGTGGCCGCTCGAGGTGGCCCTCCATCGGTGGCAGGTGCAACAGCATCGTGAACCGGCTGGTGCGCTCCACCAGCGTCCCGATCGCGGACCACCGTGCGCCCAGGATCAGGTCGCCCTCCCAGTGCCCCGGCACAGCACGATCGTCGACCTCAGCCGGCCGCTCGGAGATGAGCAACTCGGTCGGGATCGACCTGCGGCCGCGTTGGCGCGTACGGGCGGCGGGTTGGCGCAGCGCCCGTCCGGTGCGCAGGCACTCGGTCAGTTCACGCCTGAGCGCGCCGCCTGCCACAACCATCCCGACCTACCAGCTACCGAGGCCATCACTCGAGCAATCGACGAGGGCACGACGGGCGGATCAAGACTCGAACTACCGCCTTCGCCACCGACCAATACCACAGCCACCGACCTGCCGACCAAGATCTGTGAGGCGCTCGGAGCGAGCGTTCGCCGTCGGAAGGACTGATGCTAGGCGGCTGCTGGGTGAACGGTGAGGGCGTCGGTAGCTGCCGTCGCCGAGGCTCTTCATGCGCTGTCACTTGAGCGTGTCACCTGTCGTGACACCTACGACGGTGAGGTCGAGGCGCAATGCTGCACTGGACTGCAGAACTCGACGAGCACCGGCTCGCCTTGGCGGCATGTCGATGGCATTCCGAGGCTGATGCCAGTGTTGGCGAGGAAGGGTCGGGGTCGAGTTCACGGTCGACGTCGACAGCGTGACATGGGGAGAGCAGGCCAAGTCCACAGCGAAGCGCTGGACGGTCCACAGACTGGAGGAGGCAGCCCGACCTGGTCGTGGTTGACGACATCGGGCTGCTGCCCGTCCCCGTCGAGGCCGCCGAAGCCCTGTTCCGCGTCATCGACGCCGCCTACGAACGCCGCTCGGTCGCCATCAGCTCCAACGTGCACCCGGTCGGGTTCGACCAGCTGCTGCCGGCCCCGCTCGCCACAGCCGGGGTCGACCGGTTCATCCACCACGCCCACCTCGTGGTCACCAAAGGCGACAGCTACCGCTTCGCCCAAGCCCGCGACGGCAATGGGGTGACACCACTGACCTGACCCACCACCGGGGAGATCTGCTGTCCGCCAGCGGTGAGTTCCAAATGACCGTTGACACCGACGCGCTGGCAGCGATGCTGGATGGTGAGCGCGTGCCGCAACCCCCGCCGAGCGCCTGCGGCGAACGACGGTCGCATCACGCGACCGGAGGTCAAGACTCCCGGCCCGACGTCGACGGGGCGTCCGGGCAGACGTTCGCTAGCTCCAGAACTCGTCTGACGAGGCCTGGTCCGCCACGACGATGAACAGTTCGGTGAACTTGCCGTCACGGACGTGGCTGATGTGGATCGTGGGGGCGTCGAGCACCTTCCCGTCGCGCTCACCCGTGTTCCTGACCATCGCGACGACGTGCTCGTCGTTGGCGAGGATGTCGTGGACCTCGGCGATCTGGAAGGTTCCGCCGCTGCGCTCGGTGATCTGGCCGAGCACTGCCATGATCTCCTGCTTGCCGCTGTAAGTCCCCGAGAGCGGGTTGTTGCCCCCCAGGTGCCACACGGCGTCGTCGGTGATGTTGGCGAAGAACGTCTCCATGTCGCCATTGCCGAAGGCGTCGTAGACGGTGTTCGCGAGTTCGATGTTGGGATGCGTTGCCATGTGGGTCCACCCTCCGCGAGTGCCCCCGTTTGCGGCACGCCCTGACCCTAGGTCTGAGTTAGTGTCCAGTCAAGGCGTGTACGGGGCGGGATTGCTGCAACGGCAGTGACCACCTTGCCGGACGTCGACATCCGCAAGGTCGAGAACTACATCGCCACGTTCGACCACGCCCACCGACGGCTGGACACGCTGCCGCTGTCGACACGTCTGCTCCGTGAGATGCACGCGCGGCTGCTGCTCGATGTCCGGGGCGAGGAGATGGACTCCGGCGAATTCAGGCGGTCCCAGAACTGGATCGGTCCGCCGGGCTGCACGCTGGACGGCGCGACGTTCGTCCCGCCCCGCCACGACCCCGAGATGCGCGATGCAGAGTCGGACTGGGAACGCTTCCTGCACGACCAGGACCACCAGCTGCTGCCATCCGCCAGTCGTCCCCAACCGACCGTAGGCACGCAAGCCTCTCGCACCTCGCCCAGACAGTGCTGCGGAGGTGGCATCTGATTCTGACGCAGGATCCGTCCGGGATCCCGCATGACTCGCACACATGGTTGCGGAATGTGGGTCTCCGGGCATGGATGTGGGTCGGCCTGGGCGTGATCGGGTGACGATCGGGGTGTAGGACGCCGTTGGTGTCGGTTGCGCCTACATGGTGCGACGCGCACGGGCTGGAAGCCTCCGACGTCCGCTTCCACACATCGGTCGAGAGGCCTGCCCGTGCGCGTCACCACAGCATTCAACCGTCTGCTCCAACTCGACGGCGCCAGCGTCACCGACGTCGACATCCGACCCAACGAGGTCGTCGTCGCGGTGCGGCTACGCCGCCGCCGGCTGGCCTGTCCCGTGCCCGACTGCGAGTTCACGACCAAGGGCCCGCTACGACACCCGCCCGGTCCGCTCGTCGTGGCGGCACCTGCGGCTCGGAACGCATCGGCTGGTCGTGCGGGCGCGGCTACGCAGGCTGGAGTGTCCCACGCACGGTGTGCGGGTCGAGTCGGTGCCGTTCGCCCGGCCGAACTCCGGGTTTACCCGCGACTTCGAGCAGCTGGTGGCGTGGCTGGCCACCAAGATGGACAAGGACGCCGTCCGCCGGCTCGTCCAGGTGGACTGGGACACCGTTGGCCGGATCTGTAAACGGGTCGTGGCTGACGAGCTCGACCCGAACAGGCTCGACGGGCTGTTCGACATCGGTGTCGATGAGATCTCGTGGAAGAAGCGGCACAACCACCTCACCTTGGTGATGGACCACGAGTCCGACCGGGTGGTGTGGGGCGGCGAAGGGCGCTCGTCAGCGACGTTGAACGGGTTCTTCGACGAACTCGGGCCGGAACGGGCCGGTCGGCTGCGGGCGGTGTCGATGGACATGGGTCCCGCGTTCGCCAAGTCCGTGCGCACCCGGGCACCGCAGGCCACGATCTGCATCGACCCGTTCCACGCCGTCAAGGTGCGCCAGGAGGCGCCATGTGTTCGGGGTCGGGTGCGAGACCCGACCCGCCGTCCTGTCGCAGCAGGCCGGTGAAGCTGGAGGCAGTCTGACCTCGGAGGTGCGGGGGAGGGCGGGAAGCAGCCTCGACAACGCCGGGACGTGCCAGCACCGTCAGATGGTGCGGGTCCGGCAAGCAAGACGAGAAGGTGCAACGCAAGTGAACCAGTGGCAGAACCCCCTCAAGCGTGGAAACCGGCTCCTACCTGACGGATGTGGGCCGGGCAGCAGCGCACGCCAACCCGAAGCGATGGGCAAGGCGACTCTCCCGGCCGCTATTGACGCGGCTCGGGGAGGCCATGGTGAAAGCCTGCGGCGTAGCCGTGGCGAGGCTGCAGGGGCAGAGCTGGGCATCTCCCTCGTCGACCGAGACATGGTGAACATGGGAACCGTCCGTGTGCGCCCTTGCACCGTCCAGCCTGGGCGGTGGCGGGCAGGTGCACCGTCAACTGTTGTGCACGTACGGGGCGGAGCCGTCGTAGTAGTCCGAGGGCGGTAAAGCCGCCTACATGGCGAAGGACGGCAGCAAGTTCGCAGTTGTGGGATTGCAATGCCAGGAGGTCGCCGGTGAATACGGGCGCATCGTGGCCGACGCCGAGCGTGGCGCGGCAGCGGGTACTGGAGATGCAGACCAAACTGCACCAGTGGGCATCGGCAGACGCACAGCGTCGGTTCGATGACCTGTTCAATCTCGTCCATGATCCGGCGTTCCTCGTGGTTGCGTGGAGTCGGGTCCGGGGCAACAAGGGCGCACGCTCTGCCGGTGTCGATGGCCAGACGGCCCGCGACATCGACCAGCAGCGTCGCGCAGCGGCGTTTCTCAACGATCTGCGGGCCGAACTCAAAGCCCGGACGTTTCGACCGATGCCGGTGCGTGAACGGATGATCCCCAAGCCCGGCGGCAAGCAGCGCCGGCTGGGGATCCCGACCACCCGTGACTGGGTGGTGCAGGCGTCCTTGAAGTTGGTGCTCGAGCCCATCTTCGAGGCGGACTTCAAGCCATGTTCGTACGGCTTCCGTCCGGGCCGACGCCCACACGACGCGATCGCCGAGGTGCACATGGTTGCCAGCAACCGCTACCAGTGGGTGCTGGAGGCAGACATCGAGGCGTGCTTCGACAACATCGACCACGCCGCCCTGCTGGGGCGGGTGCGTCAACGGATCGGAGACAAACGGGTCGTGACGCTGGTCAAGGCGTTCCTGAAGTCGGGCATCCTCTCCGAGGACGCCGTGACACGGGACACCAAGGCTGGCACCCCGCAGGGCGGCATCCTGTCGCCGCTGCTGGCCAACATCGCACTGTCGATCATCGACGAGCACTTCGCCGATGCATGGCAGACATCGATGGCCAGCCGCCACGACCGACAACGGCGACGACGACACGGTCACGCCACCTACCGGCTTGTCCGGTATGCGGACTTATGTGGTGCTGGTAGGTAGTCCGATCGGCGCTGTCGAGTTCGCTGCCTCCGTCCTGGATCCTGTCGCGAAGACGTTGTGGTCGACGCACCAGGTCAGTCCTGGTCGTCCGAGGCGGCGCTGCGTCGGTCGGGTTGCGGGCGGGACGTGTCGGACTCGATGCGTTCCAGCGTCTCGGCAAGGGAGATGGCTTCGCTCTCGGTGAGTCGCGAGGCGAAGTGATCCTCGATGCTCTCGATGTGGACGTGAGCGGCCTGGCGTGCGCGTTCGCGGCCCTCGGCGGTGAGGGTGATCCGAGTGACTCGACGGTCGTCGGGGTCAGGGTTTCGCTGCATGAGGCCTTGGCGTTCGAGCCGATCGACCAGCGCCGTGATCCCCGACGTACTCAGCGTCGCGTTCGTTGCCATGTCCTTCATGCGGATCCCGTCACGGCCGGCGAGGTGTGTGTGGAGCAGCGCGTTGTAGGTCGCCACGTCCATGTTCGCGCTGCGCCGGAGATCGCCATCCATCAAGGGGACGACGGCCCAGTACGTCTTGTAGAACGCTCGCCATGCGCGCCGCTGAGCGCTGACGCCGGCCCCTCCGGGCTTTGAGAACGTCGGCCATTGACGCTCGCCGTCGCTTGCCATTGACATTCGCCGCCGTTTCTGGTCAACTCCGGATAGTCCACTAGCGGACATTCCAGCTCATCACTGTCCACGACGACAGTTTACCGGCAGGCTCCTCGGATGATTCGGTCCCGGCACCACGACGTTGCCGAAGATCGCGACCGTTCCAGCATCGATCCGGTCGTCGACCTCTTTCGGCGGTCCGCAGTGACGTTTCGCGTCGTGCTCGACGGAGTTCGGCCCGAGCACCATCAGCTCGCCACCCCGTGCGAACCCCTCGACGTCGCCGAACTGGTGGTGAAGGCCATCGGGCATCAGGACTGGACTCGGGACGCGATCGAGGGCCGCAACGGTCCGCTCGCCTACCCGCACGTCGATCCGTGCGACTGGACCGCCCGCTTCGATCGATCAGCCGATGCGATGGTCGCAGCACTGTCCGAGCCGGACGCGATGCAGCGAACCGTGATGCTGGCTGCCGGACTCACGGTTCCCGGCCATGACGTTGGGCTGCTCGCCGCGCGCAACACCTTCCAGTTCGCTTGGGACCTCGCCACGGCAACGGATCAGAGCGATGATCTCAACCCGGCCCTCGCCGCCGAACTCCTCGAGATCAGCCGAACCCACCTGGTACCGCAACGAGGCCCGAACGGCTTCTTCGGCCCCGAACACGTACCGCCGGCCGGAGCGCCAACGGCCACGGTCCTCGCCGGCTACCTAGGCCGACCCGTCTGACACCCATCCCGTCACATCGAACTGGAGACACCACCATGAGCTTCCTGGTCACCCACCACTTTCCCGGCACCACCCAGGAGCAGTACGACGCCATCGTCGCCAAAGTCCACAATCCCGACGGATCACTCCCGGAGGGCCAACTCCACCACTTCGCTGGCCCCACCGACGACGGCTTCCTCGTCGTGGCGCTGTGGGAGTCCAAGACGTTGAACGACCAGTTCCAGGAACGGCTGTTTCCGGTGATCGCCGAGATGGACAACCCGCCACCACCCCCGACGGAATGGACAGCAGAGACCACCAACGTCCGCAACAACTGACCCGCCAGGTGGTGCTGCCTCCTCCACGACGTTCGGTGGGAAGAACGCGTCATCGAGCCCGGCCCACGTCGTCTTGGCCCACGGGTAGGTGGCGATGGGGACGAGCAGGTTGAGCAGGAGCCCGGTGGCGAGCAGGGGCGTTACGGGACGTCGGGCCAGGTCGCTACGGGCGGACCGGGTCAGCCGGTGTCGGGCAGTCCAGACCCGTCCGTGTCGGGCGTTGGGGGTTGACGAGTCATGAACCGGGCTGCGCCACGCCGACGCCGGACCTACGTGACGGTGATCGTGGACCTGGCCCGACGGCGCACCCTCGACATCGTGCCGGGCCGGTCCAAAGCGGTCCTGAAAGCCTGGTTGGGCAGTCCGCGGCCGTCACGCCACCATGAATCTCGTCACCCCCTCATTCATCGCATTGTGCTGGTAGGCAGCCGGATCAACGGTGCCGTGTTGGTCTCGATCTCCATCCGCGGTTAGGAGGCTCCGGCCGGCAGGATGCTGCCAAGTGTGTCATCCTCCAGGTCGATGCCGTGAGCAGCCGCGATGGCTCCGACGTGAAGCCCGACGATGCCACGGAGCTCACCGAGGGCTTGGTTGAGTT
>JAGXFT010000046.1 GCA_024637135.1 Nitriliruptorales bacterium | reverse complement strand
GGCGACCCCGAACAGCAGGACCGCGTTGGCGAGTGCGGCCAGGATCTCGAGCCGGTAGAGCCCGAACGTGCGTTGCTCGTCGCGGCGGGCGGCCTGGGCGACCTGGATGGCGGCCAGTGCCATGCCGATGCCCAACACGTCGGTGAACATGTGCCCGGCGTCGGACAGCAGTGCGAGTGACCCCGTCAGGAACCCGAAGACGAGTTCCACGACGAAGAAGCCCAGCAACAGCACGACCGCCCACACCAGCGCACGCTTGTGGCGTCCGCCGGCACTGGCCGGGTCGACGTGCGAGTGTCCTGCACCCATCAGCGGTGGACCTTCGTGCATCGAGGTCGGTGGTCGTCGCGCGGTCGTGGTGCGTGCCTGGTGCGGCCCCTGCGACGGTTCCACTGTAGCCCTCGACGGGGTCGGAGCCGCGACACCGAAACACCAACGAACGGCCGTTCCAGATCGATTGGGAACCATTCTCACAACTGCTCGCAACCCGGACCAGGCTGTGGCGGCGGGCCACCGGGGACAGCACGGCAGACGCTCGGGTCGCGAGCTGGGGGGACAGCATCGCGGTGATGCAGGTGCGGGAAGCGACCGCTCGATCGCGACGCCGTGCCACGGGATCGGCCGGCCCGCGGACGTGGCCTGTCGGGGACCCGACGGTCGTGGCGTGCCGGGTCGAGTCGCGCGTGGACCGTCACCGGTCGTTGCCCGTGCCGGTGCGTGCGCGTGTCAGTCGCGGTCGGCGAGGCGCTGGCGGATGGCGGCCAGGAGGGCGTTGAGCCAGTCGGCGTCGTCGGCGGTGATCGTCGCGTCGTCGTGGCGATGGGCGCGGGCCCAGTAGAACAGGCAGGCCCGGAGGCGGTCGAGGTCGGTCGGCAGGCCCTCGCCGTCGCGCCAGGCGCGGTGGATCGTGTCGACGACGCCGCCGAGTTGGTGTGGGGCGCCCCCGTAGGCATAGCCGTTGAAGGTCTGCGCGAACGCGACGACCGGCGGGAGCCCGGCGACCCGCTGATCCCCGTCGTCCCCCTCCTCCGCCGAGACCACCACGTCGTCCGGGACGTGTTCGGCACGCACGTCCATGCTCGCGATGCGCGTGGGCACGACGGACTCCTCGGACGACGACGGTCGCCACCGTACGTGCGCGCGGACACCGACTGACCTGCGACGGCGCCCGGCTGCATCGACCCGTGCGTCGAAATCGGCTGGACGCGACGGGTGTGACTGGTGCATCGCATCGTCGGGATTACGATGTGTCGCGCAACCACCCTCGTCAGGGTGGCCACCTCGCAGGCCCTCGTAGCTCAGTGGATAGAGCGTCGGTTTCCTAAACCGTGCGTCGCAGGTTCGACTCCTGCCGGGGGCGCCGACCGCAACACCAGAGGTGTGACGAGATGGGTTCCGACGTCGGGACGGCCACCGCGGGCAGTGGAGTGGTGGACGCCCTTCGAATTGGCTCCGACCCGAAGCAGGCCTTCTCGCGGCAGAAGGCGTTCGCCGTCTGCGGGTGGCTGTTCCTCGCAGGGCTCGCTGCGAACACCGTGATGGCCGTGCTCGGCGACGACGCCGGCACGCTGAACGGCGAGCGATACTCCTCGTCGCGTCGTGCAGGGGTGGCCGTCGCCGCCGTCCTGGTCCTTGCGCTCGGGACGGCCGGTGTGGGCTGGCTGGTGGTCCGTCAGGATCGCCGCCCGCTGACCTGGTTGGGTACGACGCTCCTCGGCATCGCGGTGGCGAGGTACCCCGTGATCGAGTTGCTGTCTCGGATCGACGCGGTCCCGACGTGGTCTGGCGACGTGATCCTCGCGGCGTACGTCCTGTTCCTCGTTGGCCTGCCGACGCTTCTCGTGGGGCGCATGAAACGCGATCGCCCACTGCGGGGTGGGTGGGTCGTCGCGCTCGTCGCGGTCTCGCTCTTCGTCCAGGTGGCCTGGCTCGCGGGCTGAGCGTCCAACCGGTCGACACCCACCACCCAGATCGCGGACGCGACCCCGCCGACCGTCACCACCCTCGGGTACGACACCTCCACGGGAACCTCGGCGATGGGCGACCAGGTGCGGGTGGATCGATCGAACACCGCACCGTCGGTGAAGTACGGGGCACTGGGTCCCGCACGATCGGCGGTCGGTGGGCACATCGCCGAGTCCCCGCCGAACACCACCACCCGGTCGTCGTCCAGCGCGGCGACACCCGCACCCAGTCGTCCCGACAGCGGCCCGTCGGGCAGCCGTTGCCACCCACCGGTGTCGCCGCTGGCGCTGGGCGAGGAGCCGCCGGCGTCCGTGCCGTCCGGCGCAGGCGCCGATGTCGAGGTGGTCGAACTGGTCGAGGTTCCGCCACAGCCGGCGAGCACGACGATCGCCGCCGCCGTGGCGACCAGCGGTCGCACCCACGATCGCACGCCCGTGACCCCCGACGTGGCACCTCCTGCGTGCGCCTCACGACCGTCGGACATCACGACCGGATCGATGGTTGCGGCACCGACGCCGGCGCACGACCCGCTGTGCGGCGGCGTGGGCCACGACGGTCGTCGGCTGCGGGCCACTCCTGGTCACGACGGGCCCGGCGAAGTGGCATCCTTCGGGGACGATCATCACCGGACCAGGGAGGCGATGCCGTGTTCGCCTGGCAGCAACTGGTGGGGTACGCGGCCTCGGCGCTGGTGGTGACGTCACTGTCGATGACCTCGCTCCTCCGCCTGCGGATGATCTCCCTGGCCGGATCGCTGACGTTCCTGACCTACGGCCTGCTGATCGAGTCGGTGCCGATCGTGCTCACCAACATCGCGATCACGTTCCTCAACCTGCGTTTCCTCACGCGGGAGTTCCGCGGACCGCGCGACCTGGGGGCCGTGGTCGTGCCGCCGGAGTCGCCGTTCCTGCGCGACTTCCTGCACCACCACGCCGCCGACATCCGTCAGTTCCAGCCCGACGTCGACCTGCACGAGCCGACCGGCTTCGCACTGATGCTCACCCGCGACGGGCTCCCGGCCGGGGTCGTCCTGGGCACGCGTGACGACACCCATGTCACGATCCACCTCGACTACGTCCTTCCAGCCCACCGCGACTCCCGGCTTGGCAACTGGTTGTACGGACCGGGCGCGACGGTGTTCCGGCGCGCCGGAGTCGAGACCATCACCAGCGCCGGCGGCAGCGACACGCACCGGGGCTACCTGCGCCGCGTCGGGTTCACGCGCGGCGCCCGGGACGAGTGGGTGCTGGCGCTGTAGACCTCGTCGGCGCCGGAAATGAGCAGCATCATCGGGGCGGGAGCCCGACCCGCCCCGGTGCCCCGGACACGACCGGGTCCTGGCTCTCGCCGCGAGCCAGGACCCGGTCCAACCGTGGTTCAGCCTCGCAGGGCCGTCATGTTGCCGGCGCTGATCGCGGTGTGGCGCAGCGACCGGCCGGGGTCGGACCCGCCACCGGGGGCGTTGTCCTGTTCGTAGTTGGGGTTGTGGGATCCCTTGGCCCCCATGTTCCGGAAGAAGGTGTCGAACCCGATGTCACCGGTCCCGAACGGCACGATCCCGTAGCCGTTGCCGACCCCGGGGTCCTGGTCGGTGGACTCGCCGTCCTTGGCGTGGAACAGCGGATACCGGTGGGTCTGGGCCGCGACCTGGGCGAGCGGGTCGAAGATGTCCTCGACGCGGTTGCCCTCGAAGTCGTAGCGCCAGCGGTGCTGGTGTTGCGCGACGTGGGCCCAGTAGATGTCCATCTCCAACAGGCACAGGCCCGGATCGGTGATGTCGATGTAGTGCTGCATCAACCGCGTGCCGGACTCGGCCCGGACCATCGTCGGCGCGATCGGCGCACCCGTGAGCCGGTCCTGGGTCACCTCGACCATCGGACCGTCCTGCAGGAAGTTGTAGGCCGGCGAGTGGTTGTGCGGATACAGGTGGATGCCCCACTGCAACGAGATCTCGTTGAGCGCCTGCCACTTCTCGCCGGCGAGGTCCCAGCTCTCCTTGCTGCGGTTGTTGGAACTGGTCGGGTCATTGCCGGTGCCCATGAACGGCGTACCCAGGATCGCGGTGAACTCCAGTTCGGTCTGGTAGCGCAGCAGGTCACTGTCCGACATGGCGCCACCCGCGCTGCCCGGTCCGGGCCACGTGTTGGGGATGAACCCGTGGTTGCCGATCGCCTCCAGCCCGAACTCGTCCAGGAACCCCCGCAAGGTCCGGGCATGGGCCAGGTAGGCCGCGCGGCCGTCGGGGCTGGCGTTGTAGTTGGCCGACCCACCGGGGTTGTTGGCGTTCTGGCCGTAGCCGGCGAACTCGATCTGCTTGAAACCCAGGGCGGCGAGGTACGCGAACAGTTCGTACCAGCCACCCGGCAAACGGGACCAGGTCGCCCAGGTCATCCGGGTCGCTGGGGAAGTCCGGCCCACCGAGGTACCCCATCGTCGGGGACACGCCCATGGCGGCGGCCGCGGCCACGCCGAGCCGGCCCGGCACGTCGCGCTGGGTGTAGGTGATGGTGCCCATCTTGCCGGGCACGATCAGCCGGCCGTTCGCGTTGCCCTTGGGCGCGGCGAAGGCCGTGGTCCGGCCGAACGGGATGCACGCGGCTGCGGCCGCACCTGCGGGTGACGCCGAGGAACTGCCGGCGACTGATGGCGGTGTTTCGTGCGTCCATGGGACGCCTCCTGTCACGTGGAAGGGTGGGATGGTGGTGCGTGCGCGGTCGTCGGTCGTCCCCCTCCCGGTCGCGGGAGGAGGAGGCCTTCGACCCCGCCTCGTCTGGGTGGCCGGCTCGAGTCGCGCGGTCGGTCGAAACCGGACCCAGTCCGAGCCGGAACAGGTCGTCGCCGGTCGCCCGGGCGGGCACGGCCAGACGACCACGTACCGGGTGTGCGGACCGACGGCATTCGACCGGTGGGAGCGACTGGCCCTCTCGAGTCCCCATGCCTGCGGTCGAGTCGTGGACCCCTGCCGGACCGCGACCAATGGCTGTTTGGTGTGTCAACTAAAGCAGGTTCCTCCAGCACCGTCAACACCTTTCTTCGACAGGCGGACAATGCGGACGAACCGCGAGGACCTCGTCCCAGGAGGCTCGCCGACGGGGCTCGGGCGACGGCCTCGTCCACCTGCCCGGCCGACGTCGGGGGTTCGTCCCGGCGACGATCGGCTGGGCGGCGCCTGGCACGGTCGGGTGCGATCGACCTCCCACCTGCTTCGACCGGTCCCGTGCCCGACCTTGCGCCCGGACCGGGTCGGCGGGTTCGATGCCGACCACCAGCCCGTGTCGACACCAGGGATCGGAGGGCGACCATGCCCGCCATCGCGTGTCCGGCCTGTGGCGAGGACGATGACCTCGCCGGTGAGCGGGTCGACGAACGGATCGTGATCACGTGCGAGGCGTGTGGCGCCACCTTCGGCCGGGACACCACCCCCACCTGCGGACTGTGTGGGTCGACCGACCTCGAGGCCATCCACACCTCCACCCTTCGCGAGGCCGGACGAGGTGAACAGTGGGCACCCTCGGGTGTGCGGATCGCCTGGTACTGCTGGGACTGCACCGGCCGCGACGTCACCTCCCCCGACGCGGTCCCCGGTCCCAATCCGCCTCCCGGTGCCAACGACGACGTGCGCGGGCTGCGCAACCGCTGACCACCGATGCGTCCCACCTGGCCTGTGTTGGACCACCGGCCGTGCGATTCCTCCGATCGGACGATCGACGGCGGACAGGGCACCGTGCCGCTCACTATCGTGCACATCCCCACCGTTCGAGGACCCAGCAATGGCTAACCCACCCGCCGGATGGCACCCCGATCCGCTCAGCCGTCACGCCCAGCGCTACTGGGACGGCAACCAGTGGACGGAACACGTCGCGGACCAGTCCGGGAACATGTCGACCGATCCGCTCGACGGCGGCCAGGCTGCCCAGCAGACGACCCAAGCCGACACCGGCCAGGCGGACAGCGGCTGGGGCCAGTCCTCGCAGGCCGACGCCGCCACCCAGGCCGACGGGTCCGCGGCGTCCTCGCGGGGTGAGGGCGACCAGGCCGCCACCACCGCCGGCCAGGACACTGGCTCGGACACGCCGTCGTGGGGCGGGTCCACCGAACCCGACGCCACGCCGACGGAGTCGAGCCAGGCCGAAGGCGCTCCGGTCGAGTCGACCACGGTCGAGCCGACGGCGGCCGACACCCCCTCGTGGGGCGACAGCGGCACCGACACGGCCACTGCCGCCGGCGCGACCCCGGACTGGGGTGACGCAGCCGACACCTCTGGCGCCGACGACACGCCGTCGTGGGGCGACTCGAGCGACGCCGGGACGGACACCGCCACGGCCGAGCCGACGCAGGACCTCCCGGCCCGGGGTGACGCCGACGCGACCGACGAATCCACCGACACGGCCGCGACCGACGAGCCCGCCTGGGGCAGTGGTGCGGGTGCGGCCGGCGCCGCTGCAGCAGCCGGCGGGGTCGCCGCCGCCGGAGGCGTCGCGTCGCACGACGCCGAGGACCACGCCACGACCGACGACGCCACGACCGGTGGCGGCTGGGGTGACGACACCGCCGCGAGCGACAGAGCCATGACGGCTGGCAGCGCCGAGGCGGGTGGCAACCCAAGCAACGCCAGCGTCGACCACCCGACCATCGCCGAGGTCCAGGTCGGCGACGGCGTCGTCGTCCGCCACGGCCGCGTGGTGGCCACCTCCGGTGACGTCTCCCTGGGCAACAGCCCGCACCCGGGCTCGTTGAGCGCCTCGGGCTCCGGGACGCTGTGGGTCGGTGCCGGTGGACGCGAGATCACGATCCTGGACGTCCCCGCCGCGGGCCTGACGGTGCACGACGACGCGCTGGTCGCACACAGCGCCGGGTTGCACCGCGAGGCCTCGTCGAACAGGATCGTCGGCTACGACGCAACGGCTGTCTCCGGTGGCGGCTGGGTCGCCATCGCGGCCGTCGGCGGCGCCAAGGAACTGTCACCGGTCGGCGGGATCGACGTCGTCGTCAGCGCACTGGTCGCGTGGAGCAGCGACCTCGACGTCTCGCACGCCGAGCACGTGAACCTGGTCGGCCGCGGCATCGTCCTGGTGTCCGCCGGCGACTGACACCAACTGGCATCGTTGCGACGCCCCCGCTGACCACTCGGTCGGCGGGGGCGTCGCCATGTGCAGGCGCTGCATGCTGATGGTGGTCCGCCTGGTTCTCCCCAGGAAGACTATCACGTCTATTGACAGTTCCTCTTGCGAGAACTAAACTCGTACGTGTGTTCGATATTCATGACGAGGACGGAACCGGACGTGACCACACCGGCGGCACCCCACGACGACCCCGGCATCGCGTCCTGGGCGGCCCCCAGGACCGCGGCGTCCGCCGCGGTGATCCGGGACGGTGAGGTGGGGGCGCGCGCGGATGGCGGGTGGCCCCGGCGTCGGCCCGGTGCACGGCTGGTGGCATGCGTGGCCGAGCAGACGGGCACGTACCGGGTCGAACCTGCCCGCATCCCCACCACCATCCCCCCGCGCCCGACCGCCCGCGATCGACCCGTCCCGAATCGACCCGTTCGGTCGCCCACATCCACGGATCGACCCGGCCGGGTCCCCGATCCTCCGACCGACGGCGGCGCGGACGGCCGGGTGGGGTTCCATGTGGGGGAACTGGCGACACTGCTGGGTGATCGTGCCGGACTGGCGCGGATGGACGTGACGGCGGTCCAGGCTCGGATCGGGCACCTGCGGCGCCTGTCGGGGCTGGCCGACGCGGCGTTGGCGTCGGCCCTGGCAGCCCTGGACCGGGTCGGTGGCGTGGCTGCCGACGGGGCCGCGTCCAAGGCCGAGTGGCTCAAGGCGAACGCGGGACGATCGGGTCGGGACGCCGCTCGGATGCAACGACTGGCCGACAACCTCGACGCCCTGCCCGGCACCGCCCGGGCACTGGCGGACGGACGACTGTCGACCGAGGCGGCCGACGCGGTCGTGGGTGCGGCCCGGGACGGCCGGCTTGGATCACCCGACCGGGTCGAGGACGAACTGCTCTCGGTCGCCACCAACGGGTCGCCCGAGCAACTGCGCCAGCACATCCGGACGCGCCAGCAGCAGGCCGACGGTGCCGCACTGCTGCGGGACGAGAAGCGGCAACAGGCGCGACGAGCGGTGTCGCTCGGACGCGACTCGACCGGCATGTGGGACGTGCGTGCGCGCCTGACCGACGAGGTCGGCGACAAGTTCGCCACGATGCTGGACGCCTTCGACCAACCCGTCGACCGCTCGCTGCCAGGCCCCGACCAGCCCCGACCCGAGCAGCGCCGCCACGACGCGTTCGAGCGTGCCGTGGACGCGATCCTCGACGGCGGCCGTGCGCCCGGCACCGGTGGGATCACCCGACCGCACCTGTCGGTGATCGTGCCGGCCGGCACGCTGGGAACCGACCTGTCGCGCCCGGACACCACGGCAGGTCCGGTCGACGGCGACGGTCCGGCCGATGGCCGCAGACCAGTCGGTGGCGATGGGCCGGTCGGTGGCGATGGGCCGGTCGACCCCGATGACCCGGCCTGGGCCGCGCTCGCCCCGGGCGAGACCCTGTTCGGCGGGCTGTTGTCACCCCAGGCGGTACGCCGGATCGCCTGTGACGCGGCCATCAGCCGGATCGTGCTGACGGCGCAGTCACAGGTTCTGGACGTCGGCCGTGCGACGCGGAACTGGTCCGGCCCCCAGCGACGGGCCGTCAATGCCCGCGACCGCGGCTGCCGCGGCCCCAACTGTTCCCGCCCGATCGCCTGGACCCAGGTCCACCACCTGCGCTGGTGGCGCCACGACGGCGTGACCTCGGTCGACAACGGACTCGCCCTGTGCCACCACTGCCACCACCTCGTGCACGACCGCGGATGGACGGTCTCGCTGGACGTGCCGACCTCCCGAGCGACCTGGACCCGCCCCGACGGCCTCGTGGTCGTCACCCAGCCACGCGCCGGACCCTCCCCGCCGTCGTCGCCGACGGAACCACGGTCCGCACCGACCGACCTGTCGAGCGCGAACGGCGACGTCGGTCACCCCGGCAACGACCCGTGATGCCGATGGCCGCCCCAGGGCTGCCGTCGGTCGCGGCACCGGGTTCGGGCCCCGTCCAGGCGTCGGTTCGTGGCTGCCGTCGGTGCCGGGCCGCCGTCGGTGCCGGGCTGCCGTGCCGGGCTGCCGTCGGTGCCGGGCTGCCGTGCCGGGCTGCCGTCGGTGCCTGGACTGGGCTCCACTCGCGGTGGCCCCGTGCTCGACCGCGGACCGCGGCGCGTGATGCGGACGAGGACCGACCGGATCGGGTCGTAGGGTGACGAACAGGACGGAAGGACGACGATGCCCACGGGACTGACCAGGGACGCCGGGTGGCAGATCGGCGTGTCGCGCACCATCCGGGCCACGCCGAAGGACGTGTGGGAGGCGTTGCTGTCGGACGACGGCCTGGCAGCCTGGTTGGCGCCGGGCGCCACGATCGACCTCACGCCGGGCAGCGCCTGGTCGGCACCGGACGGCAGCCGCGGCGAGGTGCGCAGTCACCAGCCCGTCGAACTCGTCCGCGTCACCAGCCGTCCGGCCGGATGGGACCACGACACCACGGTCCAGGTTCGGGTGGTGCCGGCCAGCGACGGACGGACCAGCCTCCACTTCCACCAGGAACACCTCGCCGACGCCGACGAGCGTGCCCGCCAACGCGACCACTGGCACGCCGTCATCGACCACTTGGAGGACGCCCTCGCCGCGGCCGACGAGCCCGCCTGAGCACGAGCGGGGACGCTGCCGATCCGTGATCCCGGTCAGGCGGGAGACGGCATCAACCGCTCGTGTTCCCGGCCGACGTGGCGTGCCATGTCCGGCTGCCCACGACCGTCGCGGCAGGCATGGCGATGGCCGCCGCCATGGCAACGACGTGCAGCATCCCACGGTCGGCCGGCCGCTGGACAGGGGGATGTCGGTGCTGGTGGGCGCGTTCAACCATCGGGGCCAGCGCTGCCAGTTCGGCGACCGTGCTCCAAGTCGGCGCGCCGTCCCGGGGACCGGTCCCACCGGAACCGGCTCGACGTGCGGTCGCCGGGCCGGGTTTCGTGGGTGGCAACGGCGGACGGCCGAATGCCGGGAGAACCGGGCTTCCGGACGTCTCGACGGCGCGATATCGTTCGGGGTCCTTCCGGCAAGGATCGCACGATGGGGACCGACACCACCGCCCTCGGACGCACCGATCGCGCCACGATCGCCACCCGCCTCGACGAGGAGGAGTCCGTCCTCGGCCCACGGATCGCTGCCCTCGAACGGACCGTCGCCGAGTTGATCGAGTCGGGCCTGGAGACCAACGTCGACGACGAGCACGACCCCGACGGTGCCACCATCGGGTTCGAGCGGTCGCAGGCACAGTCGCTGCTGGATCGTGCCCGCCACGACCTCGACACGGTCGCCGAGGCCAAGCAGCGGCTCGCCGACGACCCCACCTTCGGGACCTGCGAGACCTGCGGTGGGCCGATCGGCGTCGAGCGCCTGTTGGCCCGGCCGGCCACCACCACCTGCGTCAACTGCGCGGCCTGACGACAGGACGCGACCGCACGTGACACACGACTGGCGGGCGATCGGCTCGGGTGGTCAGGCGGCCATGGCGGTCGCCGGCTCGGGCTGGTCGGCCGGGACCGGCCGGGTCGCACCACGGGGTTCGGCCCACCACACCAGTGCCAGCCCGACCACGCCGGACAACAGGAACGCGATCGCGATCGGGGTCACCCGGTCGCCGAAGGCCACCTGCACCAGGTAGCCCAGCCCGGTCCCCACGCCCAGCGAGACCGCGCCGATGACCGCCGACGCGATCCCCGCGACCTCGCCCATCGGGTCCATCGCCAGTGACTGCGCGTTGGACTGCAACAGTGCGTGGGACATCAGGATCAGGCTGATCGACCCGGCCAGGATCCAGAACGGCGGCACGCCGTCCGACAACAGGGCCGACGTCATCAGGCCGGCCGTGACCACGCAGTAGCCGGTCATGACCACGCGCACCAGGCGGCGGGCCCCGAACCGCTCGACCACGCGCGAGTTGACCAGCGACGCCAGCGCCATCGTGGCGGCCAGCCCACCGAAGATCAGCGGGAACGCCGCCTCGAGGTCGTAGATGCCGACGACGACCGGCTCGGACAGGGCGATCCAGGCGGTGAACGGGATCGACAGCGCGGTCAGGACCAGCAGGTACCCGACCGTCAACCGGCTGCGGAACACGGTGCGGATCGAGGCCCAGACGTCGCGAGGCCGCACCGACCGGACCTTGTCGGGCTCGAGTGTCTCCGGCAGGCGCCGCAACCACAGCACCAGCACGACCGCCAGGCCCCCGATTCCGGCGAACAGCCCGCGCCAGGACGTGAAGGTCAGCAGTCCTGCACCCAGGGTCGGCGCCACCACCGGCACCAGGATGAACACGCTGAAGATCAGCGACATGACCGAGGCCATCCGGTCCCCGCGGAAACGGTCACGGACCACGGTCAGGGTCGTCGACCGCGCCGCCGAGGCCCCGAACCCCCACACGAACCGGGTTGCCAACAGGATCGGCAGGCTCGACACCAGGGCGGACGTCACCGACGCCACGATGATGACCGACAGCCCGATGTTCAGGGCTCGCTTGCGACCGAAGCGATCCGCCAACGGCCCCCACACCATCTGCCCCAGCGCCAGTCCGACGAAGTAGGTGGTCACGATGCTGGCGACGTCGGCCGAGGTCTGCTGGCCGACGTCGGCCGCCACGTCCGACAGGGCGGGCAGCATCAGGTCGATGCCGATGGCGATCAGCCCCATCAGCAGGGACATCATGGCGACGAATTCGATCCGCCCCGGCATGGGGCGGGCAGTGGTGGGCGACATGGGACGATGACTTCGACGAAAATGGCAATGCGCCCAGCGCAGACCGCGCGCAGCGCTGCCCGACCGAACGCCTCCCCGGCCGGACGACATTCCCGCGGCCCCGCCCGACCCCCGTCTGGTCGTCCACTGGCCGGCCCCGGGTGTCAGGCCCCGGGTGTCAGGCCCCACGTGTCAGGCCCCGGGTGCCAAGTCCGGGTGTGTCAGGCCTCGGGGGCCTCGAGCTTGGGGAACAGCACCTCCGAGTCACCCAACGGCGTGCCGGCGACCACCTCTGGCCGTGTCCAGCCGCCCTCCAGCACGGGCCCCAGCCCGAGCCAGCCTCGGATGCGGTCGACCGAGAACGGCGTGTAGGGCGCGAACGCGACGGTCCCGGCACCGATCGCCTGCAGCGCGGCCCACAACGTGGTCCCGGTCCGTTCGAGGTCGGTCTTCTTGGTCTTCCACGGCTCCCGGGCGTTGAGGTAGACGTTGGTGGCTCGCGCCAGCGCCAACGCCTCCTGCAGCGCGGCGCGCAGTTCGACCCGCTCGATGGCGTCGCCGACCGCGACCAGGCACGCGTCGACCTCGGCCAACAGGTCGTGGTCCACCTGGTCGAGCGGCCCGGGGGCCGGCACCGTGCCGTCGTCGTGCGTGCGCGCCATCGTCATCACGCGGTTGACCAGGTTGCCCCAGTCGTTGGCGAGTTCGTCGTTGGCGACCTTCACCAGGTCGTCGAAGGTGATGTCGGCGTCGGTGAACTCGGGCAGGTGGCGGGCGACCGCGAAGCGCAACTGGTCCACCGAGAAGGTGTCGAGGTAGTCCAGGATCGGGGTGCCGATACCCCGCGACTTCGACGCCTTCTCGCCCTTGAAGGTCACGTACTGGTTCGCCGGGACGTCCGTGGGCAGGTTCAGCGGACGGTCACGGCCGGACCGGTTGTAGCCCATGAGTTGGGCCGGCCAGAAGACCGAGTGGAACGGGATGTTGTCCTTGCCGACGAAGTAGTAGGACTCGGCATCGTCGTTCCACCAGCGCCGCCAGGCCTGGGGGTCGTCGGTGGAGGCAGCCCACTCCTGAGCTGCGGACAGGTAGCCGATCACGGCCTCGAACCAGACGTAGATGCGCTTGCCCTCGCCCAGCGTGTCGAGCTCGGGCGGGATCGGGACCCCCCAGTCGAGGTCGCGCGTGATGGCCCGACCGTGGAGCCCGCCGACGAACCCGCGGGCCCAGTTGATGACGTGCGGCCGCCACCCCTCGCGCTCCTCCAGCCACTCGGCCAGTTCCTCGCCGACCACCGGCAGGTCCAGGAACCAGTGGTTGGTCGTGCGCAGCACCGGGGTCGCCTCCGACAACGTCGACCGCGGGTCCAGCAGGTCGGTCGGGTCCAGCGTGCGACCACAGTTGTCGCACTGGTCACCCCGGGCGGCCTCGTACCCGCAGTGGGGGCAGGTCCCCTCGACGTAGCGGTCGGGCAGGAACCGTTCACGCTCGGGGTCGTAGTACTGCTCGGACTCGTGGGCGACGATCATCCCGGCGTCGTGCAGCCCGCGGAACATCTCCCACGTGACCTCGCGGTGGGTCTCGGTCATCGTCGAGGTGAACAGGTCGAAGTCGATGCCCAGCGCGTCCCACTGCTCGTGCATCAGTGGCAGGTAGTGCTCGACGACCTCGGCGGGCGTCACCCCGTCGGCGTCGGCCTTGACCGTGATCGGGGTGCCGTGCGAGTCGGCACCGGACACCATCAGGACCCGGTTGCCCGCGATCCGGTGGTGACGGGCGAACACGTCGGGCGGCAGGTAGGCGCCGGCGAAGTGGCCGAGGTGCTGGAGGCCGTTGGCGTAGGGCCAGCCCACGGCGACGAGGATGTGTCGATCAGTCATGCGCAGGACGCTACCACTGCCTCGTGTGGACTCGGGCACGCCGCCGGAGCCCCGGTCAGCGCCGTACCGTGCGGGCAAGCCGCGTCCGTCCCGGACGCGTACCACCGGTGCGCCGGCCACTCGTTCCACCCCCGGAGGACGCACCATCGTGACCACGACCACCATGCCTGCCGCCCGCCTCGACGACATCACGACGAGTCACGTCGACGTGGACGGCGTGGCGATCCACACGGCGTCGGTCGGCAGCGGGCCGGTGGGCGTGCTGCTGTTCCACCACTTCTACGGCAACGTGGCCACGTGGCGACGGGTCTTGCGTCGGTTGGGCGATGCCGGGATCCATGCCGTCGCCGTCGACCGTCCCGGATTCGGCTGGACCGAGCGTCCGGACCCGTCAGAGCGCCCCGAGGTCTACACCCGGGCCTTCGCCGCCCGCGCAGGTCGGGAGGTCGCTCGCCACCACGGCATCGATCGGCTGGTGGTCGTCGGTTCGTCGATGGGCGGGACGCTGGCGATCGAGACCACGCTCGCCGACCCGGACGGTGTCGACCACCTGCTGGTGCTGTCCCCGGCCATCACCGGCGACGTCGGGATGCCGGCACCGCTTCGGCCCCTGTTGCGCCCGGCACCCGTGCGCCGCCTGTTCCGCCCGCTGGTCACGCGACTGTCGCGCACCATCGACCTCCAGCGCGCGACCGGTGGCTGGCACGACCGAACGCTGGCCGGCGAGGACGACGTGGCCGCGTACCTCGAACCCACCACGCTGCCCGGGTGGGCCGACGGCCTCTGGGCCGTCATGACCAGCGAGCAACCGCCCAGCCTGCTCCGGCGCCTGAAGACCGTCCAGCCCCCGTCCACGGTGGTCGCGGGCCAGCACGACGGCATCATCCGGCCCCGCTGGAACCGACGCACCGCCCGCGCCCTGGATGGCCGGCTGGTCGAACTCGACACCGGCCACACCCCCCAGGAGGAGGCCCCCGACCTCGTCGCCGGCCTCATCACCGACCTCCTCGCCACCCCCTGACCCGGTCCAGACCTCCCACCCCAGGGTGCAGCCGGCCGGGTTGGGTCAGGTGAGGTCTGACGTGGGGCCGAAGGTGGAGAAGGCGTCCTCGCTGGACACCACCTCCTCGACCTCGGCACGACCGAGCACCTCGGCGACGTAGTCGTCCGCGCCCTCGATCAGCAGCATGTCCTGGTTGCGCTCGCCCATGATCCAGCGCCAGTGGTCGACCACCTCCGCGAACAACTGCGGACCGTCGCGTCGACCCCACAGTTCGTCTGGCACCCGGTCCAGCACCGCGAGGTAGACGTCCTGGTACCAGCGACGGCTCAGCCGGTCGCGGGACACGCCCTCGCCGCGCGACTCCAACCAGCGGCCATAGGACTCGATGTCCTCCAGCAGGAACCGGGCCTGGCGTTCCTCGGCGTCCAGCCCGGTGCGGTCCTTGAGCAGGCGCTTGAAGCGGGCAGCCTCGACCACGTGCAGGGTCAGTTCCATCTCCTCGCCCTCGCCGTCGACCGCCACCAGCTCGACCTCGCCGACGTCGTAGCCGAGGTCGTTGACACGGTGGAGGCGGTCCTCGATGCGGTGGCGTTCCGACGTCGAGAAGCGCTCGACGTCGGTCAGGGCCCCCCACAGGGTGAGGTAGCGCTGCTCGAGTCGCTGTCCGAACTCCCACGGGTCGAGGCCGTCGGGCACCAGTCCCTGGGCGGACAGGTCCAGCAGTTCACCGGCGGTGCGCTCGACGGCCAGTTCGAGGTCGTAGAGCCGTTGGCCCCGGCTCAACGACGGGTGCAGTTCGCCGGTCTCGGTGTCGATCAGGTAGGCGGCGAGTTCGCGGGCGTCACGCCGGAACAGCGTGTTGGACAGCGAGCAGTCCCCCCACATGAAGCCGACGAGGTGGATCCGCACGAGCAGGTGGGCCAGTGCGTCCAGCATCGACTCGACCAGTTCGGGGTCCGACCGACGGGAGAACAGGAGTCGGTACGGCAACGAGTACGACAGGTGGCGGGTGATGATCACCGCCTCGAGGTCCTCGCCCCCACCGCGGCGGTCGGTCGCCACGCCCACCGCCTCGACCGTGGGGACGTCCTCCTCCTTGAGGTGGTTCAGGAACCGGTACTCGCGCTCGGCGTACCGACGCGGGAGTTCCTTCAGGACGTAGAGACGCTCGCCGTAGCGCACGAACCGGACGACGTGGCGATGCAACCCGGCCGGGATCTCCTCGAGCCGAGGATGGTCCCACTCGGCCAGCGGCACGTCCCACGGCAGGTCAAGGAAGTCCGGATGCCCGGTCCGCGCGAACAGGCGCAGCGCCACGTGCTGCTCCTCGTCCCGTCGATCGGTCCCCGATCCGACAAGGCTATCGGTGGCCCCCGCACACCATGCGCGTCGCACCCTCGTGGACGCGGCGACCGGCGTGCGACCGGTCGAGCGGGCCATCGATCGGCGGTGACGTCGGGACGCTGGTCAGGCAGGCTCGTCGATGTCGGCCGTCTCGTCGGCCTCGGACGTCGCAGCCCAGGGTGCCCGCGGCGCCATCGCATCGGCCAGGCCCATGGCGGTGAACGGCAGGGCCGGTCCGATCGCCGCCAGGGGCAGGAAGAGTGCGCTCACCGACATGCCCGCGACCGCGATGATCGCGACGACGGCGGCGGCGATCGCACGATGGTGCCAGGTGGTCCCCAGCGGGCGATGCAGCGACACCACCGCCCCGGCGGAGAACCCGGCCAGCAGGGACGCCAAGGGGTTGCCGCCCAGCAACAACGGCAGTCCGACGACCAGGGCCAGGCCCATGGCCGCCAGCGTCCAGATGTGCCAGTCCTCGCGACGTGAGACCAGGCCCGCCACCAGGAAGGCGAACGGCACCGACGCCAACGAGAAGGCGATGGCGAGCACGCCGATGCTCTCGATGTCGGTCGTGGAACCGCTTGGGACGGCGCCCGCCGACAGCACGGCCGAACCATAGGCCATGGCCCAGAACGAGAACGTCACGGCGACGGTGGCCAGCGCGATCGCCAGCCACCGTCGTCGTGAGGTGGGTCGTGGTGCGGGCAGGGTCAGCCCTTCACGGCGCCCGCGGTCATGCCGCGGACGAAGAAGCGCTGCAGCGAGAAGAACACGATCATCGGCACGACCATCGAGATGAACGCACCAGCCGTCAACAGGTGCCATGAGTTGGTCTGGGAACTGTTGAGCTGCTGCAGGGCGACCGTGAGGACCTGCTCGCCTCGGCCGGTCCCCAGGAAGACGAACGCCACCAGGTAGTCGTTGAACACCCACAGGAACTGGAAGATGGCGAAGCTGGCCAGCGCCGGCACCGACAACGGGATGATGAGCCGGGTGAAGATCTGGTAGTGGTCAGCCCCGTCGATGCGGGCCGACTCGATCAACTCCGACGGCAACGACCCGATGTAGTTGCGCAGCAGGTAGACGGCCAGCGGCAGTCCGAACCCCGTGTGGACCAGCCACACACCCAGGAACGTGCCGTTGAGTTCCAGCGGCATCCCGATCGCGGCCGTGGCGTTGCCCACGGCGATGTCGGTGCCGGTCGTGAGGTTGATCAGCGGCACCATCAGGTACTGCAGACCGGGGATGGTGACCTCGAACCCGTTGTAGAGCCGTTGCAGGGGGATCAACGCCACCTGCAGCGGCACGGCGAGCAACCCGACGACGGTCGCAAACATCAGGAACCGACCCTTGAACTCCATCCAGGAGAAGGCATAGGCGGCAAAGGTCGCGATGGTGATCGGCATGATCGTGGCGGGGACCGACACGACCAGGGTGTTGACGAAGGCCGTGTCGAAGCCGCCGCTGGTCAGGACCTGCTCGTAGTGGGCCAACGTCCACTGCCCGGTGTCACCGAGGGTGGCGAACGCCGTCCACCAGCCGGTGGTCTCGATCAGCGCCTGCTGGCGCAGGGACGTGACGAGCAGGCCGACGGCGGGCACGAGCCAGATCAGCACGATGAAGAGCACGATGCCACGCACGATCCACAGGGTCGTGGGGTTGCCGACACCACCCTCACTGCCCTTGAGCCCCTTCTCGGCGGTGGCCTTGGTCCCCTGGTCGGGAGCTGTGGTGGCCGTCATCGGAGTGCCTCCTCTTCCCGGAACCGCTTGATGTTCAGGTACATGACGGGGATGACGCTGAGGAACATGAAGGTCGCGATCGCCGCGCCTCGTCCGAAGTGTCGGAAGACGAAGAACTCCCGGATCATCCGCTCGGCGATCACTTCGGTGCCAGCCTGGCCACCGGTCATCACCCACACGATGTCGAACACCTTCAGCACGCCGATGATCATCGTGGTGAACACGACCACGATCGACGACATGATGGTGGGGACGACGACCCGCCAGAAGATCTGGATCTCGGTCGCCCCGTCGATCCGGGCGGCCTCGAGGATGTCCCCGGGCACGCCCTTGATGGCCCCCGAGAGGATGACCATGGAGAACCCGACCTGCAACCAGACGAACACGATCATCAGGAACAGGTTGTTCCAGGGCTCCAGTCGGAGCCAGTTGAGGGGGTCCTGGCCCAGCCCGACCATGATCGAGTTGAGCAGGCCGATCTGGTTGGTGCCCTCCGTTGCGATGCGGAAGCTGTAGACGAAGCGCCACACGATCCCGGCACCGACGAACGAGATCGCCATCGGCAGGAAGATCAGCGACTTGGAGACCGACTCGAGCCGCTTGAGCTTGTCGGCCAGGACCGCGAAACCCAGTCCGATCGCGACACACACCGCCGGGACGAAGAACACCCACAGCACGGTGTTGCGCAGCGACCGCAGCATCGCATCGTCGGTGAAGACGTAGCGGTAGTTGTCCCATCCGATGTAGTTGTCCGCGCTGCGGTCCATGAACGACACGCGCATGGTGTCGAATGCCGGGTACATCAGGAACACGGCCACGATCACCATGGCCGGCCCCGCCCAGGCATAGGGCTGGACCCGTTCGCTGATGCGACGCGGCAGCCGTTTGATGGCCAGGTCGACCGCGGTGTAGAGCGCGAACGCGCCCACCACGCCGATGAGGATGGCGACCACGCCGACCAGCCAGCGTGGAAGGTCCTCGCTCAACAGGTCGAACGCGACCTGGAGGGTGTAGTACAGCAGGCCGGGGACGGCAAGCGCTGCCACCACGCCGAGGATGGCCACCGTGGCCGCGCCACCGGCACCCAGTTTGTCCTCCACGAACACCGTGTCATCGTCCTCGCGATGCTGCTCGATGTCCTCGCGATGCTGCTCGATCGTGTCGTCGGGATCCGGGGCCTGGTCGCGCCCGGTCGTCGTGTCAGCCATGGTTCGCCTTCCCAGGAAAGTGCCGGGGTCGGGTCATGGTGCTGACCCGACCCCGGTGATGGGCGTCAGTTCGCGGGCCACGACGAGTCGATCGACGGCAGCACCTCGTCGAGGTTGTCCGGACCGTTGTCGGTGTAGTTGTTCATGCCGGTCCAGAACGAACCCGAGCCCACGGCCGGCGGCATCAGGTCCGAGCCGTCGAAGCGAGCAGTCCCGTCATTGAGGGCCGTCAGGAGCGAATCAGCGGCCTGCTTGATGATGGGGTTGGTGTAGCAGTCGGCCGACGTGTTCTTGTTGGCCGAGATCAGGGCGATCCCGTCGATGGCACCGAACGCACACTGCGGCTCCTCGGCGGTGTACATGTCGATGAAGGTCTTGACCTCCGGGCGGTTGGCGAAGATCGCGAGCATGCCACCGGCCATCAGCGAACCGTCGTTGCCGTCGATGGTCGGAAACTTGAAGAAGTTGTAGTTGGTCTCGGCCTCCACGCCCTCCGGGAAGAAGTTCGTGATGAACGTCGCCTGGCGGTGCATGAGGCAGGACGGCGGGTCGTTGAACATCGGGTCCGGGGCGTCACGGAAGTCGGTGGCCGTGATGTTGTCGTTGCCACCGAAGACCCACGGGGTCCCGTCGGTCTCACCGAAGACGATGCTGCCGAAGCGCTCGACCGCGGACCGGATCTCCGGCGAGTCGAAGTTCAGCTCGTGGTTGACCCACTGGTCATAGACGTCCACGCCCTGCTCGCGCAGCACGATGTCCTCGACGAAGTCCGTCGCTGGCCACCCCGTGGCTGCGTCCGAACCCGTCCCCAGGCAGAAGGGCGAGGTTCCGCTGGCCGCAGCCTCCTCGGCAATGGCGGTCAGGTCTTCCCACGTCTCGGGGATCTCGTAGCCACCCGCCTCGAAGGCCTCGACGTTGTACCAGATGGCACTCTTGAAGTTGATGCTGTCGGGGAGGCCGTAGTGCTTGCCCTCGTACTCCCCCAGGCCCATCAGGTACTCGCCGAACTTGTCGTTGAGCTCGGCGATGTCGAAGCCCATGTCCTCCAGCGCCACGGCGTTGCCCTGCTCGGCCTGCTCGATGACCGCACCCGGCTGCGGGAACGCGGCGATGTCGGGCGGCGTGCCACCCTCGACCTGGATGACGATCTCCTGTTCGAAGGAGTCCGAGCCCGAGTAGCTGGCCGTGAAGTCGGCCTCGGCGTTGACGAAGTCCTCGATCACCTGCTGGATGGCGTCACCCTCGACGCCGGTTCCTGCACCGGACATCGTGACCTCGCCGGTGTTCTCCGACTGGCCCTCCAGCGGGGCGCTCTCCCCGGAAGGAGCAGCGGTGCCGTCGTTGCCTCCGGCCGCGGTGTCCCCTTCGTTCACGGTGGTGCTGCAACCGGCGATCGCCACGGCGAACACCGCGGCATACGCAATCCTGGACCTGAACTTCATGGCTCGTCCTCCTGCACGTGACGAGGTCGATGCAGGCCGATCCCGCATGACGCCCCCGCCGAGTCAACGACGAGACTAGTGGGACAGTGGACGAACGATCAGGCTCTTCCCGCAAACCGCGAAAAACCCGCCAAAACCCTGGCGTGAACCCGATTCGGGTTCACGCCGGGGTTGGCGTTGGTCGCGAACGAGGCGCCAACGATGATCTCGCAGGACGACAAGGTCAGGTCAGCACGAGGCCGGACTCGGCGTCGAAGAAGTGCATGTGGTCGCTGCGGAACCCGACCGACATCGTCGATCCGACCTTGGGTGGTGCGCCGGGCTCGAACCGGGCCACGAAGGTCTGGCCACCGGACTCGGCCTTGCGCTCCAGCTCGGCGAAG
>JAGXFT010000045.1 GCA_024637135.1 Nitriliruptorales bacterium | reverse complement strand
GGGGATGCCGCATCCGGGTGTGGACGTGGCGGGCGATGGCGGTCAGCCAGTCCTGGCCGGTGGACAGGACGAGGTGGTCGGCACCGGCGCCACGCACGGCGTCGGTGACGGCCTGCTGGTGGACCGCGACCCGCTCGGCGTAGGCCGCGCGGACCGCGGGGGTCAGCCGGACCTCGCGGGCCTCGCCCGTGGCCGGGTCGACCAGGTCGATCAGGCCGACGTCGGGCAGGTCGACATCGCGATCGTCCTGCACCTGCAGGACCAGCACGTCGTGGCGTCGGGCCACCGCGGCGAGGTCGGCCGGGATGCCGCCCACCTGCTCGTCGCCCGCCGGTCGCCGTTCCCGTCGTCGCCCACGTGCCGTCGCGGCCGGGTGCGCGCCGCCGCGGAGGTCGGACACCAGCACCACGAGGCCGCGCTGTCGAGCCAGTTTCGCGACCTTGTGCAGGGCCGCGTCGAGGTCGTTGTGACCCGACCCGTCCCGCGCGGTCTCGGCCAGCATCGCCCGCAGGATGGCGCGGACCTGCATCCGGCCGGAGCGCGGGGGCAGGACCTGTTCGCGGCTTCCTCGCAGCAGCACCGCACCCAGGCGGTTGGCGTCACGGGCGTTGAGGAACCCGATGGCCGCGACGGCGGCGGTCGCGATGTCGGCCTTGGTGTCGCGCGTCGTCCCGAACTGCATGTTGGCGTCGAGGTCGGCGATCACCCACGTGGTCAGGTCGCGTTCGGCGATCAGTTCGCGCACGTGGACGGTGGTGGTGCGGGCGGTGACGTTCCAGTCGATCCGGCGGACCTCGTCGCCCGGCACGTACAGGCGCGACTCCCCGACCTCCAGTCCGTGGCCGGGCGTCAGTCCTTCGTGGCGGCCGTGCAGGAGGCTGTCGAGGCGACGCTCGACCTGGAGTTCGAGCGTGCGCACGCGTTCGGCGACGTCGTCCGGCGACGGACCGGCCGGCCAGTCCCGGGCGGCGGGGTCGGGGTCCGGGTGGGGGTTGGGGGTCATCGCCGTCAGCCGCCGACCTGGTCGTGGCTGGGCGCGGTCCACGAGCGGGCGATGCCGGCGGCCGAGCCGTCGCCCCCGGGGGGTCCGACCGGTCCGGTCGTGTTGCCGGGGCCGGGACGCGGGGCCTCGTCGTGGTTGCGCGAGGTCAACGGCTGGGCAGGGACCGTTTCGAGGATGCGCGCGACCAGGTCGTCCGCGTCGACGTCGCGCGCCAATGCCTCGTAGGTCAGCATGATGCGGTGGCGGAGCACCTCCGGCGCGAGGTCGTAGACGTCCTGGGCGGTGGCGAAGGAGCGGCCCCGCATGAGCGCGAGGGCGCGGGCGCCACGCACCAGCCCGAGGCTCGCCCGCGGACTGGCGCCCAACTGGACGAGGTCGTCGAGGTCGCCCAGCCCGAAGGCCATCGGGTTGCGGGTGGCCTGCACGACGTCGACGGCGTAGGCCTTGACCGTGGCGTCGACGAAGACGCCGTCGGCGACCGCCTGCAGGTCGCGCAGCACCGCCGGGTCCATGACCGCCGACGGCACCGGCGTGGACACCCCGACCCGGTCGACGATCTCGAGTTCCTCGGCGCGGTCGGGATGGGTCATGACGACCTTCATCATGAAGCGGTCGCGCTGGGCCTCGGGGAGGGCGTAGACGCCCTCGGACTCGATGGGGTTCTGGGTCGCGACCACGAAGAACGGTTCGGGGACGGCGAAGGTCCGGCCGCCGATCGAGACCTGGTGCTCGGCCATGACCTCCAGCAGCGCCGACTGGACCTTGGCGGGCGCGCGGTTGATCTCGTCCGCCAGCAGGATGTTGGTGAACACCGGGCCCAACTCGATGTCGAAGTCCTCCTGGCTGGGCCGGTAGATCCGGGTCCCCATGACGTCGGAGGGCAGCAGGTCGGGTGTGAACTGGATGCGGGCGAAGTCCCCGCCCACGATCCGGGCCAGCGACTCCGCGGCCAGCGTCTTGGCCAGGCCCGGCACGGACTCCAGCAGGACGTGGCCGCGGGACAGCAGGCCGACCAGCAGTCGTTCCTGCATGCGGGACTGGCCCACCAGCACGCGCCGGAGTTCGACCAGGACATCGTCGATGCGGTCGGTGGGACTGGGCACGTGGATCCTCCACGGGACGACGGTGTGGCGGTGGCGTGTGCAGGGGTGTGAGGTGGTGGAAAGGGCCCGGTGTCCGCCCCCCGACGAACACCGGGCCCGGTCGTGAGCGTGGCGCCCGTTCCTGAGAAGGAGCCAAGAGCCCACGTCGCACCTGGCCACGAGTGTGACGCGTGTCGCGGCATCGTGCCGCTGGGGTCCGATCGAGTGGGCGTCGTACACTCCGAGCGGTCGTCGGCCCAGGCGTCCGGACCCGGCCGGGTCCGATGCCCCCACGGCCCACCCGATCACCGAGAGGTCGCTCGTGGCTCCGTCTCGCACCGCCCCGGACCCCGCCGAGCACGACGGCGTCGTGATCCCACCGGACCATGCCCTGGCATGGCTGGTGGTCGGCGCCGTGGGGGCGATCACGGCCATCTGGCTGGTCCTGCCCGGCGTGGTGGGCATGGCGGCGGGGTCGGTCGCGCACCTGAAGGGCCACCGCCTGGGGATGCCGGTTGCGGTGGTCGCCGGCATCACCACCATCGTCGGCATGGCCCTGGCCTTCTGGGTACGAGCCTGACCTCGCCTGGCGCGCTCGGTCAGGCTTCGAGAACTCGCCTGGCGGCTCGTTCTCGGCCTCGGTGGCGTGGCGGCTGGACGTTGCGAGCGCAGCGAGCAACTCCAATGCGTCCGAGCGACGCGAGTGACGCCCGCGCTCGGTCAGGCCTGGCCGGGCACTCGGAGTGAGCGGTAGGGTTGGTTTGCCCGTTCGTGAGGAATCATCGTGGCCGTCATCAAGACCATCGACCTGGTCGGCGTGTCCGACGTGTCGTGGGAGGACGCCGCGGCCCAGGCACTGCGCGAGGCGACCTCGACCCTGCGCAATGTCGAGGGCCTGTCGGTGCTGGAACAGACCGGGGTCGTCGCCGATGGCGGCATCTCGGAGTACCACACCGCGGTCCGGATCCGCTTCCGCTTGTCGCGCTCGACCTAGGTGCTGCGCCGGAGAAGGGGGCGTCGTGCAACGAACCCTGCACCTGCGGGACGGGCGGCGGCTGGCCTGGGCCTCGCTGGGTGATCCCGACGGCTCGCCGATCGTTGCCCTTCACGGCAGCCCCGACTCGTCCACCATCTGGCGGCTCGCCGATCCGGCGGCCCGACGGATCGGGGCCCACCTGGTGGCGCCCGACCGGCCCGGCTTCGGCGGTTCCGACCCGCACCCCGGTGCGACCGTGCTGGACTGGGTCGACGACCAGGACCAACTCCTCGACCACCTTGGCATCGAGCGGGCGGCGCTGCTGGCCGTCTCCGGTGGCTCGCCGGCCGCGACCGCCGTCGCGTGGGCGCGCCCCGAGCAGGTGACCCACCTCGGGCTGTGGTCGGTCATCGCCCCGTTGCACGAGCCCGGGGTCCTCGACGGCGCCAGCACGGCTGCGCAGGCCAACTTCCGCCTGGCACGACGGGCGCCGGTCCTCCTGCGGCTCACCGCCGGGCTGATGGTCACCCTCGCCCGGCGGCGGCCGGACATGGTTGCCCGGCTGCTCGTGCGGTCCCGGCCACCCGCCGACCGGGTCGTCATCGCCCGACCGGACGTCACCGACGTCCTGCACGCCAACATCCCGCGCATGTTCCACGACACCGCCTCGATCGTGCGGGAGATGACACTGGCGGCCCGCGACTGGGGGTTCCCACTGGAGGAGATCGCCGTGCCGACGACGATCTGGGTGGGTGGCCGCGATGACGTCCACCCCCCGTCGATGGCCCGCCACCTCGCCGCCCGGATCCCCGACGCGACCCTGCACCTGGAGCCGACGTACGGGACCTTCGACTGGCTCGACCGCATGGACGAACTGCTGACGACTGTCCTGGGCACCGGGCCGGATCGCTGACGACCGTCCCGGGCAACAAACCGGTCCGGGAGAGCCCGCGCAGTGCCGGGTCAGTCCGGGCGCCGCCGAGGAACGTTCTGGAGCCAGACCTGGCCACGGGCCAGGCTGGCACCGATGCTGTCGGCACGCTCGACCGCGGTGGTGTGGATCCCCCCGCCGGTGGTCACAGCAGGTGGCGGTTGGCCGCCCAGGCGGTCAGCTCGTGGCGGTTGGACAACTGCAGCTTGCGGAGGACGTTGGAGACGTGGGTCTCCACGGTCTTGATCGAGATGTGCAACCGGTTGGCGGTCTCGCGGTAGGTGTAGCCACGCGCGATGTGGCGCATGACCTCCTTCTCGCGGGGCGTGAGCTGATCAAGTTCCTCGTCGACGATGTCGAGGTCGTCGGGCAGCGACCCGGCGAACGCATCCAGCACGAACCCGGCAAGTCGCGGTGAGAAGACCGCGTCGCCCTCGTGGATGCGCCGGATCGCGTCGACCAGGTCGTCCGGGCCGATCGTCTTGGTCACGTACCCGCGGGCACCCGCACGGATGACGCCGATGACGTCCTCGGCCGCGTCGGAGACGCTCAGCGCGAGGAACTTCGTCTCCAGCAGCCCGGCGTCGATCGCGCCCTGGATGACCTCGCGACCACCGCCCCCGGGCATGTGCACGTCCAGCAGCACCACGTCGGGCTTGGTCCGGCGCAGGCCGGCGATGGCCGTGTCGATCTCGCCGGCCTCGCCGACGACGTGCACGCGGGTCCCGATCTCGGCGCGGACGCCGGTGCGGAACAGGCGGTGGTCGTCGACGAGGAACACGGTGATGTGGGCGGTCATGGGTGCTGCCTGTCGGTGGTGGGGGCGGCCGGCCACATCAGGGACGGCGGGGCGGGAGTGGGCGTGGTGGCCGGGGCGGTCTCGTGCGCATCGCCCCCGGTGCGGTCGGCGTGCTCGTCGATCGGACGGAGGTGGACCCAGGCCTCGACCTCGGTTCCCGTCTGGGCGTCGGTGGTCACCCGGGCACCGCCGTCGTGGCGTTGCAGCCGAGCGTGGACCGAGTGGCGCAGGCCATGGCGGTCCTCGCCGATGGCGGCCGGGTCGAACCCGGTGCCGCGGTCACGCACGAACGTGGTGACCCGGTCGCCCTCCACCTCCACGAAGAGGCTGGCCTCCTCCACCCCGGCGTGCTTGGCGACGTTGACCAGGGCCTCGCGCGTGGCCCGCAGCAACGACGGCAGGTTGGCGTCGCCGTCGACGTCGGGGACCGTGCCGACCACCACGTGGTCCACGGTCAGGTGGTAGTCGGCCTCGACCTCGGCCAGCAACTCGTCGACGGCCACCTCGAGGTCGCGACGGGGACCGTGGAGGTCACGTGCGCCGTACAGCCAGGACCGCAACTCGCGTTCCTGGGTCCGCGCGAGCGTCACGGCCCGCCGCGGGTCGTCGGTGCGTTGGATCATCGCGAACGTCTGGAGGACCGAGTCGTGGAGGTGGGCGGCAACCTCCTCGCGGGCGTTCTGGCGTGCTCGTTGCGAGCGTTCGTCCTCGAGGTCGCTCCAGATGCGGGCCAGCAGTGGGGTGACCAGCAGCAGCCCACCGACCACGATGCCGGCCATCGGGACCACCACGCGCCCCGGCTCCGGGACGATCAGCCAGAACGACACCAGGCCGGCGAAGGTCAGCACGGCGGCCAGGATGGTGCGCACCGGGGTCGACTCGGTCAGGCGGGATCGGCCGTGGTCGTCCGCACCCGAACGGGTCCAGATGACCGCCGAGATCGTGCCGGCGATCAGGGCCGGCCACACCAGCGCGTCCGAGAACCAGATCCCGAGGCCACGCATGAGCAGCGTCAACCCCAACGTCACCAACCCGACCGCCGACGCCTGCCGCAGGTCCAGCGTGGGGGCGACGGGTTCGGGATCGTCGGGCGTGGGCTCGATCGAGATCAACCAGCCGACGAGGTACAGGACCAGCCCGGCTCCTCCGGCCAGCGTCAGCACCACCACGGCGATGCGGATCACCAGCGGGTCGACCCCGATCCGGCTCCCGATCCCGGCGGCCACGCCGCCCACGACCCGGTCGTCGGTCGAGCGCTGGATCGGCCGTGCCCCCCACGCCGTCGGCGTGTTCGACCGGGCGTGGTCCGGAGTCCGCTGGCTCGGCGTGGGGCCCGCTGCGGGCGCGTCCGGGTGGCGGGGACCGGCCCCGTTGCCGAGAGTTCCCGTGGGCACGCCGCTGGGGTCCGACGGCGTGGTCGGACCGGGCGGACGCGCCGGTGGGAGCGGGGACATGCCCCCATCATGCCGGATGGAGGGCGTCCCGGCGTGGGGGTTGTCCCCGGTCCCAGCCCCCACCCGCCGGTGGATCTCCGGGTGGCCCGGGGGGCTCCCCTGACCGGACCGGGGCGGGTCGTGCGGCAAGGTGGCACCCGACATGCGACAGGGACGACCG
>JAGXFT010000044.1 GCA_024637135.1 Nitriliruptorales bacterium | reverse complement strand
GACGGGACGCAGCCTACGGAGCCGATGGCATCGTCGACCAACCGGTCAGCGCACCGGGGTGACGTCGAGCTCGGCCATCAACCCACGCACGCGCCGTTCGATCTCGTCGCGCACCGGGCGGACCTCGGCCACGCCCTTGCCGGCCGGGTCGTCCAGTTCCCAGTCGCGGTAGCGCTTGCCGAAGATCACCGGACAGGCATCTCCGCACCCCATGGTCACGATGACGTCGGCTGCACCGATGGTCTCGTCGGTCCACGGCTTGGGATAGCCCGACGAGATGTCGATGCCGACCTCCTCCATGGCCGCGACGGCGGACGGGTTGACCTGGCTGGCGGGGTCCGAGCCGCCCGGCATCACCTCGATGCGGTCGCCGGCCAGGTGTTGCCACCATCACTTGAACCCAGTCAATACACGTCCTGCGCGTTCGGCCAACGCCTCCGCCACGCCGGCCTGCTCGGCTCGATGGGCACCGTGGGTGACGCGCTGGACAACGCCGTGGCCGAGTCGTTGCGTCGATGCAGACCGAACTGGTCGACCGCCGCACCACCTGGGACACCCGCGCCGAGCTGGCCAGCGCGTCGTTTGAATGGATCGAGGTGTTCTACAACCGCCAGCGCCGCCACTCCCGGCTGGGCTACCTCAGCCCCGTCGAGTTCGAACAAACCCGCCACACCGACCTGGTCGCTGCGGCATGATCACCACACCCACCCCGTCCGACGAAGCGGGCGAACTCCACCTGCAGCTGGCGGCAATTGGGCTCGACCCCGAAGGTGTAGCGCTCACGTCCCCTCCTGTGTGTGCTGGGACTTGGTTGCGGATGATGGTGGTTGCAACGTGGTCTCGGGTGCCCGGTCATTGGTGCTCTGGCGGTTCGGCGCGCCGTGCCGTCGGTCAGGTTTCCCAGGTGGCCACGGTGGGGTGGTCGGCGGACACCGCCCCGATGGCGGCCGCGCCTCCGGGCGAGCCCAGTCCGGTGACGTCGTCGTCGAAGAACTCGGCGTTTATCGGGGTGAACTGCTCCCACTCGTCGGGGACGTCGTCTTCGTAGAAGATCGCCTCGACCGGGCAGACCGGCTCGCAGGCGCCGCAGTCGATGCACTCCTCGGGGTGGATGTAGAGCATCCGCGGCCCCTCGTAGATGCAGTCGACCGGGCATTCCTCGACGCAGGCCTTGTCCTTGACGTCGATGCACGGTTCCGCGATCGTGTAGGTCATGGGATGGTCTCCGATCGAGTTGGTCGTGGCGATCAGGCAGAGATCAGAATGCGGGCTGCTCACGCATCTCGGACATGGGACACTCCCTCGTCGTCGTGGTCCCGGACGATCAGCCCGAGCCGATCTTCCACCAACTCCTCGACGCAGGCTTCGTCCTTGACGTCGATGAATGGTTCCGCGATGGTGCAGGTCATGGCTGACCTCCCCGGCGGGCAGGTTGCGGGCCGGGCAGGTGCAGGTTGGACACGCACAGGCTGGGCTCGACGAAGGGTTGGAGGTCTTCGACCACGACGTCGACGTCCAACACGTCCAGCGCCCCGCGCATCAGGCCAAGGTGGAGGGCGCAGACGACCTCTGGATGGTCCCGAGCCAGGTCCAGGAACGGGCAGCGCCGGAGCAGCAGGCGCGG
Organism: Nitriliruptorales bacterium; assembly: GCA_024637135.1. Taxonomy (GTDB): domain Bacteria; phylum Actinomycetota; class Nitriliruptoria; order Nitriliruptorales; family Nitriliruptoraceae; genus Salsipaludibacter. Next base: position 28,616 of record JAGXFT010000044.1, on the reverse strand, counting down.
ACGGCCAGGATCCGTGTCGTCGAGTTCGGGCTCGAACCCGAACCGGTCCAGGAGTTGCACGACCTGATCGATCCCGACCCGTGGTTCGACCACGGTGCCCGGCGCGGGGTCGTCGACCAACCATCGACCCCAGTCCGACCCTGTCTGCTCGCTGGCGCTGCCGGGATCCCCGCTGGCCATCGCCACGTGGCCGACCAGCATCCGGGACAGGAACTGGTAGCCGGCGGCCTGGCCGACGTGGGCGCCATGTTCGGTCGGGCGATACACGTGCCGGGGTCGTCCAGGGCGCTCGCGAGGCTGTGGCGCCGACACGACCAGGCCGGCGTCCTCGAGCAGGCCCAGGTGCGTGCGCACGGTGTTGGCGTGGAGGTCCAGTTCGTCGACGAGGCCAGCCACGTCCAAGCCGTCATCGACGGCCCGCAGCAACGTCATGATCCGGCTGCGGACGGGACTCGCCAGGGCCTGGTGGACCTGGGAGTCCAACACGAGGGAGGGATCGGTCCCGACGCCTGATGGTGCCTGGGCCATGCCATCCACCTCCGGTTCCGATCGACGATACTGCGACGGAGTCGAATAGAAGAGTAGCCAGTGAAGGAAACATCTGGGCGGAAGAAGTGGTGTCAGAGCCATTTCAGCAAGGCCATGAGCGAGAGTCGACCGATCATGGAGGACGAACAGGATGAAAAAGCCCGTTGAAGTTGAAAAAATAAGACTACAGCAGTATTTTCGGACGCACGATCAATGGTGGAGCGGATATGGCGGACCCGTCCGAGCGCGACCCGTGGTCAGCTCGTGCTGGCCACCAGGACGGGACGAACGGGCGCCTGCCGGGGGCGTCCTGATGGCGACCGCGACGACCCCGAGCCGCACGTACCGACCAAGCCTGCTGTCTCGACCCTGGCCTTCAGCCTGCACGGCATCACGATGATCTTCCTGGTCGTGATGCCGGTGGGGGCAGCGTTCTTCAACTACCTCGTGCCGTTGCAGATCGGGGCGAGCGACGTCGCGTTCCCCCGTCTGAACGCGTTCTCGTTCTGGACCTTCCTGTTCGGCGGGCTGTTGCTGTACTCGTCGGTGCTGTTCAACGCGGTGCCCCAGTGGTGGGTGGTTCGGCTACGCGCCGTTGTCGACCCAGATCCCGGGCGACCACATGGCGTTCTACGCCGTGGGGCTGCAGATCGTCGGGGTCTCGTCGTTGTCGGCCGCGGTCAACTTCATCACCACGATCCTGAACCTGCGGGCGCCGGGCACATCCTCATGCCCGACCCGTCCTACTGGCCGCTGATCATGTGCGTCGGGTTCTTCCCGCTGGGCTACGGCCTGATCTTCGGCACGCCCACGCTGATCGTGCTCGGCGCCGTGTGGCTGATGATCGGGATGTTCGGTTGGATCCTCGAACCCGTCACCGAAGGCGACGACGACCCGTTGACGTCTGCAGGCCCGAGAGCCCCCGCGGCTGACAGTCCCGAAAGGCTGACCCGATGACGACCGACCATGTCCTGCCCGACCCGGTGGACCTGCTGGATCGTGGACGGCGCCTGTTGACCACGGCCGGCAGCGCAGCGTCGCGACGGGCAGCACGCAACCTGGTTCCGGGGGCCGGCCAGGCACTCACCCAGACGCTCATGGCCCTGTGTGCCGACGCCGCGCTGGACGACCACACAGCACCCGGGCCGGCCACCCTGCAAGTCCTCGCCGGCTCCTGCGTCCTGACCGTCGACGGCGACCTGTGTCAGGTGCAGGCCGGCCAGTGGATGCGCATCCCCGACGGCCCCCACGGGTTGCGGGCCGTCACCGACGTGGTCTGTGTGCTGACCGTGGGGTTCCGCCACCCCGACCAGGCCCGCGGCGAGGCGACCGCATGACCCCTGCCCCGTCGGCCAGGATTCACCCGAGCAAGGCAACTGCGGAACGGGTTCCTGGTCGGTCGCCATTCGACGACGTGACCACGTCGGTAGTCGCCGCGCTGGCCTTCGCGGTCGGCGCGGGGGTGTGGGTCATAGCCGGAGCCGGACTGCCGGGCGGGCGTTGGCTGGCCGTGCACCTGTTCACGCTCGGGGTGCTGTCCAACGTCATCCTGGCGTTCACCCGACACTTCACCGACACCCTCACCAGGGTGCCCGCGCACGGCAACGGTGGCCGGCGCGTCCTGGCGTTCAACCTCGGGGCGGTGGCGGTGATGATGGGGATGGCCTGGACGTGGCCGATCGTGGTTGCAACCGGCGCCACGATCGCGACCGGCGCGGTGGTGGCCAACTACCGGTGCCTGCGGCGTGCCCGTCGGGCAGCACTGGGAGCGCGGTTCGCCTGGATCGTCCGATGCTACGAGCGTGCCCATGGCGCCTTCGTCCACGGCGCCATCCTCGGTGGGCTGATGGGGGCGGGGGCCGTGACCGGCTCGTGGTACGGCGCGGCCAGGGTCGCCCACCTCCACGTCAACCTGCTGGGTTGGGCAGGTGTCACGCTGCTGGCCACGCTGGTGTTCTTCGGGCCGACCATGGCGCGTACCCGAATCGAACCGGGGGCCGACGACCGGGCCGCACGAATGATCCGCCTCGCCGCGTACTGCGTGACGGTCGCGACGCTGGCGCTGGTTGCCACCGGGCTCGGAGGTGGGGCCGGGGAGGCATCCCGGATCCTCGCGGGCCTCGCACTTGCCGGGTTCGCCTGGGCCGCGACCAGCACCTGCCGTGCCGTGGGGCGCGCCGTGTCGACCGCGAGAGCCGGCACCCCCCGTGCAGCGGTTGCGGCGGTGTGCTGGTGGCTGCCAGTACTCGCGTGGTCCGACGTCCTGGTCGTCGGCACCGGGTCGTGGCGCCACCTGGACGCGCTCGGCCTGGGACTCCTCCTCGGGGTGTTCGTCCAAGCCGTGCTCGCCACGCTGACCTACCTCGCCCCGATGCTGGTCGCCGACCGCAACGACGGACGGGCACGGCTGCAATCCGCACTGGACCGCTACGGCCGCATTCGGTCGACGACCTTCAACCTCGGGGTGGCCGTGGTGGTGGTCATGGCCGCTGCCGGAACCTCCGCCGGTGGCGCCGGTGGCGTGGCTGCACGAGTCGGCTGGACCGCCGTACTGGTCGCCTTGGCCTACCCGGCGGTCACGACGGTGGTCGCCCGATGACGCCATCCTTGTGGCCAACCCACGGCACACCCGGAGACGTCGCTAGAGTCGATCACCGATCGGAGGGCGGTCGATGACCAGGCTTGATCGCACGGCGCTCGCGTGGGGCCTGCTGGCCGTGTTGGTGTCCCTGGGCCTGGTCGTGCTGGGATCGGACGGGCTGACCTGGTTCGATGCCGCACTTGTCGGCTACCTGTTCGGGACGCTGTTCGCCATCTTCGGCACGGTGTACCGCTACGTCGTGTGGACCCAACGACCGCCAACTCGCCGACTCAACCGGCGTGGGTGGCAGGCCATGCTCGCCCGGCAGAAGCGAGCCAGCAACGTGGTGTCGCTGCCCCTGCTCATCGCCGAACGCCTGCTCCTGCAGGACTTCATCCGCAAACGCTCCTGGTTGCGCTGGGCCGCCCACCAGTTGATCTTCTGGGGCTGCATCCTGGCTGCCCTGGTCACGTTCCCGCTGGTGTTCGGCTGGCTGCACTTCGAGTCGGTCGGCCAAGCCGCTCGGGACTACCGGATGGTGGTGGCCAACCTCGACACGCCTTTGACGTTCGACTCCCGCGGCGTGTTCGGGTGGCTGGTCATCCATGCGCTGGACGTCTCCGCGGTCCTGGTGTTGGCCGGGGTGTTCATCTTCCTGTCGCGCCGGCTCCGTGACCCCGGGGCCATGGCGGTCGAGCGGTCCGGGGACTTCCTCCCGCTCGCCGGCCTGTTCGCGGTGTCGGTGACCGGTTTGATGCTGACGGCGTCCAACATGTGGCTGGACGGCCGCTTCTACACCTTCATCACCACCGTGCACGCCCTGACGGTGATCCTCGGGCTGATGTACATCCCCTTCGGCAAGCTGTTCCACATCTTCCAACGACCCGGCAACATCGGCGTGTCCTACTACAAGGACGCCGACGTGCCCCGCGCGACCTGCACGGACTGCGGACAGGAGTGGGCGTCCCAACTCCAGGTCGACGACCTCAAGGACATCCTGCCGGAACTGGGCTTCGACTACTCCATTCCCACGACCCTCCCCGCGGCCCCCTTCCCGGAGGTCGCCAGCGGGACCCACGCCCCGCACGGCAACGGCAACTACCAGGACGTCTGCCCGCCCTGTCGGCGACGCCTCGTGACCCTCGCACAGTCCCGACGCGTCGGAGGATTCGGCTGATGGCGACCTTCCCCGTGACCGAACAGGCCCTGGTCGACCGCTACGGGCCGCACCTCAACCGCACGCCACCCGGCGGATGGAACGCCGACTCGACCGACATCGACAAGCAGGTCCGCACCCACTGCTGCTTCTGCGGCCAGCAGTGCAGCCTGTACCTGAAGGTCAAGGACAACCAGGTCGTCGGCTTCGAGCCCGACTACGACTTTCCGTTCAACGAGGGCCGCCTGTGCCCCAAGGGGATCAAGCGGTACCTGCAGGGCGATCATCCCGACCGTCTGCTGGACCCCCTCGAACGCGATCCCGATGCTCCCGGTGGGTTCCGCCCGGTTTCCTGGGACCACGCCCTGGATCGCACCGTCTCGGAGATCCGACGCATCCAGGCGGAACACGGTCCGGACGCGTTCGCGATGCTGTCGGGCGTGTCATTGACCAACGAGAAGTCCTACCTCGTGGGCAAGTTCGCCCGCCTGGCGTTGGGCACGGCCAACCTCGACTACAACGGCCGGTTGTGCATGGTGTCGGCCGGCGCGGGCAACATGGCGTCGCTGGGCATGGACCGGGCGTCGAACTCCTGGGCCGACATCCCGCAGGCCGGCGTCGTGTGGATCGCCGGCGCCAACGTCGCCGAGTGCGCGCCGATCACCACCTCCTACATCTGGCGCGCCCGCGACAACGGCGCCAAGCTGATCGTGTCCGACCCCCGCGTGCACCCGCTGGCGCGCACTGCCGACATCTTCCTTGGCCTCAAGCCGGGCACCGACTCGGCGTTGTTCGGCACGGTGCTGCACATCCTGGTCGAGCGGGACTGGCTGGACCACGACTTCATCGAGGCCCACACCCAGGGTTTCGACGCCGCCGTCGAGGCCGTGGCTGACTACACCGTGCAGTGGGGCTCGCAGGTCACCGGCGTGCCGGCCGGTCGGATCATGGCCGCGGCCGAACTGTGGGGCACGTCCGACACCGGGATGTTGCTGCATGCCCGAGGCATCGAGCACCACACCAAGGGCGTGGACAACGTCAAGAGCGCGATCAACCTGGGACTGGCGACCGGCAAGTTCGGCCGCCCGGGTTGCGGTGTGACCACCATCACCGGGCAGGGCAACGGCCAAGGTGGCCGCGAGCACGGCCACAAGTGTGACCAGTTGCCCGGCAACCGCAAGATCACCGACCCCGCCGCACGCGCCTACATCGCCGAGGTGTGGGGCTGCGACGAGTCCGAGATCCCCGGCGCCGGCATCACCGCCCAGGAGATCGTCGAGGCGATCCACCGGGGCGAGATCAAGGGGTTGCTGTCGATCTGCTTCAACCCGGCGGTGTCCCTGCCCGACACCACCTACACCCGCGAGGCGCTGGCCAAGCTCGAGTACTACGGCGCGATCGACTTCTTCCTCAACGAAACTGCCTACCAGGCCGACATCGTCCTGGCCGGATCGCTGCACGAAGAGGACGAGGGAACATCGACGTCGGCCGAGGGCAGGGTGATCAAGATCAACCAGGCCATCGACCCGCCCGGCAACGCCCGCAAGGACTGGAAGATCCTGCTCGACATCGCCCAGCGGCTGGGCCGGGGCCAGTACTTCACCTACGACACCACCGAGGAGATCTTCGAGGAACTGCGCGTGGCGTCCAAGGGCGGCAAGGCCGACTACTACGGCATCACCTGGCAACGCATCGAGGACGAACAGGGGGTGTTCTGGCCCTGCCCCGAGATCGGCCATCCAGGAACTCCGCGACTTTACGAGGGCGGCACGTTCGCCTTCCCCGACGGCCGGGCGCGATTCAACCCGGTCGCCTACCGGGAGCCGGCCGAGGTGGTCGACGACAACTACCCGGTCTGGCTGACCACCGGCCGGGTCGTCAGCCAGTACCTGTCGGGCACCCAGACCCGCCGCATCGGACCCCTTGTCGACCAGTACCCCGAACCACTGTGTGAGATCCACCCGACGTTGGCTGGGGAACTCAACATCCGCGACGGCGACCGCGTGGAGGTGACCTCGCGCCGTGGGTCGATGCAGTTGCCTGCCAAGGTCGTCACCACGATCCGGCCCGACACCGTGTTCATCCCCTTCCACTGGGCCGGTGACAAGGCTGCCAACCAGTTGACCAACCGAGCGCTCGACCCGATCTCCAAGATTCCGGAGTACAAGGTCAGCGCCGTCAGCGTGCGACGAGTCGGCGCTGGCGAGGCCACGACCGACCGTCGCGACCTCAACATCGACCCCAACGCCCCGGCCTCGACCGACCTGCGACGTTTCTGACTGGCCAACCACGGCCCACGACCAAGGACCATGCCGTGTCCGACCCAGCACCCCGCAATCCCGACGCCCCCGGCGTGGCGGTCGGCACGATGCCCGACTCCGGGTCCCGAGCGCGCGGCGACGGGATTCACGCCGGGCTGGCACCCGGTCTGGCGTCCGGTGAGCTGCTGTTCGTCATCGACCAGTCCCGGTGCATTGGATGTCGTGCCTGCGTCGAGGGCTGTGGCGAGTGCGGCACCCACCGCGGCACGTCGTTGATCCACCTCGACGAGGTCGACCGGTCCACGTCGACCCAGACCGTGCCGATGGTGTGCATGCACTGCACCGACCCGACCTGTGCCGAGGTGTGCCCAGCCGACGCGATCAAGCAGAACGAGGACGGCGTGGTCCAGTCGTCACTCAAACCACGCTGTATCGGGTGCGAGAACTGCATTCAGGCGTGCCCGTTCGGCGTGCCCAAGTACATGGCCGAGATCGACCAGATGATGAAGTGCGACATGTGCTACGACCGCACCTCGGAGGGCACGGCCCCGATGTGTGCGTCGGTGTGTCCGTCCGACGCGCTGTGGTTCGGCACCCGCGCCGAGTTCGAGGAACACCGCGGTCGTCAACTGCTCAACGACTGGAACTTCGGCAACCAGACGGTGACGACCAAGGTTGCCGTCGTGGTCGACGACGCCGGACCCGGACCCCTGGACGTGTTGCTGGGCCGCGAACCAGGGTTCCAGTGGCAGGACGACCCGTTCGGCCTGGAAGGACGCTGATGGCGCGCGACGACACGACGGCCCCGACCGACCGCAGTGACGACGCCGCCGTCGCCGCCCGAGCACGCGAGGTGCGTGGCACCACCAACGAGCCGATCTGGCGACGCGACTTCCCGTTCACGTCTGCTGGCGAGGAAGCGGTCACGCGGCGCGAATTCGGTCGGTACCTGGTGCTCGCCTCCGGCGCGTTCGCGGTCGGGACCCTCGGCATCGCCGCGTGGGCGCAGGCCCGTGGTGGCCTTCCCGAGACGGATGCCGCCGCGATCCTGCCGGCCGAGGACCTGGAGCCGGGCCAGTCCCACCTGTTCCGCTTCCCCGGCCCCGACGACCCGGCGATCCTGGTCGCCCTCGAGGACTCGTTCGTGGCCTACAGCCAGAAGTGCACGCACCTGGGCTGCGTCGTCTATCCCGAGGGCGACGAGTTGGAGTGCCCGTGCCACGAAGGATACTTCGACATCCGGACCGGCGAGGTGCTGCGTGGACCCCCGGAACGTCCGTTGGAGCAGATCGCCGTTGACGTACGCGACGACGGGATGGTGTGGGCCCTGGGCTACCTCGAGGCAGGGGAGTAGGCATGTCGTCCTCGCGACCGGACTCGTCGTCCCTGATCGTGTACGTGATCGTGTTGCTGAGTCTGCAGATGTTCCTGCTCGTGGTCGCTCTCGACGGGCTCCTGGCCCGCGAGCCACGACTGGCCTGGGTGTCCGCGGCCCTGTCGCTGCTCCTGTTCGCCGGATCGTGGATGTTCCACCGGTGGATGCGCCGGTGAACGCCTCCGACGACCACGATGCCGACACCCCCACGACGACTCCCCGCAGTCAGGAGACCGGGCCGATCGGGGGCCAGTTGGCGATGGTCGTCCGGGGCCTGGCACAACGGGCCCGGATTCCCGCCCTGGTCGCGCGCCACGACAACACGGTGGTGATGGGCCTGTTCGCACTGGTGAACGGCCTGGTGTCAATCGCGATCATGTCGGCCGCCGCCGTCTTCAGCGGCCAACCGTTCATCTTTCCCTCACTGGGCCCCACGGCGTTCCTGTTCTTCTACACCCCGATGTCGCCGGCGGCGTCGCCGCGCAACGCCTTCGGCGGCCACCTGATCGGGGTCCTCGCCGGCTACCTCGCGCTGGTCGTGTTCGGACTGACGGATGCGGGGCCGGCCTTTGCCGAGGGTGTGACCTGGGCGCGAGTGGGTGCCGCCGCCATGTCGCTGGGGCTGACCAGCGGCGCGATGGTCTGGGCCCGGGTCCCCCACCCCCCTGCCGGGGCAACCACGCTGATCGTCTCGCTCGGGATCATGGCCCGGCCGCGCAGCCTGGTCGTCCTCATGGTGGCGGTCGTGATGCTGTCCCTGCAGGCCATCGTGATCAACCGGCTGGCCGGCCTCGACTACCCCACCTGGCGGCCGCGTCCCGGTGGTTGACCTCCCGACCCCGGGGCAGGCCGGCGTTGGCCGGCGTTGGCCAAATCCATCTCGTCGAGGAGTCTGGTGGCACGGTCGTCCCATTCGGCGGGACGGTGGCCGTCGAGGGTGGCCATGACCAGGAGGTTCTCTCGTGCGGTCAGGGCATCGAGCAGGTTGGGTGACTGGAACACGAACCCAATCTGTCGACGGCACAGGGCGGCACGCTCCCGGGGGCTGGCGTTGGTGATGTCGGTGCCGTCGAGGATGACCTGCCCAGCTGTGGGGGTCAGCAGTGAACCGCGCCGGGCGGTGGGGGCTGTGGTGGAACGGTAGTAGTCGGCTTCGTGGGCGGCGGGGGTGGTGTAACCGGGGGTGTCGGTTATCTCGCCGTGGAGGCGGCGGGTGTTGAACCAGTCGACGTAGGTCAGGGTGGCGAACTCGACGTCGGCCAGGCCCGGCCCCGTCCAGGGGCCTTGGGCGTAGATGAGTTCCCGCTTGTAGCGGCTGTTGAACGCCTCGGCGAGGGCATTGTCATACGAACCGCCCTTCGATCCGACCGACGCCACGATGGCGTTGTCGGCCAGCCGGTCGGCGTAGCGCACGGCGAGATATTGCACGGCCCTGTCCGAGTGATGAGCCAGCCCGGACAGGTCGTCGGTGCGGCCGCAGTTGTGCACGGCCATCTCGAGCGCGTCGATGGCGAGATCGGCGCGTAGCGACTTCGAGGCCTGCCACCCGACGATCATGCGGGAGAACACGTCGATGATGAACGCGTGCAGCCGATCTCCCGGGCGATGTCCACGAACCGCCAACCCCGGGCTCGTAGTCGGAACGCGAGCTGCTTCTGCTCGTGGGTGAGGATGCCGGCCGTGACGCTGCTCCTGTGATGAGGTTGCTCCTATCGTCACAGGACCGGTGCGCCCACCGGTGGATTCCGCCATGTCGTTGGCGCGCCGCAGCTCGGCGTTCTCACGCTTGAGCCGCTTCAGTTGCGCCAACTCGTCCGATGTCGGCCCCGGGCGGCGGCCGCTGTCGGTCTCGGCCCGACGGACCCACAGTCGCACGGTCTCGGCCTTCGGGCCCAACTTCTCTGCGACCGACAGATCGCCATGCGCTCCTGGGAGGTGGACGACGGGCAGGTCACCACGATCACCGCGGGACTCAGCCAGCGACCGTGGAGCGTTCGCGGCCGAGCGGATGATGCCGCTGTACGAGGCCGGCGTCCTCGGAGACGAGCACGGCAGTCCACGTCCGGTACAGCCCGTGCACACCTACATCAGGAATGACCAGAGGGTCCACACGCGCGACCCGTGGCCGGGGGCTACACGGCGGGTGGGCGTACCGGAGGCGCACACGAGCCGGGCCGAAGCGTGGATGTGTCGGGGTCAGAGACGCCCGACCTCCCGCATCCAACGGACCTGGTCGTGGATCGTCTCGGTCGGCGGTCGGAAGGTGACGCCGAGGTCGGACTGGGTCCGCGTGTTGTCGGGGATGGGGCGGTGGCGTGACAACCAGATCCCGTCGGCGGTCGCGGGCAGGCGCCGCCCGAAACCCCGTCTGTTGAGGGCCGCCAGACCCTTCTGCATCGCCCTCGCGGCCCCGTCCGGGATCGCGACGCTGCGCCGCTGCTTGCCGGCCGCAGCGCTGGCCGTCTTGACGATGTCGGTGAACGGCATGTAGCTCCCGACAGCCGAATACCGGCGCGGCCCGCGTCCCCTTTCCAACACAGCAGCCAGCACCTGCGCGACGTCACGCACATCGCAGAGCGTCAGCCCCCCGGGAGGAACGGTCGCGAGCAGGCCCTTCGCAGCGTTCTGGGCGAGCTGTTGCTGCTCGCCGACGTACGGGTCTCGCGGACCCCATACGGCTCCAGGGTGGACGATGACCACAGGGTGACCCTCGCGCTGGTGTCGCCGCGCCGCCCGCTCCTGCGCTGCTTTCGACGCGCTGTAGCCGTATGGGGCGTCGCCCGGCGGTTCGTCGGGTCCGACACCGTGCTCGAGTTCGCCGTCGCGGAGCAACGCGACAACACTGGAGACGTGCACGATCGGGTCGAGGTCCGAGACGATACCGGCCTCGATCACCGCCTCCATGCCAGCGAGGTTGACCTCGGCCATCTCCTCCCACCGTGTCGGATCGAACGTGTAGACGCTGGCTGCGTGCACGACCGCGTCGCAGCCGTCCACACCATCAGCGATGGCCGCGGGGTCCCGCAGGTCTGCGACCGCGACGTCGACCTCGTCCGGCTCGATGCCCTGCAACCGCATCGCAGCGTCGACCTTCTCGGGTGAGCGCACGAGCAACCGCACCTGGTGGCCTCGGTCGAGGATCGCGTTGACGGCGTGGCTCCCCACGAACCCCGTCCCCCCGGTGACAGCGACCAGCATGCGTCCTCCAATGTGGCGCGGCCCGAACGACCCTGGTGCACCCATCAGCACGCGGCGTCGCGGTCGGCTGACGAGACCCGGTCGAGAAGTACCAGAGCGCCAGAGGTCCTCGTTGGGGCGCCAGCGCAACGTTGGGGTGTCCGGGACATCCGCTGGCCACCCTTGGCATGACGTCGGACTTCCGACTGCGGACATCCGCGGGGCGCAGCTCGACAAGGCCGTGGCGGAGCCAGGCTGGCGCAGGCCCGTGAGCTACGCCTTGCCCGAGGTGACCAAGAAGTCGACGTACAACGGACTGACGCAGGACCAGAACCGTGGTCATGTGCGGGGTTCTCGAACGGCCAAGCCGCACACAACTGCCCGGGGCTGGACTGTTCCTTCCGGTGGATCAGAGGGCGAGCACGTCGGCCATCGTCGCGCAACTGCGCCAGGGTGGCCGCTCCCACATTTGCCCTGTGTTTCAGCCATCGGGGCGGTTGACGCGGCGCGACGTTGCTGGCACGGCGCTGCGGAGGGCTCGACGAGTCCGTACTGATCGCCCGGCGCGAACTCGATCTCGCAACGGAGGCCGCGGCGGGTCGTAGTCAGGGCACGACGTGCACGACACTCGGCGCTTGGGCCAGCACGACTTCAGCCGTGACGACAACGACCGGACTCGCTCAACAGCATCCTGACGCTGTTGGTCAGCTCATCCCGAGCTGGCCGACGGCAGCGCTGTGTCGGAGGACGCTCGTGAGCAGCGAGGGGGAGGACAGCGCTCGGTCGAGCAGCGCCCGAGCTTGCACGCCTTCGCCGTCGCGGTCGACCGCGACGGCCTCGATGACGTCGAGGAGCACGTCGACCTCGCTGGCCACCATGCCGGCGCCCTGCTCCCACGGCCGTGCCGCTTCGGCGTGCGCTCGTGCGTCGTCCAGATCTCCTGCTGCCAGGGCGGCCAGCGCGATGCCGAGCTCTGCCCAGAGCACGGACTCGGGGAGGAGGCCCGCGGCGACGTGGTCGTCCTGCGCCTCGCGGCCCGCCTCGGCCCCAGCCCGGTCGCCGCCGGCCCCGCGAGCGAGGCCCAGTGCGCCGTTTCGCAGGTTCGCCATCTGTCGGTTCTCCCGCAGGATCCGCAGCACCGCGGGGTCCTGCAGGCGACGCTCGAGCTCATCGACGTCCTCAGCGGCGAGGACCGCCATGATCAGCTCGATCAGCTGCACCGAAGCCTCCGTCTGCGCGTTCGGCAGCTGCGCCTGGAGGTCCTCTGCCTGCTCCAGCATGGCGGGGACGTCGGCAAGACGGTGCACACGGATCAGGCCGAGTGTTGCGAGGACCAGCAGAACGTGCGCGGCGCTGTGGTCGCCTGCCGCCAGGGCGTCGCGCATCCCGTCGAGGTGGGTGCGGACCGCGGCGTGCGGGTCACCCGCGCCAGCGAGGACCAACCCCAGCAGCAGCAGCCCGCGGTGCCGCCAGAATGGCGGGGTCGGTGCACATGACGCCGTCAGGTGCCGCGCGCGCTCGAAGGCCTGCTCCGGCCTGCCCAGCACCGACGCCTCCAAGAACGCCACGATGACCTCGGCTGCCGGGAGCCAGTCGTCGCCCTCAGCTACCAACACCGCCAGTGCCTCGTCGGCCGGACAGCTGGCCGGGTCGATCGTCCCGGACTGCAGCCGTAGGTACTCGCGATGCAGCACCAGCCGCGCCCACAGCCCCGGAGCGACGTGCGAGTCAATGGCGGCTGTCAGCAGCGTCTCGCACTCCACCAGGTCCGAGAGGTGGTCCAACCACCTCGTCAGCGGCGCGACCATCTCCAGGAGGCGGTCAGCATCTCCGGTCGTGGCCGCATGGCCCCATGCCTCACGGATGTTGTCGCGCTCCCGGCCCAGTGCCGCGACCGCCTCGCGCTGCCCCGGCGGCTGCGGGCGACCGGCCATCGCCTCCGCCCAGCCAGCCGTGTAGCCGGCGTAGTGATCGCGATGCGCCGCACGTGTGGTCGCCGTGTGGCGGTGCTCCTCCAGCAGCACCGCGGCCCGCCCCCGGACGAGCGGATGCAGGTCGTAGCGGTCGGCGATCGGGTCGTGCCGGACCAGTGACGCACGGATCAGCGAGGCCAACCGCTGGAGCGAGCATCCCGCCACAGCCTGCGCCGCATCGCGGTCGAAGCCGCCCGCGAAGACCGACATGCGGGCCAGCACCTGCTGCTCGGGGAGCGGGCGTCGTGTGATCGAGGCATCGACCAGCGCAGCCATCGAGCGGTGCCGTTCCGGCAGGACAGACTCGGACGTGAGCAGGTCCGAGCCCGCCGCGAGCTCCGCAACGATGTCGTCCAGCGACAGCACATCGATCCATCCGGCCGCCAGCACCACCGCGAGCGGCCATCCACCCACCAGTCTGCAGATCTCCCCGACCGTGCCGAGGTCGCGAGGGCCGAGACGACGCTGCGGATCGATGCGCGCGACCTCGGTGACGAACAGCTCGACCGCGCCATGTCCGGTGGGCGGGGTCAGGTGGTCAGCGGGGACGGACAGCCCGTCGATGCGCAGCACCGTCTCCTCGGCGACGCCGAGGGGTTGCCTGCTGGTGGTGAGCAGGCGCAGCGACGGCAGCGAGGCCAGGAGTCCGAGCAGACGGTCCGCGTGACCGACGAGATGCTCCAGGTTGTCCAGCACCAGCAGGCACGGCGCATCTCCGGCTACCCGGGCCAGCTCATGCCAGACGCCCGCACCGGCGGATCGCACGCGCGCCTCCAGCGCCTCGGCGATCGCAAGCGCGAGCCCCACCTCGTCGTCGACGTGTTCGAGCAGGGCGAGCGCGCCTCGCTGCCCGGTGGCGTCGACGTGCTCGTGCGCAACCGTGCGTGCCAGCACCGTCTTGCCGGCCCCACCGACGCCGACGACGCTGACCAGTCGCCCGTCCAACAGGAGGCCACGAAGGGCCGTCCGCTCTCGCTGGCGACCGATGACCGGCCGGACGGGCGGCGCGATGTCGAGGGACCGTGTGTGCCGATCACGGTCGTCGGTCAGGTCCTTGTCACCGGCGAGGCCGGCCTCGATCGCTGCGAGCGTGGCCTCGGCGCGATTGTGCACGTCCAGCGTCGCGTAGATGGCCTTGGTGTAGGACCGCACTGTCGCCACGGTCAGACCGAGATCGCTGGCCACCTGCTTGCTGCTGCGACCCGCGGCCAGGGCGCGAAGGACATCGCGTTCCCTGGCAGTCAGCGCCGCAACCCCTCCGGTGCTCATGTGCGCTCCCGAACTGCATCCGCATCGTCGACAACGGTAGTCAGACCCGTCCCCGGTGCCCTCCCCAGCCGCCCCCCCCCGAACTGGGGGTGACATGTGCAGCTGGCTCCGGTGAGGATGTGAGCAGCCCGGAGGACAGGGAGAGGAGGGCCCGATGGACACGACACGAGCACTCGCACGACGCTTCGTCGAGGCGCTGTTCGATCCCGACGAGGTCATCGACGACATCGTCGCACCCCAGGTCGTCCTCCACGCGTGGCCGTGGGTCAGCCCCGGCACCAGGGGGCTGTGCCAGGCCCGCCACGCGCTGTCACGGGCGTGGGCCGACCAGGTCCTGGACGTCCACGAGACGTTGCAGGCAGACGATCGCGTCATCCTGCGGGTGACCGAACGCGGCGTCCATGTCGGCACCTGGAACGGCGTCGAACCCACCGGGACGGCGGTGGCGACCGGCGCGATCCACATCGTGCGGGTCGTGGAGGCGCGTGTCGTCGAGCACTGGCGCGAGACCGATGACCTCACCCGCCTGCGCCAGATCGGCGCCTGATACCGCGACGACCCCAGTCCGAATCCCAAGAGCACGACCCGACAACGAGAAGGAATGACGACATGATGATCACACTCGAGTGGCAGATCAACTGCTCACCGGAGACGGCCTTCGACCTGATGGCCGACCTTCGCCAGGAGACCACGTGGAACGAGGCTGCGCTACGAGCCGATCTCACCAGCGACGGGCCCATCAGGCAGGGCTCGACGTTCCGCCTCGTCCACGAGCGGGACAAGGTGAATGAGGCGACGATCGCCTGCTTCGAGCGCCCGAGCCGACTGCAGTTTGCGATCGAGACGGACGTCATGGACATCGACGCCAACTACTCGTTCGAAGCCCACGACGACAGCACCATGTTCCGCGCAACGTTCGAGCCCACACCGAAGGGGATCATGCGGGTCCTCTTGCCGGTGCTCAAGCCGATCATCCGTCGCGAGGTCACGCAGCATCACCGCGAGTTCTCCGCGGCGTGCGAGGCCCGGGCGGCCGCGGCTGCACGGAAGGCCGACGCATCATGACGTTCTCCGAGGAGATGCAGATCAGCTGCCCGCCAACGGTCGCCTTCGACCTGATTTCCGACGTCCGCAACGAGACCCGCTGGAACGGCAGCGTGCGCAGCGCAGAACTGCTGACGTCCGAACCGGTCGACCGCGGCTCGACGTTGCGCACCGACCACGGCCGGCCGCTGGGTCAGATCGAGTCCACGATCGCCGTGTTCGATCGGCCCGCCCGACTCGAGTACGACGCCACCAGCGCCGCGATGGACCTGGGCATCACGTTCACGTTCACGAAGACCCCCGACGGCACCACGATCGTCGGCGAGTTCGCCCCCCGGCCGAAGGGCGTCATGCGCCTGCTCTTCCCCCTGCTGCGCCCGACGATCCGCCGTGACATGGCGACGCATTTCGCGAGATTCGTGGCGCTCTGCGAAGCAGAGGCTCACCGCGACTGACCCAGCCTCGAGGTCCCGCCACGGCCAGGCATGGTCACCCGGGTAGAGAGCGACGTGCACGACTGAAAGACTGCACCGCAGTGATGGTGCGCGGCCCTGCAGCGAGCCGTGCGCCGGCGAGCAGCTCGGCGAACCACTCGGGGCGCGCGAGGAGCTGGTGGAGGCTGACGCGGTCATGCTGGCCGCGGTCGGCGGCATCGTCGTGTTGGGCTTGGAGGGTTGGCCGGAACTCGATGGTGGTGGCGAAGAAACTGCAGGTCTCGCAGATGGTTTCGTATCGGCAGTCGACCTCGCGGGGGCGTGTGCACCAGCCGTTGCCGAGCAGGCGCCGTTGGGCCTCGGTGCGCAGCCGGCGCATGTTGTCACCCTCGGTGTCGGCGGGGAGCTGGTGGGGTCGCTGGTAGAGCGCTTCGACCTGTTCGGTGACGTTGAAGCATTCGTCGGCGACGGTGCGATCAGCGATCCGGGCGTAGACCATGGTCATCGTCAGGCTCTGGTGGAGGAGCGAGGCGATCGCCTCCAGTGACATCCCGCGATTGATCGCCTGGGTTGCCAGGGTGTGACGCAGCTGGTGTGGGGTGACGTGCCCGAGGCCGGCCCGGGTGGCGCAGTCGGCGACGGCGTGCTGGACGCGGCTTCGGTGAATGCGCCGTCCGCGGTCGATGAACAGCAGGTTGGTGCGCAGCGTGTCGGGACGCTGCTGGATCCAGTCATCGAGCAGCGTCTTGACGGCCGGGTGCAGGGGGATGTAGCGGTCGGTGTGGAGCTTGCCGATCGGGACGCGCAGCCAGTGGTGGGTGCCGATCTGCACGACCGCGTCGATGGTCAGGTCGAGCAGTTCGCCGGTGCGGAGCCCGGTGCGGGCGAGCATCTCGACGGCCAGCCGCACGAACGCGTCGGGGTGGCTGCGTGCCGCGGCGAGCAGCTTGGCTGCGGCACCGTCGTCGAGGAACCGGGGCAGCGGCCGGTCGGGTCTGGGGAAGTCACCCAGGAAGATCAGCGGCCGATCGGGCGCGTCGGTCCAGCCCCATTAGATGATCCGGTCCAGAAACGAACGCAGGTCTCCGAGCCGGTGGGTGATCGTGGCGGCGGAGAACTTTCGGCCTTGGCGGCCGTCCTGTCGGTGCAGCCAGCTCTTGTAGGCCTCGATGTGTTCGCGGCGGATCGCGGCGACGGTGTCGACGTGAGGATGGTGGTCGTTGAGCCAACCAGCGAAGGCTCGCAGGGAGGTGTCGGCCTGGCCGATGGTGCCGGGCCGTCGGCTGAGCGCGATCTGGTCGAGGTAGCGCACCATGGTCGCTGCCAGCAACGGCGTCGCCGATTCGATCGGCACCCAGCGTGATGCGCGGCTGGCGGGCTTCCAGGCACGCTTGGGTGGGGGCTGCTGCAGCGTGCCCAGATGGAACAGGGTGGCCCGCAGCCCGAACATCGGCGTGGAGAAGCTCTTGGGTATCGAGCGCCGGCGACGCTCCACGGCGGCCAGCACCTGGCCGACCATTGGGGCACGTCGATGCGTCGGGGCCCCGATGCTCGACCGACGACCGACGATGGCACCAGTGAACCCATGCCCTTCACGTTCAGCGCGAGGGAGCATCCGAGTGCTCAGACCATGAATCCCGGAGCTTCGCCCAGCATGACGAGGAGACTGCCCGAGAATGCGGGACAGCAAGCACGAGCCCGGTGACAGCGTCAGCGACCCGGCGCCCGGTAGGTCGGGCTGGCCTCGGTGGCTTGGTCCATCTCCTCGGGTGTCAGCAGCACCGTGAGCGAGGCGCTGACGGTTCCGGCCGCGTTCGCGACCAGTGACGCAGCCGCCGCGGACGCGTTGTCGGGCATGTCGGCGATGACGAAGACGTCGGTGTCCCCGAATGCGAAGTAGAGCGCCTCCATCGAGCCGCCCAGCGACGAGATGAGCTGCTCGACGGCTTCGCGACGGCTCGTCCCCCCTTCGTCCATCAGTCCGGTGATGCCCTCGCCGATGTAGTTCCCCTTGATCAGGAACTTGGGCATGGTTTCCTCCTGGTTCGATTCGCCTGATCGATCCACCATAGGTGCCGAACGCGTGGTCCGGGTCGAATCGGCGGCCGCCCAGCGACAGAAGGCCACCTGGGCGCACTCGTACTCCAACTCCCAACGCCCCGGCACATCGGGCCCCAATGAAGGAACTGCGATCGCGAGGTGTGGTTCCTCACCATGTTGTCGAGGTGTGACATGCGAGCTTGGCCGACGGGCGCGGTGTGGGGTCGGTGGTGGTTGTCGAGGTGCAGCCAATCAGTCATGGCGTCGAGGCGCTTCTGCGGAAGCGCTGCCATGTGAGATCCGCCGATCTCGACACACCCGCGATCGGGTGGATCTCGAACCAGGTGCGTCGCCATCGGTGGGTCCGATGGGCCCGCGGCCGAAGCCGGCCACGCGATCGGGGGGCCACCGACAGGTCGACGGGCTAGGGTCGGCTCCGGTCACCGGCCCTGGTGACTACCGGCTTCCTCCGCACGGAGACGGCCGCCAGGGGGCTGGGGCTTCGGCAGCACGTCACGACGGTGTCGCGGGAGTAGGCAGCCTGGAGTGGTCGACAGGTGCGGGGTGGATCCCCGGGAAACCCGGGAAAGGACACACACATGAAGCGCATCGCAACCATCGCTGCCCTGACCGCGCTCGCGGTCGGCGGCTCCGTCACCGCGGCCGCGGCCGGCCCGCCCGACAACCCCGAGTGCTGGGGCACCGTGTCGGCACAGGCGGCCCGGGTCGACGGCCGAGCCTCCGGCGAACACGCCTCCCAGCAGGCGACCCCGCGCGCCGGGCTGGGCAACCTGTCAGGGACCCTCGGCTTCGACCACGTCAGCGATCTCGGCAGCTTCCTGGGCGAGGTGGACGGCATCGACGAGACCAACTGCGGCTGACGGGGCTCACCCGGCAACCGCACCCACCCCGACACGACCGGCCGGCCCCGCCGGTCGGTCGTGTCGTCGCGACGCCGACATTGTGTGGCTGTTCGTGGCGTGTCGTGGGCAGCCGCTCAGCCAGGCGGACCGGCTGCTCGACGACACGAACCCCGACAACGACGACGCCCTCGCATCGTTTGATCACGCGGTCGCTGACCGGCTGGCAGACGCCAGTCTCACACCGGCACGGGCCGCCCTGCTCACCAGCCACGCCGACGCGCTCACAGGCGGGCTTGAATGCCTGCCAGGATGAGGCCACGCTGGTGGGACCGACCGACCCCACCACCCTCACCACCCGCCAACGCCCTCCGCCCCGCCTCAAGGCACCCCACAATCGTGCGGGCCAGCACACCCGGGCCCGGCCGGCCACCCGCCGGCTCCCACAGCCCTGAGGCATCTGGCCGATCCCGACACTCTGCGGAGGCGGTTCCCCGGACTCGCCAGTCCTGGGAGAAGTGCTGATCCCGACACTCGGGGCCACGGGCTCATGCGAGTAGGCCGACGGGTTGGGGCGCGGCGGCCCGGGGGACTCGCAACGGGGTTGCTCGACTTGATGTCTGAGTGTCTACCTGACCCGGGGCGGTCAGTCCGTCATGAGGGTTTGGCCAATTTGGGTCGGGTGGGCCGGGTGTCAGGCGGTCCAGCCCAGCACGGACTCACCGAAGGTGACGAGCGCGAACAGCAGGCCGGCGTTCGCGAGCGGGATCACGGGTGCCAGCAGCGGACGGCGACGAGCGACCAGGACGAGGCCGGCCGCCGCAGCGAGCCACAGCGCCCAGGCCGCAACGATGCCCCACAGCGGTGCCAGCAGACCGAACCCGACCGTGAACGGCACCGCGACGACGAGTTGCATCGCGACCCCAACCGCGATGGCGGTCATGCTCAGGGCCCGCTGGCGCCCGTCAGGATTGGACGTGGACGAGGGATGGGCGCTCATGGCGGCTCCGTTGCTGTGGGCACCCGGAGGGGCGGCAATAGTCCAGCGTAGTGGTGGAAGTAGGGCGGGCGGTTGTCACGGTTGGGCTGCCCACTGCGGGCTGTGGCGACGCCACCACGACCGCCACACCTACGCAGTCCGACCAGTTGCGAGTGACGACGAGGTCGACGCCGACTGACGACGCCTCACCAATTGTTGACGCCGCGGCTGCTGCTGGACGATCGCTTCGACACTCTGGAGGTGGCTGTCGAGGAGGGTCGACGGATCTTCGAGAACATCCGTCGCTTCGCCCAGTTCCTGTTCTCGTGGCACGTGGCCGAAGTGTCGGTGATCGCTGTATCGGTGGTGGGTGGGTTCGCCGCTCCGCTGGCCGGCCTGATGATCCTGTGGAACAACCTCGTGATCGACGTCCTGCCGTCGTTCGCGCTGGCGTTGGAGCCCAGCCGTTCCGATGCGATGCGCCGTCCGCCGCGGGATCCGTCCCAGCCACTGCTCGACCGGACCACCATGGGGCGCCTGCTGACCGGTGCGGGACTGGTCGCCGTCATCGGGCTGGCGGGACCTGGCT
This sequence comes from Nitriliruptorales bacterium, assembly GCA_024637135.1. GTDB lineage: Bacteria > Actinomycetota > Nitriliruptoria > Nitriliruptorales > Nitriliruptoraceae > Salsipaludibacter. Next base: position 8,350 of record JAGXFT010000044.1, on the reverse strand, counting down.
GGACCTCGACGTCGCGGGCGCGCAGACCATGACCTTCGTCGCGATGTCGGCGGGACAGGTGCTGACCGTCTTCAACGTCCGCACCGACCGCGGATCGGGCTTCCGAGGGGCGAGTCAGAACCGATGGCTGTGGTTGGCGGTCGCAACGACTGGCGTGCCTGAAGCAGCGGCCCTGACGTTTCCGCCTTTGCGCGACGTCCTCGGACTGACCAAGAGCAATCACCCCAGCATGACAGAATCAAGAAACCGTCCTCCACCGAACCGGGGGCGTACCCGAGTCTCCAACGAACCCAGTACGGTTCAGTGACGTCCTGAAGGTGGGTGGACGGTCTCCGTCAGGCGCGGCGGGCGTACCAACGATGCCGGGATCGCCCAGTTGGCGGACGTGCTGGGGCCCCTGGGTGCGACGGTGGTGGCGGTGCCCGTGACCATGGTGCTGCACCTGAAGTCGGCCGTGACCGCGCTTGCGGACGGAACCGTGATCCGCCACGAGCCGCTGGTCGACGACCCGGAGGCCTTCCCGTCGTTCCTGGGTGTCCCGGAGGAAGCGGGAAGCCACGTGGTCGTGCTCGACCGCGACCGCGTGCTGATGGCCACCGGTGCCCCGCGCACCGAGCGGGTGCTGGCCGGCCGCGGCCTGGACGTCGTCACGGTCGACATCGGCGATGTTCACCAAGCTCGAGGGCTGCGTGACCTGCCTGTCGATCCGGCACCAGGGCCTGACGTGCCTTCCCCCACGGACCCAGGCGACGTCGCGCCCGGCCCGATCGTGCTCCCCACGCACCACGTGGCCGGGCTGGTGTGCGTGTGCGAGTCTGGTGTCATCACTCCGAGACCGTGGCGAACGTTCGGGGCGGGGTGGTGGGTTCGTGGTCGGGCGGGGACGGGGGTTCGTGTCGCCCGGGACGGGTGGCTCGCAGGGCCCACACGATGCAGGCGAGGTCCACGACCTCCTGCAGGCCTGCGCCCACGACGGCGGGGAGGTGACCGAGCGCCGCGGTGATCATCAGGCCGATGGACAGGGCAACACCCAGGCCGATGGCCTGGAGGGCGACGCGGGTGGTGTGTCGTCCGATGGACACGGCACGGGCGACGCGGTACAGGTCGTCGACCATGATCACCACGTCAGCTGACTCGCTGGATGCCGTGGAGCCGCGTGCCCCCATCGCGACGCCAATGTCGGCGCCCGCCAGGGCGGGTGCGTCGTTGACGCCGTCCCCGACCATCATGACGGGGCGGGGTTCGAGGCCGGTGACCAGGTCGACCTTGTCGGTGGGCAGGCAGTTGGCATGGACGTCGTCCACGCCAACCGCCTCGGCGACGTGGTGGGCGGTCCGGGCGCCGTCGCCGGTGACCATGACGAGGTGGTCGATCCCGGTGTCGCGCAGCCACGACAGGACCGTGGCGGCCTCGTCGCGGACGGCGTCGGCCAGGATGAGCGAGCCGGCCCAGGTGTCGTCGAGGGCGACGTGGACGGCGAGCTCACCGGGCTGCAGGTCGGGGTGCGGGAAGCCTCCGCAGAGCTGGTCGATCCAGGTGGCCTTGCCGACACTGACGACGTGGCCGTCGACCTGCGCCGAGATCCCGTGCGCCACTTCCTCACGGGCGTTGGCGGCAGGACGCAGGGCCAGGCCCTGGTCGCCTGCGGTGGCCACGATCCCGGTCGCGATCGCATGGGTCGAGAAGCTCTCGACGCTGGCGGCCAGCCGGAGTACCTCATCGGTGGCTGCGGATCCCGTGATCGCGGTGGGGTGCCCCTGCACGATCCGGACCAGCGTGGGGGTGCCGTGGGTGAGGGTCCCGGTCTTGTCGAGGGCGACCGTGGCCACCCGGGACAGCCGCTCAAGGGTCCCCGCGCCCTTGACGATGACGCCGTTGCGCGAGGCCCTGCTCATCCCGGCCAGGAATGCCACCGGGGCCGCGATCAGCAGCGGGCACGGCGTGGCGACGACGAGCACCTCGGCGATGCGAGTGGGATCGCCTGACATGGCCCAGGCCCCGCCCGCCAACGCCAGCGAGAACAGGGTGAACGGGACCGCGATCCGGTCGGCGAGACGCACCACCGGTGCCTTGGACTCGGCGGCCTCACGGACCAGTTCCACGATGCGTTGGTACTGGCTGTCGCGCGCCGTGGCGGTGGCACGCATCGTGAGCGCTCCCGCGCCGTTGATGGCCCCCGACAGCAGGTCGTCGCCAGCGAGGTGCTCGACCGGCAGCGACTCGCCGGTCAGCTGGGACTCATCCAGGACGGCGGCGTCGTCCAGCAGGACGCCGTCGACGGCCACCACCTCGCCGGGTCGCACGACCAGGACGTCGCTGGCGGCCACCTCGTCGATCGGGACCTCCTCCAGCTCGCCGCCGGCACCCTGCCGGTGGGCCACGGTCGGGGCGCGTCCCAGCAGGGCGTGCAACTCCCGCCGCGCACGGCCCGCCGCCCGTTCCTCCAGTTCGTGGCCGCCCGTCAGCATCAGGACCACGATCCAGGCCGCCCAGTACTCCCCGACCGCGATGGTGGCCACGACCGCCATCACCGCCAGGACGTCGATCCCCCAGATCCCCTCTCGCAGGTTCGCCAGCATCGACTGGGCCTCGCGCGCGGCCATGACGCCGGCGAAGCCGACCAGCAGGACCGCCGTGACGGCGGGGTTGGCGAGTTGCTGGGCGGCCAACGCGACGGCCCCGACGACCAGGGTGGCCAGCAGCAGGGGGTCGAGATCACGTAGACGGTCCATGGTCGTGGTGTACGGCATCGGTGGCGTGGCGTCCACGACGGTCAGGCTTCCCTCACCTCGGGCCAGTCGTGCCGCTGCGTCAGCCCGCCGTGCGCAGGACCACCCGGGCGATGAGCCCGCCGCCGGGGGCACGCTCCAGCACCAGGTCGCCGTCGCTGGCACGCGCGAGCTGGCGGGCGATGGACAAGCCCAGCCCCGAGCCGCGGCCGGGACGCGCGGTGCTGGCTCGCCAGAACCGGTCGAAGGCGTAGGTCAGCTCGCGGTCGTCCATGCCGGGTCCGTCGTCGCTGACCGAGACCTCGACGTGTGCGGAGTCCCGCTGGTGCACCCGGACATGCACCTCTCCCCCGACCGGTGTGGCCTCGATGGCGTTGTCGACGAGGTTGTCCAACACCTGGTCGAGGTACCCCTCCACGGCCATCGCCCGGACTGGTCCGGTCGCCACGCCGACCAGGTCGACGCCGTGGTCCCGGGCAACCGGCGCCCACGCGCTGACGCGATCGGCAACTACCCCGGCCACGTCGACGGTCGCAAGGCCGGGTCGACCCCCCTCGGCACGGGCCAGCACCAACAGCCCGTCCAGGATGCGGCTCAGCCGGCGGGTCTCGTCGACGGCGCGATCGAGGCCCGCGGGGTCTGCCGTCCCCGACGGCCCGTCGGCGAGGTTCTCCAGCTCGAGTCGCAACGCGGTCAGTGGGCTGCGCAGCTGGTGCGAGGCGTCGGCGACGAAGGCCCGCTGCGACTGGATGAGCTCCTCGAGACGGTCGGCCATGTCGTTGAACCGCCGTGCCAGGTCACGGATCTCGGGCGGGCCGTCGTCGTCGCGGGCGCGTCGGTCGAGCCTTCCTGCGGCGACCTCGGCCACGACCCCCCCGAGCTCGCGCGTCGGCGCGGTCACCCACCGGGCCAGCATCACCCCGACGACGGCGGTGGTGGCCAGGACACCCAGCGCCACGCCGGCCAGCAGGAACCAGTTGCGAGCCACGCGGGCGTCGACCTCGACTCCCGGGTAGGTGATCCGCACCGATCCATGGACCGCCCCACCGGACGCGACCGGCACGGCGACGTAGACCAGGTCCTGGCCGAGCGTGTCGGACCGGCGGGTCCCGGAGGACCGGCCCCCCGCCAGCGCCGTGGCGGTTTCCGGACGGGTCGAGTAGTCCCGGCCCACCGCGAAGGCTCCGTCGGTGTCCAGCACCGAGATCCCGTCGGCGTCGGTGACCACCACGCGGATCCCGGTCCGCTCGACGTAGGCATCGAGGTCCGCCTCCACCGGCCGCACCCCGCCCTGCAGCTGGTCCTCGACAAGCCCGGCGACCACGACCGCGTCACGTTCGAGGTTGGTGACCAACGTGTCGCGCTCGCCGCGGGCGTAGTTGATCCCCAGCGGAATCTCCAGCACGGCCAGCACCACGGCGACGATGGCCAGGTAGCTGAGGACCAGGCGGCGAGTCACGGCCCGTCGGTCACGGCGGCCAGACGGAACCCGACCCCCCGCACGGTCTCGATCCAGCCCGCATCGCCCAGCTTGCGACGCAACGCCGCGACGTGCACGTCGATCGTGCGGGTCGGCCCGTACCACTCACCGTCCCAGACCTCGTCCAGGATCTCGCTGCGACGAACGACCGCGCCGGGATCCCGCGCGAGCAACTCCAGCAGGTCGAACTCCGTCGGTGTGAGCGCGACCTCGGCGTCGGCGACCAGCACCCGGTGGGCCCGCCGGTCCACCACCAGCGAGCCGACGACGGTGCGGTCGGCGGTCTCATCGTGTTCGTCGGGCGTGGACGCTGCACCGCCAGTGCGTCGAAGGACCGCACGGATCCGTGCGACGAGTTCTCGCTTGCCGAACGGCTTGACCACGTAGTCGTCGGCTCCAACCTCCAGCCCGACGACGCGGTCGACCTCGTCACCGCGCGCCGTCACCACGATGATGGGGACCGCCGAGCGTTCACGCAGACGCCGACACACGTCGACCCCGTCCATGTCCGGCAGCCCGAGGTCGAGCAGGACAAGGTCGCCGGGATCGGCCGCCAACGCCTCCCTGCCCGTGGCCACGTGCGAGGCCGAGAACCCGGCCCGCTCCAACACACCGACCAGGGGTGTGGCGATGCCCGGGTCGTCCTCCACGACCAGTACGTGCATCCCGCACCTCTCCCGACGCGACCACCGCAGACTATGCCCGTGGCGGGCGGCCCGTGTCGCACCTCGGGACCCGTCCTTGCACAACCCTTGCAGATCGCGAACCCGATCCGCACGAAGCACCAGACGGGGCTTGGCACGCCCAGCCGTAGTGTGAAGCTCACGACACCGTAGACACCCCATGACGACACCGGAGAGCACCCCATGATGAGCTCCCGCACCGCCCTGGCCACCGCCGCCGCCGCCGTCCTGACCATCACGACCGGCTCACTGGCCGTGGCCGCGAACCTCGGCATGCTGGCCGACGACGAGCCCATCGGACAACTGACGCCGGTCACCGAGCCCACGGCCGCCGACGCGGGGGTGGCCGAACCCAGCGAGACACCGACGATCTACGTTGACGAGCAGGGCAACGTGCTGTCGATCGTGCCCGGCCAGGCCCAGCCACCCGACGTCGTGCCCGCGAACCCTGATGCCACGACCCCGTCCCGCGACGACCAACTCTCGGACGCCGACATGGCCGATGAGGAGCAGTACGCCGAGGACCACGGGGACGACGAGGACGACCAGGAGGGCGAGGACCACGGCCACGACCAGAACGACGAGGAACACGAAGGGCGGGACGACGATGACTGAGCCACGCCGCCGAGTGCACCCTGCTGCCGCCAGCCGTGTCCTCGTGGCCGGCCTGTCGACCGCGACGGCCTTCGCGCTGGTCGCTGGCATGGCGACACCGCCACACGTGAATGCCGCGAGCGCGAACCCCCCGTCCCCGAGCCAGCCGCTCGACGCGGAGGTCCTCGCGCCCGTCGACTCCACTGCCCAGGCACCCCACAAGGTCGTCGTGGTCGTCCGCCCCAACGCGGTCCTTGCCGTCCCACAGCCGACCCAACCACCGACGCCACGCCCCCGGCCCGCACCCGCCAGCGCGACCCCGGCGCCGGTCACCCGCTCCGACGGCAGCTGATGACGGCCAGGTCATCGATCAGCCCATCCGGCCCCCGCCTGGCCACCGGGCTCGGCCTCGGAGTCCGCGCAGACGACACGGTGTTCGAGGTCATGGGCACCCGAGCCCACCTCCTGGTCGTCGACGGCTCCGCGGACCTGCTACGCGACGCCCGCCGGTTCGTCGAAGAGCTCGAGGACCACTGGACCCGGTTCCGGCCTGACAGTGACGTCTCCCGGCTCAACGACGCCGAGGGGGCGTGGACGCCCGTCCATCCCGACACCCTCGTGCTGCTCGACCGCGCCCGGACTGGCTGGCAGGTCACCGATGGGCGGTTCGACCCGACCGTGCTCCCCGCGGTCCTCGCCGCCGGCTACGACACGACCTTCGCGGCCGTGGCTGAGCGCGAAGATCCTCCTCGCGCGGACGGCTGCGCCGTCCCCGGCCCGGGCGGAGCCATGTCGCCGGGCATCTGGGCGGCGCCTGGCCTCGGCGGACTGCAGCTGGACCGAACAGGGCAGCGGGCGCGTCTGCCCCGCGGGGCTGCCGTGGATCCGGGGGCGATCGGCAAGGGCCTGGCCGCCGACCTCGTCGTGGAGCGACTGCTCGGACGGGGCGTGGGCGGGGCCATGGCCAACATCGGCGGGGATCTGCGCGTCGCTGGCCGCCCACCGGGCCCCGGGGGCTGGGGCGTGGAGGTCGTCGTCCCCGGAGGTGGCCAGACCCTGCTGCTCGCCATGGCCGAAGGGGCCGTCGCGACCTCCACTCCGGCCTACCGCCGATGGCGGCACCACGGACGTGTCGCCCACCACCTCATCGACCCGACCACCGGCCAACCAGCGCGGGACCCGGCCCGGTCGGCGACCGTCGTGGCCGGCACCGGCTGGCTGTCCGAGGTGCTGGCCACCTCCCTGGTCATCGGTGGCCCGCCCGGTGACCTGGCCGCGGTCGGAGCCACCGGCCTGCTGACCCACGACGACGGGCGGATCCAGTACCTGCCCGGACTGAAGGAGTACACGAGATGAACCCGACGGTGCTGAATCCCCAGGTGTGGTGGCTGACGACCCGTGCAACCGGCCTCGTTGCATGGGCCGTGCTGAGCCTGTCGGTCGTGCTCGGTGCGGCGTTGTCCACGCGCGCCCTGGGCCGCCGCCCCACACCCGCCTGGCTCCAGGATCTCCATCGTGCGTCCGGCGGCTTCGCAATCGCGTTCACCGCTGTCCACATGGCCGCACTCGTCGCCGACACCTGGGTGCACTTCGACCTCGTGGAGCTCCTGGTCCCGATGGCCTCGGAATGGCGACCACTGCCCGTCGCCGCCGGGGTCGTCGCGTTCTGGATGCTGCTCATCGTGGAGGGCACGTCCCTGGCACGTCGTCGCATCGGCCCCACCTGGTGGCGCAGGATCCACGTCATGAGCTTCGCACTCTGGCTCCTGGCCACCATCCACCTGTTGACCGCCGGCACCGACACCCGCAACCCCTGGCTCGCGGCCACAGTCCTGGCCACCACCATGACCGTGGCCATCCTCGGACTCGTCCGACTCCTCCGCCCACGCCGTCGTCTCCGCCGGCGCGAGGACAAGCCGGACGCGAACGGCGCACGCCACGTGCGCCCGGTGCGAACGAACGCCACAACGAACGCCACGCGGACCGCACCACGCCACCCGTGACGGGGAGTCCCGAGACCTGCTCCCGGCCGAGATCCGGCCCCCGCAGCGGCGCCATCCGCGAGGTCCTGGCCGCACTCAGGTGAGCCTCGGGGCCATGGCGAGCCCACCGACGAGCCAGCGGCCGGCTCGATCAGTCTTGAGACGTGGCCGGCTCGATCGGGACAAGGGTGGACATCTCCTCGACCGGGCCGGTTGCCCACCCAGGCCTCAGCCTGAATCCACTGCGATGATGGATCGAGCCCGCTCTGCATCAGCGCTTCGGGTGTGGGCTGGTTGATCCAGGCCACGGTGGGCAGTCGGGGCGCGTTGGGGCGCCGTCCGGAGAACCGGTCGGGGTTGGCGGCGTAGGCCGCGTCGAGGGTCTGCTGGCGTAGGGCGCGAAGTTCGCCTCCGAGTAGGGGTTGTCGTTGGACATGTGGGGCCGGGAGTGGGTCCGGATCACCCCGAGGTCGACCAGCAACTGCGCGACCGGTTTGGACCAACCGTGACAGGGTCGCCGTGACGACGGCTCGTTCCGGGAACCGTGTCGGCTTCTACATCCAGCGAGATCGCCGCCCCGGTGACGTGCGTCGGATTACACATACGGGACAGTGTGGTATGGTAACTGCATGACCGCCATGACGACCACCGAAGCCCCGAGACGACGAGGACGCCCCCGCGACCCCGCGCTCGACGAGGCGATTCTGGATGCCGCACGCGAGATCATTGCCGAACGTGGCTACACCGGCGCCTCGATGGACGAGATCGCCCGAACCGCCGGCGTCGGCAAGGACACGCTGTACCGCCGGTGGGACTCCAAGCAGGCCCTGGTCATCCAGCTGCTGACGACGATGGCCGACGACTACGTCCCCTTCCGTGAGG
>JAGXFT010000043.1 GCA_024637135.1 Nitriliruptorales bacterium | reverse complement strand
TTCCGAGGTGATGTCGAGGCGATCGCCGGCCGGTCGCGGGCGTGGTTGGCCGACGGCCACCGGGTCGTCGCCACCACGGCCGGCCGGGGCCCCGTCAGGCGGTTGTCCGACGTACTGGGCCAGGCCGGCGTGCCGGCGCGGCTGCACGACGCGGTGCCGACGTCGTTCGACGCCGCCCGGGTGGAGTTGGCCGCCTCCCCGCTGCGCAAGGGGTTCTCGTCGGACCAACTCGGGTTGGTCGTCCTGGGGGAGTGGGACCTGTTCGGTCCGCGCCGGACGGGTCGTGCCGGCCGCCGTATGGGGGCCCGCGGCAAGGCGCTGGACACGGTTGCCGGGCTGGAACCCGGTGACGCGATCGTCCACCGCACGCATGGCGTCGGCACCTTCGACGGGCTGGTCACGCGCGAGTACACCGGCCCCGACGGTCGCCCGGTCACGCGCGACTACGTGGTCGTCAACTACGCCAAGGGCGACACGCTCTACATCCCGTCCGACCAGGTCGATGCGATCGCGCGCTACCAGGGCGGAGACCGCCCCACGCCCATGCGACTGGGTGGGGCGCAGTGGGAACGGGCCAAGAACCGTGTTCGCGGGGCCGTGCGCGACATCGCGGCCGAGCTGATCCGGCTCTACGCCGCGCGCCTGCACGCGCCCGGGACGGCGTTCGGCGTCGACGGCATGATGCAGCGCGAGTTGGAGGACGCCTTCGCGCACGTCGAGACCGTCGATCAGTTGACCGTCATCGACGAGGTCAAGCGCGACATGGAGGCCCCGCTGCCGATGGACCGGATCCTGGCCGGCGACGTCGGGTTCGGCAAGACCGAGGTGGCCGTGCGGGCGGCCGCCAAGGCCATCTTCGATGGCTACCAGGTCGGCGTGCTGGTGCCGACGACCATCTTGGCCCAACAGCACCACGAGACCTTCCGGGAACGCTTCGCCGGCTTCCCCGTGCGGGTGGAGGTGCTGTCGCGGTTCGTCACCGACGCCCACCGCCGCGAGGTGCTCGCGGGGCTGGAGGACGGCACGGTGGATCTCGTGATCGGCACCCACGCCCTGTTGGGTGCCGGGGTCACCTGGCGTCGACTGGGGCTGGTCGTGGTCGACGAGGAGCAGCGCTTCGGGGTGTCCCAGAAGGAACGCCTCAAGCAGTTGCGGACGTCGGTGGACGTGTTGAGCATGTCGGCCACCCCCATCCCGCGCACCCTGGAGATGGCCGTGGCGGGGATCCGGGACCTGTCCGTGATCGAGACGCCGCCAGAGGAGCGCCAGCCGGTCACCACCATGGTCCAGGAGTACGACGAGGGCCAGATCACGCTGGCGATCCGGCGCGAACTGCTGCGCGACGGCCAGGTCTTCTACCTCCACAACCAGGTCTCCACGATCCACACCACGGCCGAGCACCTGCGTGAGCTGGTGCCCGACGCCCGCATCGCTGTCGCCCACGGGCAGATGGACGAGCGCGCGCTGGAGGGCGTGATGGTGAAGTTCTGGGAGAACGAGTTCGACGTGCTGGTGTGCACCAGCATCATCGAGTCGGGGCTGGACATCCCCAACGCCAACACGCTGATCATCGAGCGCGCCGACCTGCTGGGGCTCGGGCAACTGCACCAGTTGCGTGGTCGCGTCGGGCGCTCGGCGGCACGTGGGTACGCCTACTTCCTGCATCCTGCCGGGTCGTCGATCACCGAACCTGCCTACGAACGCCTCCGGACCATCGCCGAGCACACCCGGCTGGGCTCGGGCCTGTCGATCGCGATGCGCGACCTCGAGATCCGCGGCGCCGGCAACGTCGTCGGCTCCGAACAGTCCGGCCACGTCGCCGCCGTCGGGTTCGACATGTACACCCAGTTGCTCAAGGAGGAGGTGGCCGACCTCACGGGCGAGACGGTCGAGGAGGAGGTCGACATCACGCTCGACCTCCCGGTCGACGCCACCCTGCCGGCCGCCTACGTCCCCGACGACCACCAGCGGCTCGAGCTCTACAAGCGCATCTCCGCCATCCGCGACGCCGCCGGCGTGAAAGCGCTGACCGAGGAACTCCAGGACCGGTTCGGCCCGCTGCCCGTGCCGGCCCGGCGAGTGTTGACGATGGCCGCGCTCAAGGCCGCGATGCGTCGCTGGGGGGTGACGGAGGTGGCGATCGCGCGCGCCGGTGGCCGCAAGCCGCAACTGCGGGTGTCGCCGGTGACGCTGGCGGAGTCCGCGACGGTGCGGTTGACCCGGCGCCACCGCCACGCCGCCGTCTCGGGCGACCGGGTCACGATCCCGTTGCCGGTGCCGCCGCCCGACGACCTGGTCGCGTGGGTCGCGGGCGAACTGCGGTCGTTGTTCACCCCGGCAGGCTGACGGCCGCCTACGGGGACCCGCCCGTTGATGGGTGCCCGGTCCGACGCTGGTGGACGACCCGAGACCCGGGTCCCTGCAGGTGGGGACGCCGGCCCCGGGCGGGAACGACCCCCCGTTCCTGGGCTGTCGCGAGCTCGACGGCATCGCCGAGCCTGTCGTTGGAAGGTCGTTCGTGCGTCCGTCATCCCCGCTGCGGCCCCGTGGCCGCCACGCTCGCTTGCTCGTGCCGGCCGTCGCGATGGTCGCCCTGGCCGGGTGCGCGACGTCGGTGTTCGCGCTGGCCGAGGGCGACTGCCTGAGGGATCCCGGACTGGGCAGTGACTCGGCCGAGGTCGGCGACGTCGAGACCGTCGAGTGCACGGAGGACCACGGGCTCGAGGTGATGCTGGTGGCCGAGCACGAGGCCGATCGTGGGACCGACTACCCCGGCGACGAACCACTCCACGACCAGGCGTACAAGGAGTGCGAGAAGGCCTTCCCGGACTACGTGGGCATCGACTACGAGGACTCCGAATACTGGATCAGCACGATCGTGCCGAGCCCGGACTCATGGGGGACCGGCGATCGCGACCTGCTGTGCCTGGTGGGCCCCGAGACCGGGACCACGACCGGCTCCGCGCGCGACTCGAGCGAGTAGCACTCCCGGGCGTGATCCCAGACGACCCGGCAATCACTCGTTGCTGGCGGCCTGTTCGGCACCGGCGTGGCCATCGGCCTCACGTGCCTTGTGGTCGGCGGCCTCCTGCATCTCCTCGGCCTCTTCCTGCTTCTGGGCCTTCTTCTGTTGTTGCTCGCCCTCCCGCTCGAGGTCTTCCTTGCCGAGTGCTTCGCCAACAGCCTCCTTGGCGGTGCCCTCAATGTTCTCGCCGGTGGTTCCCATGGTCGGTCCTCCGTGTCGGGTGTCGGCCCGTATGGGCCGTGTGTTCCATGATGGCGGCCGGGAACCCGTCGGGCGGGGCCGTCCGGCCGCGCGGCCGCCACCGTCGAGGACAAGGACCTGGGCTTGCCGGTCGCGTGCGGCCTGGACGTCGAGGCGGTCACCGAGGCCCTGGGCGCCCACCGCCACCACGACCCCGACCACCTCGAGTCCACTGGGTTCGTCCTGGACGACAATCCCCGGATCCAGACGATGGTCTGTTCCAGCAATGCCGTCGGGCGCCTCACCCCGGCGGACACGTTGGGTTTCGTTGACCACCACCGCGGCTGACGGGCTGGCCGGCGTCATCGCGTGTTCGACGGCCACGACCGGTCCGTCGCCGCCCGCGCGGGCGGGGCCGCGGGCCGTCGGGCACCCTGCCCTGCGGAGCGAGGAGCAGCAGGTGGACACCACGACGATCGGCGACATCACCTTCGACGACGTCGTCGCCGCGGCTGGCCGGCTCGACGGGGTGGCCCACCGCACGCCCGTGCTGACCTCGCGACGGATCGACGACCTGGTGGGCGCTGAGGTCCTGTTCAAGGCCGAGCACCTCCAGCGGGTCGGCGCCTTCAAGTTCCGCGGTGGCTACAACGCGCTGTCGCAGTTCGACGACGACCAGCGCGCGGCCGGCGTGGTGACCTACTCGTCGGGCAACCATGCCCAGGCGATTGCGCTGTCGGCCCGGCTGCTGGACATCCCCGCCACCATCGTGATGCCAACCGACGCCCCTGCCTCCAAGGTCGCCGCGACCCGTGGCTACGGGGCCGAGATCGTCACCTACGACCGCTACACCCAGGACCGCGCGGCCATCGGCGCCGACCTGGCCGCCGAACGCGGGCTGACGCTGATCCCGCCCTACGACCACCCCCACATCATCGCCGGCCAGGGCACGGTCGGGAAGGAGTTGTTCGAGGAGGTGGGCGACCTCGACGCGTTGTTCGTGTGCCTGGGTGGGGGCGGGTTGTTGTCCGGCGTGGCGTTGGCGACCCGGGCGCTGTCACCGGGCTGCCGGCTGGTCGGGGTCGAGCCCGCGGCCGGCAACGACGGCCAGCAGTCGTTCGAGCGTGGTGAACTGGTGACGATCGAGCCGCCCCGGACGCTGGCCGACGGGGCCGCCACGCCGTCGCTGGGTCACCACACCTTCGCGATCATCCGCCGTGACGTCGACGCGATCGTGACCGCCACCGACAACGAACTGGTCGACGCGATGCGACTGGTCGCGTCCACGATGAAGCAGGTGGTCGAACCCACCGGTGTGCTGGGCCTGGCGGCGGTGCTGGCACCTCGCGAGGAACTGGCCGGCCAGCGGGTCGGGGTCGTCATCAGTGGCGGCAACGTCGACCTCGACCGCTATGCCGACCTGCTGGCCGACTGACACAGCATGCGGGGGCCGGTGCAACCTCGCGATCGTTCGAGCCGTCCAAACACCACCTGACCAAGGATGTCCATGGGTGTGAGACAGCTCGTCGCGGCGGCCGCCGTGGTCGCGGTCGCGTCCTGCGGGACTGCATCGGATCTGCAGTCGACCACGACGCCGACCGGGACGTCGACGACGACGCCGACCGGGGCACGGGCCGGGACACCGGCCGCCGACGCAGACTGTCAGCCGGCGCCCGTCGACCGGTCCCTGCCCACCCAGGAGGTGTACGTCGACGAGGACGGGCCCGGTGACCTGGCCGGGGCCTGGGCCGCGAGCGACGTGGTGGTGGTGGGCACGGTCACGTGTGTTCGCGGCGGCGCTCGCTTCCTGGGTGGTGACCAGGTCGAGGACCCCGGCGGCGGTTGGGAGGAGGTCGTCGAGCTCGACGTCGAGGTGGTCGAGGCCGTCTCGGGCCGTCCCGCCCGCCACCTGCAGGTGGCGTGGCTCGGCTACACGACGTCTGCACCCTCCCGCGGTGCTCGCACGGCGATGATCGAGGTCGCCGGCGTCGTGGTGCCGTCGGTGGGCCAGACCTACCTGCTGTTCCTCGTGGACCAGGGCGAGCCCTGGGGCGTCCAACCGGTCTCCACACAGGTTGGTTTCCTGCAGGTGGTCGACGGCGAGGTGGCCGGACAGGTGCCGACCGGTCTCGCCAGTCACCGGGGCCGGCCCCTCGAGGACGTGGTGGCGCAGGCCCGCATCGCCCGGTGACCATGCCGCGCCGCCGCGGATGGGGCAAGATGGGCGCATGAGGAACAACGAGGCATCGCGGACGGCCCGGGGCGTGGCGATCGGGCGTGCGGTGGGTGTCGACGGCATCCGCGACCACGTCGTGGCCCACCTCCTCGGTCGCCGCGACCGATTGGCGGTCCGGGCCTGGCGGACGCTGCCTGCGACCCGACCGGCCGTCGGCCTGGCGGCGCACGCGGCGCTGCGAATGCACGCCGTGGACCGGGCCGTCGTGGCGGCGGTGGCGGCGATCGACCCGGCGACCGTGATCGTGGTGGGAGCGGGGTGGGACACCCGGGCCTGGCGGCTGCCGGCACTGCGGGGACGGCGACTGGTGGAGGTCGACCACCCCGCCACCCAGCGGGCCAAGCGTGCCCGCGCGGACCGGATCCCGGCGCCGGAGGCCGAGCTGGTCTTCGCCCCGGCCGACCTCCGCGTCGACGACCTCGAGGAGGTCGTGAAGCGGACGGGCCAGGACCCGGCGGCCCCGACCGTGTGGATCTGGGAGGCCGTGTGGCCCTATCTCCCTGCCGAGGCGGTGGACCAGACGCTGGCCGTGATGGCGCGGCGGTCGGCACCCGACAGCCGGTTGGTCGCCACCACGATGCCACCCGGCCTGCTGCGTCCGCTGGTGCCGCCGGCGGCGATCGCTGCGCTGCTGGGCCTGCACGTCGCCGGGGAGCCGATCCGCACCGCCGAGTCCGACATGGACGTCGCCCGACGCCTCGCCCGCCACCAGTGGGTCGGCGGCGGCGGGAGTACCGGGCCACGCGAGTGGGCCGCCGCGGCGGACGTGGACCTCTTCGGGCCGGTCCTGGACGAACGGCTGCACGTGGTCCGGCGGGACGGGGCATAGGCCGGGTGCCCGTGGCTCGGGCACCCGCCGGTGCCCTCAGCCGTGCGACAGGGCGGCGACGAGGTCGGTCATGAAGGCCCGCCCCTGGACCAACTGGTCGCGCGCGATCCACTCGTCGGGGCGGTGGGCGATGTCGATGTTGCCCGGGCCGCACACCACCGCCGACATGCCGACGGCCTGGAAGCGGGCCGCGTCGGTCCCGAACGGGGCGGTGCGGGCCGGTGACCCGGTCCCGAGCACGTTGCGGACCAGGGCCTCGGCGGCACCCCCGGGCTCGTCGGACAGGGCCGGCAGGATCCCCGGCGAGGTGACCTCCAGCGTCGAACCCGGATGGGTGCGCTGCAACTCCGCGAGCACGACCTCGCGGGCATGGGCCTCGATCCGGTCGGCCAGGGCAGGCCCGTCCTCGGACGGCAGCGCGCGGTACTCGAAGGTCAGGTCGGCGCGGTCGGGGATGATGTTGATGGCGGTCCCGGCCGAGGCGATGGCGAGGTTGAACGTGGTGAACGGCGGCTCGAAGCGGTCGTCGGTGGTGTGGCGCTGCTCGTCGGCCAGGTCGTCGATGAACCCGCCGAGGCGGATCACGGCCCGCAACGCGTTGGCCCCACCGTCCGGCTGCGAGGAGTGACCGCCGAGCCCCCGGAAGGTGTAGGTGTAGGCCCGAACGGACTTGTGGGCGTTCACGATCCCCATGCTGGTCGGTTCGCCGACGACCACCCGCGCAGGTGGATGGTCGCGCTGGACCAGTTCCTCCGCGATCGGGACCGCTCCGAGCGCTCCCAGTTCCTCGTCGTAGGACAACGCGACCCAGATCGGGACGGCCAGGTCGGCGACGACCAACTCGTCGACGCTGTCCAGGACGCAGGCGATGTGGCCCTTCATGTCGGTGGTGCCACGGCCGACCAGTCGGTCGTCGGACTCGACCAGTTCGAAGGGGTCGGTTGCCCAGTCCTGGCCCGTCACGGGGACGCAGTCGGTGTGGGAGGACACCACCACGCCGTCGGGTCCGTCGGGGCCGAACCGCGCCAGCAGGTTGGCCCGGTCGCCGTCGGGATGGCGCTGGATGACGACTTCCTGTGCGCGGTCGCCGATGGCGTCGCGTGCGCGTTCGACCACGGCCAGGTTGGAGCCGCCGGAGGTCGTGTCACTGGCGACGAGGGCCCGCAGGTGGTCCAGCACGCCGGCCAGTTCGGTCGGTTCGGACATCGCGACCTCAGCCTTGTTGCCGGTTGACGGGGTCGGATCGACGGTAGCGTCCACCGGGTCCGGCCACCCGTTGATGAGGTGGATCCCGGGCCCGACGACGGAGGCACGCGTGCTCGCAGTGACCTGGAACGTCAACTCGCTCCGGGCCCGGATGCCGCGCGTGCTCGAACTGCTGGACACCCACCGCCCTGACGTGGTCCTGCTGCAGGAGACCAAGACGGCTCCGGAACAGGTCCCGCACCTGGAACTCGCCGCTGCCGGGTACCAGGTCGCGGACCACTCCGGGGGTCGCTGGGCGGGCGTCGCGGTCGCCGCCACCACCGACCTCGCCGACGTGGTCGTCGGGTTGCCGGGCAGCCCCGTGCCGGACCAGGCGCGCTGGGTCGAGGCGACGGTGGCCGGCATCCGCTTCGTCAGCGTCTACGTGGTCAACGGGCGCCATCCCGACGACCCGGCGTTCGTGGACAAGCTCGCCTTCCTGGACGCGATGCGGGACCGACTGCGGGAACTGCGGTCGGCCGGACCGGTGGTCGTGGGCGGGGACGTGAACGTCGCCCCGGCCGACGTCGACGTGTGGAACCCGGCCGCCTTCCGCGGCAGCACCCACGTCACGCCGCACGAGCGCGGCCGACTGGCCGGGATGCTGGACCTGGGCTACGTGGACGCGGTCCGGCACCTGCAGCCCGAGGGGCCCGCCTTCACGTGGTGGGACTACCGCGCGGGGGCGTTCCACAAGGGCCACGGGCTCCGGATCGACCTGTTCCTGGTCAGCGACGACCTGGTCGAGGGCATCCGCAGCGCCGGGATCGACCGCGGGTTCCGCAAGGGCCCCAAACCGTCCGACCACGCCCCGCTGCTGCTGGAACTGGACGGACGGGCTGGCTGACGCCTGCCCTCGCGCTGGGGCGCTCGGGCAGGTTTGCAGAACTCGCTGCGCTCGTTCTGCCGCTTCGACTGACGCGTTTCGTCGCTGCGCTCGGGCAGGTTGCCCTAGGGTCGAGCCAGGTTGCCCTGCCAACGACGCCGAGGATGCCACGCATGCCCGACCAGGACTGCATCTTCTGTGACATCATCGCCGGCGACCTGCCGTCCGACCAGGTCGGCGAGAACGAGGCGGCGGTGGCCTTCCGCGACATCAACCCGCGTGCGCCGGTCCACCTGCTGGTCGTCCCGCGGCGGCATCGCACGTCCGCCCACGACCTGACCGCCCACGACGGTGACGAACTGGCCCAGGTCTTCACCCTGGCGCGCGAGGTCGCGGAGGCCGCGGGGACCGCAGACGGCTATCGCGTGGTCACCAACGTGGGGCGCGGTGGGGGCCAGATGGTCGACCACCTCCACTTCCACGTGCTCGGGGGCCGCCAGTTGCGCCACATCGACTCGGGGGCGTCCCCGCAGGACTGAAATCGGGGGGGCGACGTCCGGGCGGGGTGGCGCTCTCTGCAGGTGCAGGGCCACCGATACGCTGCGAGGTCGGTCCCGCGTGTTCGCGCGGCCAACCCCTGTCACCTCGGCCCGCGACGGGCCCATGAGGAGTGTTCCGTGCACCGCCGTCCTTCCCTTCCCCTGGCCGCACTCGCCGCCATCGCGCTCGCCGCCGGAGGCTGCTCCGGCCTCGGCTCCAGCGACATCCTGCCGGCCGACGAGGCTGCCACCGTCAACGGTGAGGCGATCGCCAACGACTTCTTCGAGGAGATCTCGACCGCGGCGGCCTCCACGCTGCCCGACGAGGCAACGGACGAGGAGCGCATCGCGCTGCAGCGCCAGACGCTGGGACGCATGATCGAGACCGAGATCATCTCCCAGTTCGCCGAGGACAACGGTGCCACCCTGGACGACGCCGCGATCGACACCATCGTCGAGGACGGTGGCGAGGAACTGGTCACCGCGGCCGACACGACCGGGCTCAGCCCGGAGCAGTACGCCGAGGTGTTCGTGGCCCCCGACTACCTCCTCAACGAGGTCACCAAGGCGGTCGCCGCCGACATCGAGGTGACCGACGAGCAGCTCCAGGAACGACTGGACTCGGGTGTGGAGGGTGTCACCGCGACCCTGTCGCACATCCTGGTCGAGTCCGAGGACGAGGCCACCGCCGCGCTCGAGCGCATCAACGGCGGCGAGGACTTCGCCGCCGTCGCGGCCGACGTCAGCATCGACGGCAGCAAGGAACAGGGCGGCAGCCTGGGCCAGGACGTGCCGTTGTCCGGGTTCGTCCCGGAGTTCGCCCAGGCGGCGGCCGAGGCCCCGATCGGTGAACCGGTCGGCCCGGTCCAGTCCGAGTTCGGCTTCCACCTGATCCTGGTCGAGGACCGGACCGAGCCGGACCTCGCCGCCATGGAGGAGGACCTGCGGGTCCAGATCGCGCTGGAGTCCGAGGAGGGCCAGGCCGCCATGGCACCGCTGGTCGAGAGCTTCACGACCCTGTTCGAGGATGCCGAGGTCGAGGTGTCGTCGCGCTACGGGGTCTGGGACGCCGCCAATCGCACCGTCGTCGACCCCGAGGCCCTGGTCGAGGAGACCGGCAGCGGCGCGCCCACGGGCGGGACCCCGCCGGTCGGCACCGAGGTGCCCCCGACCGGGACTGAGGCCCCGACCGCGCCCGCGCCGACCGAATCGGCGCCGTCCCCCGCCGCGTCGTGACCGACGCGCACCCGCCGGGCTCGATGACCGCGCCACGACCGCACCTGGCGTTGATCGAGACCGCGGGTGCCCTGCCGGGCCTGTTCCCGGCGGCGGCGTGGGAGGCACTGCACGCCGCACGCGTGATCGTCGCACGAGACCTCGACGCCAACCCGGCCGTGCCCGCACTGCGGGCGGCCGGGTTCGTCGTGGAGTCGTTCGAGCCCGCGACCACCCCGGTGCCGCTGACCGGCCGGGACCTGTTGTCGGCCCCCCCGACGCCTGCGGCCGCCCGCGCCCGTGGCCTGCTCGCGTTGGCGCGCGAGCATGGCGACGTCGCCTGCCTGCTGGACCCGGACGACGCCACCTTCGGGCGCGACGTCGGGATGGCGGCGGCGCGCGATGTCGACGTCGAGGTGGAGTTCGTGTTCCTGGTCGGTGCACCGCGGGGCCTCGCGCTGCTGGACCTGGTGGCCGTGTTCGACCGCCTGCTCGACCCGGCCGACGGCTGCCCGTGGGACCTCGAGCAGGACCACGACTCGTTGGCGCCGCACCTGGTCGAGGAGACGTACGAGGCCCTGGAGGCGATCGCGGCCGGCGACGACGACGCCATGGCCGAGGAACTGGGCGACGTGCTGATGCAGGTGGTGTTCCACGCGAAGGTGGCCGAGGGGCGGCGCGCGTTCGACGTCGACGACGTGGCCCGCGGCATCGCCGAGAAGTTGCGACGTCGGCACCCCCACGTCTTCGGTGACGACCAGGTCGCCGACGCCGACGAGGTCCGGGCCAACTGGGACGCCATCAAGGCCACCGAGAAGCCCGAGCGGACCTCACCGTTCGACGGCATCGTCCGCGCCATGCCAGCCCTGCCACTGGCGGGCAAGGTGGTGTCCCGGGCCGGTGTGCTGGGATGGACGCCGGACCCGCGGGAGGCGGTGGACCTGCTCGCGTCGGCGGTTGCGGACGTGGAGGCAGCCCTGGTGGCCGATGGGGCCGGGGCGTCGGACCACCGCGACGGGGCGATCGATCCGGCGGCAGGCGACGACGATCCCGTGGGCGAGGCCATCGGGCGGGTCGGCGTCGCACTGGCCGCCGTGGCGGCGGCGACGGGGGAGGATGCCGACGGGCGGATCCGACAGGCAGTCGACGTGCTCGTCGGGCGGTTCGAGGCCGCCGGCCGCCGCACCGCCGCGCGTGGAACCACGCCCACGACCACGGCGGCCTGGCAGCAGGCCCTGGACGAGGCGGCAGCCGCGGGGTGGTGAGGTCCGGCCCGGGAGTCCCTACGCTCGCGGCCGACCACGACCAGCGGCCCGGAAGGTGGAGATGGACACGCCGATGTGCCCGACCTGTGCAGCGACCGTTCCCGTGCACACGGCAGCGACGCCGTGTCCGGGGTGTGGCCGTGCGCTGCCATCCCGGGCGCCGGTGCACTCCACCGACGAACCGTCGTGGCTGCGGGAGGATCCTGCCACCCGGGGTGGGCCGGCCGCGTCGTCGTCGACGTCGGTCACGGCGGGCTCGGTCGACGACGACGCGGCGGGCGAGTCGACCGACCCGTCGGTCCGACCTCCGACGGTCGACCGGGACGACCTGCCCGAACCCGATCGTGATCCCCTGGCGGGCTGGGACGTTGCCCCCGCACCCGTCCCCGAGCCTGCGACCCCGGA
The DNA here is from genome assembly GCA_024637135.1 of Nitriliruptorales bacterium. GTDB lineage: Bacteria > Actinomycetota > Nitriliruptoria > Nitriliruptorales > Nitriliruptoraceae > Salsipaludibacter. The sequence goes on along the minus strand of JAGXFT010000043.1, from coordinate 13,722 downwards.
CTGGGTCGTGGTCACGGCGGCGGGAGCGACCGGCATGGTCGCCGGTGCCGTGCTGGCCCCCCGGGGGCGGGGTGTGGGCGGGGCACTGGCGGGGACGCTCGCGGGACTGGCCGGGGCGGCGATCCGGCGCTCGGTGTGGCGGATCGACCCGCCGGACGGCTCATGGGCACGTCGTCAGCACGACCGGATCCCGGGCTGACCGTCAGGTTGAGGGTTGCTGACTGGCTCGTACTGATGTTGCTCGTGTTGTTCTTGTACTGCCTTGGTTGCTCTTGTAGGCTTGTGATTCCGGACGGACGGGTTGTGTCTGCCGACGGCGCGGTCTAGGGTTGGTGGTTGTCGGCCGACGATCTCCCGTGTCCACCACCCCGCAAGGACCGCTCATGCCCTTCAGCCCCCGCATCCTGTCCGTTCACGGGCGCGAGATCCTCGATTCCCGCGGTAACCCTACGGTTGAAGTCGAGGTTCAGGTCGATGACGGTGCGTTCGGACGGGCAGCCGTGCCCTCCGGCGCCTCCACCGGTGACTTCGAGGCGGTGGAACTTCGCGACGGCGGTGATCGCTACGGCGGCAAGGGGGTCGCCACGGCCGTCGACAACGTCAACAGCATCCTGGCCGATGCCGTGCAGGGCCACGTCGTCACCGACCAGCAGGGGATCGACGCCCGCCTGCTCGAACTGGACGGCACCCCGGACAAGTCCAACCTGGGGGCCAACGCCCTGCTGGGGGTGTCGCTGGCAGCCGCACGCGCCGCCGCTGACTCCTGCGGGCTGGCCCTGTACGAGTACCTGGGCGGTCCCTCGGCCCACCTGCTGCCGGTCCCGATGATGAACATCGTCAACGGCGGTTCCCACGCGGACTCCAACGTGGACGTGCAGGAGTTCATGATCGCCCCGATCGGCGCGCCGACGTTCCGGGAGGCCGTCCGGATGGGTGCCGAGGTCTACCACCGCCTCCACAAGGTGTTGTCGGAGCGGGGACTGGCCACGGGCCTGGGCGACGAGGGCGGCTTCGCGCCGAACCTCGACACCAACCGGGCCGCCCTGGACCTGATCCTCGAGGCCATCGAGGCCGCCGGCTACGAGCCCGGCACCGACATCGCGCTGGCACTGGACGTCGCCTGCAGCGAGTACTACGAGGACGGCACCTACGAACTGGCGGGCGAGGGTCGCTCGCTGACGCCCGACGAGCACGTCGCGTGGCTGGCGGAACTGGCCGATGCGTACCCGATCATCTCGATCGAGGACGGCATGGACGAGGACGACTGGGACGGCTGGAAGGCGCTGACCGACCGACTCGGCGACCAGGTCCAGTTGGTCGGGGACGACCTGTTCGTGACCAACGTCGAGCGGTTGCGCCGGGGTCTGGACCTGGGCGTCGCGAACTCGGTGCTCGTCAAGGTCAACCAGATCGGCACGCTGAGCGAGACCTTCGAGACCATGGAGATGGCCCACCGCGCCGGCTACACCAACATGGTCTCGCACCGGTCGGGCGAGACCGAGGACTCGACCATCGCGCACCTGGTCGTGGCCGTCAACGCCGGCCAGATCAAGTCCGGCGCACCCGCGCGCAGCGACCGGGTCGCGAAGTACAACCAGTTGCTGCGGATCGAGGAGCGCCTGGGCGACAACGCCCGCTACGCCGGTGCCTCGGCGTTCCCGCGTCACGCGGCGGGCTCCTGATGCCGGCACCCACGACCGAACGCTCCTGGGCCCGGCCCGAGGCGCGGCCAACCACCCGGCTGGAGAAGATGCGCTACGTCCGGTCGGCCTCGCGCCGCCGGATCCGGGGCAGCGAGGACGTCGCCCCGCTGGCCGTCCAGCAGGTGGCGCGCCGGGTCGACGACGTGGCGCACGTGGGGGCCGACCGCGCCCGCCGGGCGCTGGCCGGGGACCGGCCGTTCGTCATCGGGCTGGCCGTGATCATGCTGCTGGCCGTCACGGTCGTGTCGGGACCGCTGCAGTCGTGGCTGGCCGGCCAGGACCGCATCGACGTCGCGACCACCCAACTCGGCGCATTCGAGGCCGCCACCGACGACCTCGATCGTCGTGCGGCCGACCTCACCGACCCGGACCACGTCGAGGTCGTGGCGCGCGAGCAGCTCGGCTACGCCATGCCGGGCCAGGTCGCGTACTCACTGGTCCCGCCCGACGAGGGCGACGCGGAACTGGCCGCCGAGGCCGACCCGGCCGAGGTCCCCGAGTCCTGGTGGCGCCGACTGCTGCAGGCCCTGGTCCAGGACGACACCCCGGCGGCCTGATCCGCCGGCAGCCTGATCCCCCGGGGCTGGTCCCGGTCCCGCCCGGACCGCGTCCGGCACGTGTTGCCGATCCGCCCACAACGGCATACCGTTGGGGGCGGATGCCCGTGGGCATCCATTCGCGCGAACCCGGGTCCGACCCTCGCTGCGCGCCGTCACGGCGCCGATCGTCGCACCCTCCCATACCTCGTGGCCGCACCGGTGGCCACGACCACCCGCACCTCGTGTGCGTCGTGCGCGACGACGAACGAGTGCCGAAGGAGTTGGTCCCACTGCAGGGAAACATCATCAAGGGCAAGGTCGTCCGCCTCGAGGAGTACGGGGCATTCGTCGAGATCGAGACCGAGAACGGGCCGGTCACCGGCCTCGTCCACGTCTCCGAGGTGGACAGTGACTTCGTCGAGAACATCTACGCCTACCTGGCGGAGGGTGACGAGGTCGACGTCCGCGTCCTGGACGTCAAGGAGGACGGCAAGGTCGACCTGTCGATCAAGCGTGCCGACCCGGACTGGCAGGAGGAGGAGTCCGTCAACCTCCGCTCCAAGCTGGACAAGGACTTCAACAAGCGTCTGCGACGCTTCATGCACAAGTCGCAGATGATCCAGGGTGAGGCGCGCCGCCAGCGTCGCGGTCGCTGACCGCTCCCACCGGTCCCCAACCCGCCGCGGGCGGGCCGCCGCACATGCCGGCCGACGACGTCGAGCGCCACGCCGTGCTGGCGCGTGCTCGCGAGGTCGCCGCGGCCGATGCCGTGCGCCCACCGCCGGCTGTCCTGGGCCGCCAGGACCACCTCGTGCCGCCGACGGCGACCCCGGCCGACCCGGTCGTGCCCGATCCGGCGGCGGACTACGCACGTGCGGGCGCCCAGTCGGTGGCGGACGCCGACGAACGCGCGGTCATCTCGATGCAACTCGGGCGCCCCGCCCGAGGTCGTTCCGCGGTGGTCCATCGCTGCGTCTGGGGCCTGCCCACCGTCATCCGGGTCGACCCACGCCTGCCCGACGGCACGCCGTTCCCGACCGTGTTCTGGCAGACCTGCCCGGCCCTGCGCGCCCAGATCGGCCGGCTCGAGGCCGACCAGTCCATGGTCGGCATCAACCAGCGGCTGGCCGGCACGTCGGATCGTGATCGAGACTTCGCGATGGACCACGCGACCGCGCAGGAGCGGTACCGGGCCTTCCGGGACACCCTCGGTGAGCCGCTGCCCGGCCATCCCTATGCCGGCGGCTCGCCCGACTGGGTCAAGTGCCTGCACACCCACGCCGGCCACGCGCTGGCGACCAACGACTCCCCGGTCGGCGAGTGGACCGTCGAGGCGGCCCGACCGGTCCCGTGTGCCGGTCCCTGCGTGACCCCCGACGACCTCGCGGACAGCCGCATCGTGTCGGACCTGCGTGCCATGGAGGAACGGGCCGATGGCGACGACTGACGACCGCGTCGCGGCCGTGCCGCGTCACCCGGCGGTGGTGGACTGCGGGTCCAACTCCACCCGGCTGTGGTTGTCGCCGGCCGGCGGTCCCCCGGACCGCCGCGAGGAGGTCACCCGCCTGGGACGCGGCGTGGACGCCACCGGCCACCTCGACGACGACCGACTCGATCACTGCCTGGCGGTCGTCACGGGCTACGCCCGCCTGTGGCGTGACGCCGGGGTCGACGACGCCGAGGTCGCCGTCATCGCGACGTCGGCCGTGCGCGACGCCACGGATCGCGACCGCTTCTTCGACGGCATCCGGCGCGTTGCCGGGGTCGACGCACGCGTGCTCACGGGGGAGCAGGAGGCGATGGCGTCCTTCCGCGGTGCCACCAGCGCGCTGGACCTGCCGGGACCGGTCCTGATGGTGGACATCGGCGGCGGTTCCACCGAACTGGTGGCCGGGGGCGACGCCGGACTGCCGCGAGCCACCTCACAACAACTCGGGACGGTGCGCCTGACCGAGCGCCACCTGGCATCCGATCCGCCGACGGCCGCCCAGGTCGCGGCGGCCCGGCACGACGCCGGCGGCGTGCTGGCGGACGGGCTGGCCACGATCGGGCTGGCGGTCCCCGCGGCCGATCCCGCCGTCCGGTCGGTGGTCGCGGTGGCCGGGACCGCCACGACCCTGGCCGCGCTGGACGCCGGCACGGACGACGTCGCGGGGCTGCACGGCCACCGGCTGACCGCGGCGGCCGTCCACGACCTCGCCCTGGACCTGCTCGCTCGGACCGTGCAGGAGCGGCTCTCGCTCGGCCCGCTCGCCCCCGGTCGGGCCGACGTGATCGCGGCAGGTGGCCTGATCCTGGCCACGCTCGTGGACCTGGTGGCGGCCGACCACGTCGTGGTGTCGGTGGCCGACGTGCTGGACGGCGTCGCCCACGGCAGCCTCGACCACGCCTGACGGCCGGCCGTCGCAGGCCCGGCGGGGCTACCGGCGGCCCCGATCAGCACCCTCGACGGGGACGGTGGGCGCCGGGTGGACGTCGAGGTGCCACACTGGGTGCCGACGGCCGAGGAGGCATCGTTCGTGCGCGACATGGGTGGCGGGGCCGAGCGCGCTGACGACGGGTTCTGGGAGCGTGCGCGATCGGCCGTGGCGACGCTGTCCGAGGATGACACCGCCGTGCCGGCGACGGCCAAGGTGGGTGCCGTGCTGGTCCTGTTGGCCGACACCGAGCGTGGTCGCGAACTGGTGCTGACCCGGCGGCGCGCCGACATGCGGTCCCACCCCGGTCAGGTGTCCTTCCCGGGCGGCCGGGTCGACCCGGGCGAGTCGATCGTGGACGCGGCGCTGCGCGAGGCCGCCGAGGAGATCGCGCTGGACCCCGCCTCCGTCGAGGTGATCGGGCGCGGGCCGTCCTTCTACATCCCGCCGTCGCGCTTCTGGGTGGCGCCGGTCCTGGCCCGGTGGGTCACACCGCACGACCTCGTCCCGAGCCCCGACGAGGTCGACGCGGTCCTGCACCTGGAGGTCGACGACCTGTTGGACCGCGAGCGGTGGCGCAGCGTGCCGCTGTCGGCCGGGGGCGGGACCTGGGCCTGGCAACTCGACGACGACCTGTTGTGGGGGGCCACCGCGATCACCGTGGCCCAACTGCTGGGCATCCTGCGCCCCGGGTGGTCCGGGGGTGCCGACGTCACGAGCTTCCCGGCGGACCGCCAGGTGCGGCCGTGGGAGGACATGCCCCGGACCCCGCCGCCACGTCGGCTGACCGGCGACCTGCCGACCCGATCGACCTCCTCGTTGCCGGCCGTGGACGTCGACACCATGCGTGCCATCGACGCCGCGGCCGCTGCGGCCGGGTGGCCGCTGGTCGCGATGTCGGAGCATGCCGGGCGTGCGCTCGCCCACGCCATGCGCCGGTTGCTGGCACCGGACAACCTGGCCGAGGCGACGCTGACCGTGCTGGTCGGGTCCGGGGGCAACGGCGCCGGGGGACTGACCGCCGCGCGGTTGCTGGTCGCCGCCGGCGCCGACGTCACCGTCGTGCTGGTCGATCCCGCCGGGCGCGTCGCCGTCCCGGGCCAGGTCGACCTCCTGCGGGCGGCCGGGGTCCCGGTCCACCTCGTCGGCGACCTCGACCTCGACACCCTCGCCCCGGGCGACGGGGTGGTGGACGCCATGGTCGGCATGGGTGCCCGGCCACCGTTGCGGGGCAACGCCGACCGACTGGCCCGGTGGCTGCGGACCCACGTGACCAGGGTGGTCGCCAACGACCTGCCGTCCGGGCTCGGCGGTGACATCGGGCTGCGGGGACCGGGGGTCACCGCGGACGTGACCGTCACCGTCGGCCTCCCCAAGCAGGGACTGCTGCCGCCGATCGTCCAGCCCTACCTCGGCGACCTGTACCTGGCCGACCTCGGGATCCCGCCGGCGTTGTGGGCAGGCGTCGGCGTGTCGGTGCCACCTGACCTGTTCGCCGACGGCCCGTTGGTGCGACTCGTGCCCGACGACGGGGTCAACTCGGATGCCGGCACCCCCGACCAGGGCATCGGCTCGTCGTCGTGAGGGCGAGTCGGGCCGACGTCGGGTCCCCGCCATCCTCGACTCCGGCGGCCGTCGGGGGCACCATCCGGGTGGACCGTCGTCCACGTCCCGATCCTCGGAGCCACCTGTGACCGACCGCACCCGGCTCTACATCGGGCTCGCCGTGATCGTCGTCGGACTGATCTGGACCGGCCAGGGGCTGGGATGGATCGGTGGCAGCTTCATGACCGGCGAGGCCGTGTGGGTCCTGGTCGGCCCCCTGGTCGCCGTGGCCGGTGCGCTGCTGGTCGCGCGTTCCCGCCGTGGCCCCGACTGAACGATTGCGGCCGGGTGCGCTCGACGGCTCGAACGAGCCAGCCGGGGAGTGGTCGACGGGTGGCGCCCCCAAGGTGCCGGCGCTGGGTGCGGGCGGTGGGTGCGGGCGGTGGGATTCGAACCCACATGGGCCGAGGCCCGAGGGCTTTTAAGGCCCCTCTGTCTGCCAGTTCCAGCACGCCCGCCGATGACGTCGACGCTACCCACGGCGGGGATGGTGTCCGCGACTCGTGGCGCCACGACTAGCCTCGGCGTCTCGCGAACCTCGTCGGAAGGCCGTCGCGTCGTGCCCGACAGCGCCCGCATCGCCGTGCTCGTGTCCGGCTCCGGCACCAACCTCCAAGCCCTGCTCGACGCGATCGCGGCCGATGCCCACTTCGGCGGCCAGGTCGTGGTCGTCGCCTCCGACCGTCCCGCGGCGACCGGGCTGGATCGCGCGCGAGCGGCCGGCATCCAGACGGTGGCCGCTGCCCTCGACGACCATCCCGACCGGGCCACCTGGGAGGCCACGCTGACCGACCTGGTCGCGGCCCACCAGCCCGACGTCATCGTGCTGGCCGGATTCATGCGCCTGCTCACCGCGACCTTCCTGGCGCGCTGGCCCGACCGCGTCGTCAACGTCCACCCGTCGCTGCTCCCGGCCTTCCGTGGTGCCCACGCCGTCGAGGACGCCCTGGCCTACGGCGTCGCCGTGACGGGCTGCACCGTCCACCTCGTCGACGAACTGGTCGACCACGGCCCGATCATCGCCCAGCGGGCCGTGCCGGTCGAGCCCGACGACGACGCGGCCAGCCTCCATCGCCGCATCCAGGCGGTCGAGCACTGGTTGCTGCCGCTGGCCGTGGGCGCGTTGTGCCGCGGTGAGGTCCACCTCGACGGACGTCACGTGCGACTCGCCCGCCCACTGCCCGCCTGAGTGCTCGGCGGGCCCCCGTCCGCGCCGTCCCCGACATCCCCCGCCCCGACCCGTCCGGAGTTGCCCACCATGACCGACACCGATGTCATCATCGTCCGCCGTGCGCTCGTCAGCGTGTACGACAAGACCGGACTGGCCGAACTCGCGCGCGGCCTGCACGACCACGGCGTCGAGATCATCTCCACCGGCTCCACGGCCGGCGTGGTGCGTGACGCCGGCTTCCCCGTCACCGAGGTCGCCGAGGTGACTGGCTTCCCCGAGTGCCTCGACGGCCGGGTCAAGACCCTGCACCCGATGATCCACGCCGGGTTGCTGGCCGACCGGACCAAGCCATCCCACCTGGACGAACTGGAGGAACTCGGGGTCGCGCCGATCGACCTGGTCGTGTCCAACCTGTATCCCTTCCAGGAGGCGGTGTCGTCCGGACGTCCCGACCACGAGATCGTCGAGATGATCGACATCGGCGGGCCGACGATGCTCCGCGCCGCGGCCAAGAACCACGCGGGGGTCGGCATCGTCGTCGACCCGGGCGACTACCAGCCCCTGCTCGACCTGCTGGACCGCCATGGGGGCCTGCCCGCCCACGCCCGCAGGGTGCTGGCCACGCGCGCGTTCGGCCACGTCGCCACCTACGACGCCGCCATCGCCAACTGGTTCCGCCGCGACGAGGACCTCCCCGAAGAGCTCCACGTCGCGCTGGCGAGGCAGGGTGACGCCCTCCGCTACGGCGAGAACCCCCACCAGGGCGCTGCCCTGTACGTCGACGCCGGGGCCGCGCCGGTCGGATTGGGGGCCGCACGGCAACTGCACGGCAAGGAACTGTCCTACAACAACTACGTGGACACCGACGCCGCGTGGGCGATGGCCTGCGACTTCCAACCGCCCTGCGTCGCCGTCATCAAGCACACGAACCCGGCCGGGCTGGCCGTCGCCGACGACCTGCCGACCGCGCACGAGCGCGCCCTGGCCGGCGACCCCGTGTCGGCGTTCGGTGGGATCGTCGCCGCCAACCGGCCGATCGACGTCACCACCGCACGCCAGATCGCCAAGGTGTTCACCGAGGTGGTCATCGCCCCGGGCTACGACGACGAGGCGCTGGAGGTCCTGTCGGCCAAGAAGAACCTGCGCATCCTCGAGGCCCCCGTCAGTCCGCCGCTGGCCACCCGCACCCTGCGGACCATCGACGGGGGCGTGCTGGTGCAGGACGGCGACGTCGGGACCGACGACACCGATGACTGGACCGTCGCGACCGAGGCCCAGCCCGACGACGCGATGCTGGCCGACCTCGAGTTCGCCTGGACGGTGGCCAAGCACGTCAAGTCCAACGCGATCGTGCTGGTCAAGGACCGCGCCGTGGTCGGTGTCGGTGCCGGCCAGATGAGCCGGGTCGACTCGGTCCGGCTGGCCGTGGAGAAGTCCGGCGACCGCCACGTCGGTGCCGTGCTCGCGTCCGATGCGTTCTTCCCGTTTCGCGACAACATCGACGTCGCGGCCGAGGCCGGGGTGGCCGCGATCGTCCAGCCCGGCGGGTCCATGCGTGACGACGAGGTCGTGGCCGCCGCCGACGAGCACGACATGCCCATGGTCATGACCGGCCGCCGCCACTTCCGGCACTGAGGAGACATGCGCTGCAGGCGGCCGCGGCGGCGGCGGGGGAGAGCGTTCGTCGGCGGTCCGCTTCGTCGGTGGCGGCATCTCCTGCAGCGCATGGGGCAGGTCGCGCAAACAGCGCGCTCGGTGCCCGTGCTCCGTCGGTGCCGCGCCGTGGCGTGGCTGCAGACGGCGGCGCCGGTCGCGGCGGGAGAGTCCGTTCGTCGGCGGCTTGCTTCGTCGGTGGCCGCACGCGCCCGTAGCATCGGCGGTGCGGCGTCCCACCCGGCAGGAGCCAGCATGACGGCACGGATCATCGACGGCAAGGCCCTGGCGGCGCGCGTTCGCGACGGCATCACCAGCGAGGTCGCGGCGCTGGCCGAGCACGGCGTCGTCCCCGGGTTGGCGGCCGTCATCGTGGGCGACGACCCGGCCTCCAAGGTCTACGTCGGGATGAAACACCGGGCCTCGGCTGCGGTCGGCATGTACTCGCGCCAGGCCGAGTTGCCGGCCGACACCACCCAGGAGGATCTCGAGCGGGTCGTGGCCGACCTGAACACCGACGACGAGATCGACGGGATCCTGGTCCAGTTGCCGCTGCCGGACCACCTCGATCCCCAGCGCGTCCAGGAACTGATCGATCCCGCCAAGGACGTCGACGCCCTGAACCCCTACACCGCCGGGCGACTCGCGATCGGGGACCCGACCTTCCTGTCGTGCACGCCCTACGGGGTGCTGCTGCTGTTGGAGGAGGCGGGGGTCGACACCACCGGCGCGCGGGTCACGATCGTGGGGCGGTCCAACCTCGTCGGACGGCCCCTGGCGAACATGCTCACCCTCAAGGGTCGCGACGCCACCGTGACCATCGCCCACTCGCGGACGACCGACCTGGCCGCGGTCTGCCGCGAGGCCGACGTCGTGGTGGCCGCCGCGGGACGGCAGGGGCTGGTCACCGCCGACATGGTGGCGCCGGGAGCCACCGTCATCGACGTCGGCACGAACCGGGCCGAGGACGGCTCACTGGTCGGTGACGTGGACTTCGACGCGGTGTCGGAGGTGGCGGGCGCGATCACGCCGGTGCCGGGTGGCGTCGGGCCGATGACGGTGACCATGCTGCTGCAGAACACGCTCGAGGCCGCGCGGCGACGCCGTGGTCCGGCCGAGGGCGCGTGACCCCGGGGTGCAACCGTCGTCGCACACCGGACGTCACACCAGATGACCACGCACGATCGACACCACCGGAGGGTCACCGCATGAAGAGACACCACGCCCCACTGGCCCTGGCCGCTGCGGCGCTGGCCCTGGCCGGATGTGCCGGCGACCCCGACCCGGCCACCAGCCCCGCGGCCGACACCGCGACCGAGGCGATCTGCCATGAGGGCGCCTCACCCGCGCCGTCACCCTGCGCGGACGAGACCGACGATTCCACGGGATCTGAGACTCCGGGGACCCCGACTGCCGCGCCCACGACCGGCGACACCCCGGAGATGGCCGGGATGTGCGCCGCTGGCGAACCCGACTGCGAGGACATGATTCCCTTCCCACCCCCCAGCGGCATGCCGGCCGACGGCGGCGCAGGCACCTGCCTGGCCGGTGCGACCGAGTGCGCCGACATCCCGGGCGGCGAGGCACCCGGGCCACCCGCCCCGGAGCAGGCCACAAAGGTGGAGCCACGCGAGGGGCTGGTCGACACCCGCTCCATCCCCTGGGCCTCGGTGGTGCCTGTGGACGGCGACCAGACCATGCTGGAGGTGGCGTGGTGGTCCGGCAACCAGGCCTGCAACGGGCTGGACCGGATCGACGTCGAGGAGACCGACGAGGTCGTCACCATCACCGTCTTCGCCGGCCGTGACCCGGACAACGAGATCTGCACCGAGGAAGCGCTGCTGGTGTCCTCCGTCGTTGAATTGTCCACCGAACTCGGCCCCAGGTCGATCGCCGACGGCGCCGACGGCCCCGGGAGCTGAGCCGCTTGCAGGGGGTCGGTCCACGGACGACCGCCGACATGAGTCGTTCGGCAGTCTCCTAGGCTGGTGGCACTTCGACCTTCCGCCAAGGAGCCTTCCATGACCTCCCCCGTGCGTGTCGCCGTGACCGGTGCTGCCGGCCAGATCGGCTACGCCCTGCTGTTCCGCATCGCTGCCGGCGAGATGTTCGGTCCGGACCAGCCCGTCGCGTTGAACCTCATCGAGATCGAGCCCGCCCTGGGGGCGCTGGAGGGCGTCGCCATGGAGCTGGACGACTGCGCGTTCCCACTGCTGGCGGACATGGTGCTGACGGCCGATGCCGACCAGGGCTTCAGCGGGGTGAACGTGGCCTGCCTGGTGGGCGCCAAGCCGCGCGGTCCCGGCATGGAACGGGCCGACCTGCTGGCCGACAACGGCAAGATCTTCACCGGCCAGGGTGCGGCCATCGCGGCCAACGCGGCCGACGACGTCAAGGTCGCGGTGGTCGGCAACCCGGCCAACACCAACTCCCTGATCGCGTCGTCCAACGCCGACGGGGTGCCGCTGGAGCGCTTCACCGCCATGGTCCGGCTGGACCAGAACCGGGCTGCCAGCCAACTCGCCCAGAAGGCCGGCGTCCCCGTCGCCGAGGTGACCAACCTGACCATCTGGGGCAACCACTCGCCGACGATGGTGCCCGACTTCGCCAACGCCCAGATCGGCGGACGGCCCGCGACCGAGGTCATCGACGACCAGTCGTGGTTCGACGACGAGTTCATCCCGACCGTCCAGCAGCGTGGCAAGGCCATCATCGACGCGCGCGGTTCGTCGTCGGCCGCCTCGGCTGCCAACGCCCTGATCGACCACGTCGCCAACTGGGCCGGTGGCAAGGCCACGCCCGAGGGTGACTGGGTCTCCATGGCGGTGCCGTCCGACGGCTCCTACGGGGTGCCCGAGGGCATCATCTCCGGGTTCCCGGTGACCACCGACGGTGCCGGCGGCTACGAGATCGTCCAGGGCATCGAGTTGACCGACGCCGCCCAGGCCAAGCTCGACGCCACCGTGGCCGAACTCCAGGACGAGCGCGAGGCCGTGTCGGACATGCTCTAGGCCCTCGAGGAGTCGGGGTCACCCGAAGAAGATCGGCTGGTCGTGGACCTGCCACTCCAGAGTCGCGCGGTCCTTGATGGTCAGGACGATCCAACGAGGTCCAGCAGCATCGAACTCTTCGTCCACGCGTGGCCCGCCGCATGAGCGGGCGACCAGCTCGTGGAGGCCTGGCTCCAGCGAGAACTCGTACCGATGGACAGGCGGGTGGGCCGAGCGTGGTCCAACGGCGAACAGTTCATCGACGACCAGTTCGTCGTCGATGAACACCCTGACGGGGTAGTCGCGCCCGAAGTCCCGGGTCTCGAAGGCGACGTACAGGTGGATCGGGGCTGCGCCTGACGGCGAGTTGCGCATCGGTGGCGTGGGAAACACCTGGCGCTGAGGCACGGGCTCGGGCTCGGGATTGACCTCGATGACCATCTCGGCGGGCACCGCGTCCAGGGCCCGGGCCGCCGCCACGGCCTCGTCTGGATGCTGGGTGATGATGGTGATGCCGTTCGCCGACACCCCCGGGCCGACCGCCTCGGCGATGAGGTCGTCCTTGCCGGGAGGCCTGGTGTGGAGCGTCGCGTCCGCCACGGCAGCGCTGGCCGCCTCGAGTTCTTGGAGGGAGAAATCGGCGCCGTCGACGCGGAAGGTGTCCAGGTACGCCGGATTGATGTCGCGGACGAGGTTCCTGACCGCGATGCGCGTTGCCTCCAGGTCGTCGTCATCCTGCGTGGACCGCACCACGTGGACCGGATCGGACGAACCATCCTCGAACATCCCGGCGTAGTCATCGGCGAGATGGGTCTGGGCCCACTGCCCCACGACATCCCGCACGTCGAACACGTCCGGGACGCAGCTCGCGGCGGACGTCTCGCCAGCGTCCACGACCGGCCGGGTCGGGCTCGCAGCCGCCGAAGCCGAGGCCCGCGTCACTGTCGATGCCGGGTCACCTGTCGATCGCGGGTCACCTGCTGACCCGTATCCGGTCGTACAGGCCGCCAGGACCAGACACGTCGCCAGCGCAGCGGACATCGTCGTCGTTGTCCTCACCAGGGTCCCTCCCATGTCCGTTGGACGCCACGTCCACACCCGGGGTTGCACCCGACCAGCGATCGCGCACAGACGTTGCACCCACGCGCCTCCAGCACATGGCGCTCGCCGATGAGGCGACCTTGACCAAGTCGGAGTTGCAAACGCCCTCAGGTTGGGTCGGACGCATCGCACCAGGTGAGCGGGTCAGGTATCAGTGCGTCCACGAGGTGCTCTTCGTGGCGGATGCCCGGCCCCCCACGGTGGCCGCCGACACGTGGGAGTGGCCGTTGACGACGCGATCGAGCATGATGGGCGGGACGCGGCGCGGGGCACGTCGGTCGCGGACCACGGAGCGGGCGATGGCAGGACGAACAGGGCGGACGGCCGTCGTCGTGCTGCTGGCCGGCGCGCTGGTGGCGGGGTGCACCGGCGGCGAGGGGGCGACCGAGGAGTCGCCCACCCCGACCCCCCCGGCGTGCAGCCGGCCCCATCGCCGCCGACGGTCGAGGAACTTTCCGAGGTCGACTGGCTGGACACGTCGTGGGGCGAGGTCATGGCCATGGGCGGCGAGGACGGGACCTCCACCGTCGAACAGGCCGTTGC
>JAGXFT010000042.1 GCA_024637135.1 Nitriliruptorales bacterium | reverse complement strand
GTGCCCGAACCCTGCGCCCTGCTTGGCGTAGCCGTGGACCTCACACTCGGTGGAGTCCATGTCCAGGAACATCGGCCCATCGCCCGGGCCGGCACCGCCGGCCCACGCCCGGGTCAGCATCGTCTCGGTGACGTGGTCGAGTTGACGGACGTGACCGAACGTGAAGTCGCGCAGCCAGGTCCCGACCGTGGACGCCGCGACCAGATCATGGCCGACCACCCTGCCGGTCGCGCCGGTATGCAGCACCGCGATGTCATCGATGCAGTCCCCGCCCGCCAGCAGGGCATCGACCAGCGTCGCCAGCTTGCGGCCTGGTCGGTATCCGATCGTGACCGTGGCATCCGTCACCGTTTCCAGCCCGAGCCGATCCGCCAGCGTGGCTGTGACCACCAGCCCGGCGTTGGCGACCGCGTTGGCGTGGTCGAACTTCACGGCGATGCGGTCGAGACTGTCGTTTGATGTCATCATCTGGAAGGTGCCTCCGGCTGGGCAGTCTGAACGTGTGGTAACGCCCATTCTGCCCCTGCCGGAGGCACTTTCCGCTCAACCTCGACGAATCACTTCGGTGGAATCAGGCTGAGATCATCGGGGGATGCGCGCCGTGGGGGGCCGTCGACGTCCCGACAGCAACGACGACACCCCGTAGGACCCGCGCCGACGCCGGACCCGGGACCTCGTCCCAGCCGACCCGGTCGGCAGTCCGTCCCGGCCGACCCGGTCAGCGATCCGCCCGAGTCAGTCCTCCACCCGGGGGCTGCGGCGATAGGACGACACACCCGGCGCGCCCGCGAGCCAGAACCGCCACGCGCGCTCGGCTGCCCGGCTGACCCCGACGCGCGGACCGACCATCGTCGCCTCCGGTGCCGGCGGCCCGGGTCGCAGCCGCACGGCACCGTCGCCCAACAGCCCGGCGCCGTCATCGTCGGCGCGGATGCCCAGTGCCTGGCCCAGTCGGCCGGGCCCGGCGGCCAACCATCCGTCCCCGTCGCGTCCCGCGCGACGCTCGATGGCTGCCGGGCGTCCCGCCACCACCGTCCCCCCACGGACGAGGACGGCGGCCCCGTGGTCGGTCGGGCCGCAGACCACGTTCACGCACAGGTGGATGCCGTGGCTGCGATAGACGTAGAGGTCGCCGGGTGGCCCGAACATGGCACGAGTGCGCGCCGTGGGTCCCCGGAAGGTGTGGGAGGCCGGGTCGTCGGGTTCGTAGGCCTCGACCTCCTCGATCCGCACCGTGACGAGCCGGTCGTCGTGGTCACAGGTCAGGTGGCACCCCAGCAGGCCCGGGGCCGCGTCGGACGCCGGACCGCCCAGCAACGCGGCCAGGTCGGTCGCGCCACGTTCGGCGCTCATCCCGACCGCACCTGCTCGACCCAGTCGAGGAATCGCGCGCGGGGCCAGGTGTTCACGACCTGCTCGGCCGGCAGTCCCCCACGCCGCGACTGGGTCACGCCGTGACGCGCATTGTCGAGTTCCCGGGTCGTGTGTGCGTCGGTCGAGATCGCGAACAGCACCCCGGCGCGGCCAGCGTCGCGCACGACCTCTGCGGTGGCGTCGAGTCGGTGCAGGTTGCTGTTGATCTCCAACGCCGTCCCGGTCGCCAGGCAGGCCTCGATCACGGCATCGAGGTCGAACTCGATGCCCGGGCGCTTGCCAAGCTTGCGACCGCTGGGGTGGCCGATGACGTTGACGGCGGGGTTGCGGATGGCCGTGACCAGGCGGGCCGTCTGGTCCGCGACCGACCGGGTGAACGCGCTGTGGACCGACGCCACGCCGAACCCGAACTCGGCGAGGAAGTCCGGGTCGTAGTCCACCGAGCCGTCCGTGCCGATGTTGAGCTCCGCGCCGTGCAACAACCGCAGGTCACCTCGTTGGTCCTCCAGGTCGGCCAGTTCCCGACGCTGGCGTCGCATCCCGTCCCGGTCGATCCCGTTGATCCGTAGGTCCTCGGCATGGTCGGTGATGGCGAGGTAGTCCAGCCCCCGCGCCGCTGCGGCCGCCACCATCTCCTCCATCGTGTTGCGACCGTCGCCGGACCAGTCGGTGTGGTCGTGGAGGTCCCCGCGGAGGTCGTCCAGTTCGACCAACCGCGGCAGGTCGTCGGCGGCCGCGCGTGCAACCTCCCCGTTGTCCTCACGCAGTTCGGGCGCGACCCAGGCCAGGTCCAGGGCGTCGTAGACGTCCTGTTCGGTGGCACCGGCCACGACCTCGTCCGTCTCGGTGTCCGACAGCGCGTACTCCGACAGCGTCCAGCCCCGATCGATCGCGCGTTGGCGCAGGGCGATGTTGTGTCCCTTGGATCCCGTGAAGTACACCATCGCCGCCCCCAACGACGCGGCCGGCACCACCCGCAGGTCGACCGACAACCCGTCTCGGGTGACCACCGACGTCTTGGTGTCCCCCGATCCGACGACGTCGCTGACCAGGTCGTGGTCGCGCAGCGCCGCCATGACGGGGGCCGGGTCGGCGGTGGTCACCAACAGGTCGACGTCCCCGATGGTGTCGCGGAAGCGCCGCAAGGACCCGGCGAAGGCCACCTGCTCGACCCCGGGAACCTCGGCGAGGTCGGCGACCAGGCGTTCGGCAACGGGCAGGACGTCGTGGATCGGCCGACGACGGGTCTTGGACGCAAGGTGCATCCGGTCGATCGCGTGGGCGAGGTTCTCCGCGGTCTTGTCCCCCAGCCCGGGCAGGTCGGCGAAGCGTCCGTCGGCCAGTGCGGCCTGCAGCCCGGCGAGGTCCCGGACCTCCAGCACCTCGTCCAGCAGGGCCAGCATCTTGGGACCGAGGCCAGGCACGTCCAGCAGTTCGAGCTGCCCCGGGGGGTACTGCTCACGCAACGCCTCGAGCTTGTCGATGCGGCCGTCGTCGACGTACTGGCGGATCTTGGCCGCCGTGGACTTCCCGACGCCGTCGACCGTGGTCAGGGCGTTGGCCGACATCTCGGTGACGTCGTCGGACAGCGACTCGATCGCACGTGCGGCCTTCTCGTAGGCCCGGACCCGGAAGGAGTTCGGGTCCTGCTCGTCGACCTTGGTCAACCGTGCCAGTTCGTCCAGCGCCGCCGCGACGTCGTCGTTCATCCGTGGCATGACTGCCTCCTCACGCGTCGAGCACTGCCCGGGCCCGGTCCAGCTGGGCGCGGACGCTGGCCGTGGCGGTGCCCAGGGACGACGATCGCCGTTCGATGGCCGCCCGCACGTCCAGCAGGTCGGCGACATCGGCGTCGAGCGTCGGGTGGGCGTCGGCGATCACCGCCGGGTCGATCCCGTCCAGGTCCGTTCCCTGGTCCTCCGCAACGCGGACCAGCCCGCCCACGACCTCGTGGGCCTCGCGGAACGCCACCCCGCGCCGCACCAGTTCCTCCGCCAGGTCCGTGGCCAGCGAGAAGCCACCCGCCGCGGCCGCCGCCAGCCGGTCGCCGTCGAAGCGCAGCGACGCGATGGTCCCGGCCAGTGCCGGCAGCACCAGGTCGAGGGTGTCAGCCGCGTCGAAGACGGGTTCCTTGTCCTCCTGCAGGTCACGGTTGTAGGTCAGCGGGAGGCCCTTCACGATCGTCAGCAGCGCGACCAGGTCCCCGACCACGCGCCCGGACTTGCCCCGGACCAGTTCGGCGATGTCCGGGTTGCGCTTCTGGGGCATGATCGACGAGCCGGTCGAATAGGCGTCACCGACCCGCGCGAAGCCGAACTCCGCGGTCGACCACAACACGATCTCCTCGCCGATCCGCGAGCACGTGACCGCCAGGATCGCGGCGGCGGCGAGGAACTCGGTCGCGCCGTCGCGCGCGGCCACGGCGTCCATCGAGTTGGGTGCCACGCGCGAGAACCCCAGCGCGTCGGCGTAGGCACGCGGATCGAGGTCCAGCGTGAGACCTGCCAGCGCCCCCGCTCCCAGCACGGACTCGTCGAGGCGGTCACGCGCATCGGACAGTCGGCCGGCGTCACGATCCAGCATCCAGAACCACGCCAGCAGGAGGTGGGACAGGAGCACCGGTTGGCCCCGCTGGAGGTGGGTCATCCCGGGGGCGAGCAGGTCGAGGTTGGCCTCGGCCTGGTCGGCCAGTGCCCCTTGCACCGCCCGGACACCCGCGATGGTGCTGGTGCAGGCGTCCTTCAGGAACAGGCGCAGGTCGTTGGCGATCTGGTCGTTGCGGGACCGCCCGGCCCGCAACTTGCCCCCGAGTTCGCCCAGGTCGTCGACCAGCCAGCGCTCGATCGCCCCGTGCACGTCCTCGTCGTCGGACCGGAAGGCGAAGGTGCCGTCGGCGAACGCCTCGCCGCAGCGGTCGAGCGCGGCACGCAGGCGGGCATGCTCGTCGTCGTCCAGGACGCCGATCCGGTGCAACTCCCCCGCATGGGCACGCGATCCCGCCAGGTCGTGGGCCCACAGGCGGGCGTCGAACCCGGTCGAGACGCCCAGTGCCCAGGCCGCCTCGGCGGGCCCGGCCTCGAACCGCGCACCCCACAGTCGACCGGCAGCGGTCGCGTCGTCGGATGCGGAGGGGGCCATCGCGAGGTCCTGTCGATCTTCGGGCGAGTCGGGACCGGCCGTGCGGGGCCGGAAGGGCACCGGCGATCGTCGCCGGGGTCGGCCCGATCCTACTTCCACGACGCCACCGTTCCCGGAACGGTCGGTCCGGACCCGGCCGCCCCGTATCCTCCGGACCAGTCATCCGGCCACTCCACCCGAGGGCGTCGTGCGCATCGTCATCGTCGGTTCCGGCGCCGTCGGCAGTTACCTGGCCGAACGGCTGTCGAACGAGGGCCAGGACGTCGTCGTGATCGAGAACGACGATGCCCGGGCCGCCGCCGTGCAGGACCAGCTGGACGCACTCGTCCTGGTGGGCAACGGCGCCAGCCCGGCGACGCTCACCCGGGCCGGGGCCAAGCGCGCCGACCTGTTGATCGCGGTGTCCAACTCCGACGGCGTCAACGTGCTGGCGTGCCATGCCGCCCACGTCCTGGGGACCCGACGGACGGTGGCCCGGATCGAGGACCCCGACCTGATCGACGGGGTCACGGACCTGGGCGTCGACGTCGTCATCGACCCCGGCGAGATGGCCGCCCACGAGGTCCTGGACCTGGTCAGCCAGCGCGGGGTCTCCGACCTCGTCGAGTTCGTCGACGGCCAACTGACCCTGGTCGGCGGGATCGTCCGGCGCGACAGCGTGCTGCTGGACCAACGACTGTCCGACCTGCGCCAGCACCACGACCGCTTCGACTGGGCGATCGCCGCGATCGTCCGCCACGGCGAGACCATGCCGGTGCGCGGCGACACGGTGATCGATGAACTCGACCACGTCCTGTTGGTGTCCCGCACCGAGGACCTGCCCCGCGCGCGCTGCCTGCTCCGGCGGGAACGGGACCCGATCCAGCGAGTCGTGGTCCTGGGAGCGACCCGGATGGCCGAACTGGCGGTCGACCTGCTGCTGGCCGACCACCTCGAGGTCGTGCTGGTGGACCACGACGAGACCCGCTGTCGTCGCCTGGCCGACCGCCACCCCAAGGCCCTGGTCCTGCACGGCAACCCGACCGACCCGGCGGTGCTGTCGGACCTGTCGCTGGGCGAGGGCGACGCCGTGGCCGCCCTGTCGGGCTGGGACGACGTGAACCTGACCGCGAGCCTGGTCGGCAAGGCGCTGGGTGCGTCCACCGTGCTCGCCCGGTTCCACCGGCTCAGCTACGTCGGGTTGATGGTGGGGTCCGACATCGACGCCTCCGTGTCGAGCCGCCTGACCGCCGCGAACGCCATCCTGCAGTTCGTCCGCCGTGGCCGCATCCACTCGGTCGCGACCTTCAAGGACACCGATTCGGAGGCACTGGACATCGAGGTCGCGCCCGGCAGCCGGGCCGACGGTGTCCGGGTGCAGGACCTCGACCTGCCGACCACGGCCGTGATCGGCGGCATCGCGCGGGACGGACGTGCCACCGTGCCGACCGGGTCGACCCCGATCGCGGCCGGTGACCGCCTGATCGTCCTGGCCCCGGCACACGCCATCCACGACATCGAGGCGATGTGCACGGCCTGAGTGATCGTCCACCCGACGACAGCACGCCCGTTCGTGTCCAACTGCGACGACGCCGGACGCGGCGGAGCCGGCGCCAGATGTTCGTCCGACTGGTCTACATCGTGGGCGCGGTCGTGGGGGCCACCGGCGTGGCGATGCTGGTGGCCGCCCTGACCGCCGTGCTCTACCGGGAGTGGTCCGACGCCAGGGGGATCGCCGCGGCGGCGGTCCTGGCGATGGTGGTGGGTGCGGCCATGTGGCGTGGCGTGGGGGCGCCCGGCGAACTGACCACCCGCGAGGGCTTCGCGGCCGTCGGCCTGTCGTGGATCGGGATGTCGCTGGTCGGCTCGCTGCCGTACCTGTTCACGGGGGCCATCCCCTCGGTCACCGATGCCGTCTTCGAGACCACGTCCGGGTTCACGACCACCGGATCGTCGATCCTGGCCGATCCCGCCGTCCTCGGGTACGGATTGCTGATGTGGCGCTCGTTGACCCAGTGGATCGGCGGCATGGGGATCATCGTCCTGTCGATCGCGATCCTGCCGCTGCTTGGCGTCGGGGGCGTCCAACTGGCCCGGGCGGAGTCCCCCGGTCCGCGACCCGACCGCCTGACGCCACGCTTCCGCGAGACCGCCAAGCGCCTGTGGTTGGTCTACGCCGGCCTGACCGTGGCCGAGATCGTCCTGTTGGCCGTGGGCGACATGTCCCTGTTCGAATCGATCGCGCACTCCATGACGACGATGTCGACCGGGGGCTTCGGCACCCGGGCGACATCGCTGACCACCTTCAGTCCCTACAGCCAGTGGGTCGTCATCCTGTTCATGTTCGCCGCCGGGGCGTCGTTCGCGCTGCACTACCGGGCGTTGCGCAACCCACGCGTCTACGGCAGTTCCGGTGAGTTCCGGCTCTACGCCGGACTCGCGGTGGGGGCCACGACCCTGATCCTGATCGGGTTGCTGGACGGCGGCGACGTCGTGTTCGCCCAGACCGGGCTGGAGGCGCTGCTGCGCGACAGCATCTTCACCGCCCTGACGATCGTCACCACCACTGGGTTCGCCACCACCGACTTCGGCCAGTGGGTCCCGGGCCTGCAGATCCTGATCGTCGGACTGATGTTCCTGGGCGGGATGGCCGGTTCGACCGCTGGTGGCGTCAAGACCTTCCGCGTCGGCGTGCTGACGAGGTCGGCCTCGTCGGACCTGCGGCGCCTGGTGCACCCGCGTGGCGTGTTCGTGACCCGCTTCGACGGCACCTCGGTGCCGCCCGACCTGGTCCGCAACATCCAGTCGTTCTTCCTGTTCTACATGTTCATGTTCATGACCGGGACGTTCCTGCTGAGCGTGATCGAATCGCGCCAGCTGGGCACCACCGGGCTCGACCTGATCACGTCGGTCACCGCAGTGGCCAGCGCGCTCGGCAACATCGGTCCGGGCCTGGGGCTGGTGGGCCCGACCGAGAACTTCGCGCCGATCCAGGGTGCCGGCAAGTGGTTGCTGTCCGGGCTGATGCTCGTCGGTCGACTGGAGATCTTCCCCCTCCTGCTGCTGTTCACACGCGACCTGTGGCGGAGATGAAGTCGCCTGCCTCGCTGCGCTCGGCAGGATTGAGAACTCGCCCAGGGGCTCGTTCTCACGCCACAGCCTGCGCCGCTGAGGGCTGTCTTGTCGGCCTGCGCCGCTGACGCCTGTCTTGTGGGTGGGGTGGGCGTGCGAGCGCGGCGAGTGGTGTCGTATCAAGGCGGATTCTGCCACCTCCGGGTGTAGGGTCGGGCGATCGGGTCGAGTCGCGTCGAGGGAGGCCACGCATGGACGTGCGCGATTACGACAACTTCGACCTGGCCATCGAGGCCGTGGCGGACAAGGCTGGCGATGACTCGGGGGGTGGTTCGGGGGGCGGCGCCTTCGAGGTGCGGGTGCTGGACTCGCCGGCGGGCGAGGCGGCCGCGACGTTCACCTTCCCCTTCACCCCCGAGGGGCTGGAGAACTTCACGTTGCGCATGGCGGCCGGGCGCAGCGTGGTCCGGCGCATGGGCTCGTCACACACGGCGCGGGCCCGCGAGTTCGGCGGCGAACTGTACGACGCCGTCTTCACCGGCGAGGTCGAGACCTGCTTCCACCGCAGCCTCGACGCGGCCGACCGCGAGGGCCGGGGACTGCGCGTGCGGTTGCGCCTCGGCACGGCACCCGAACTGGCACCGGTGCCGTGGGAGTTCCTCTACAGCCGGTCGCTCGGACGGTTCCTGACGCTGTCCAACCTCACCCCCGTCGTGCGCTACGCCGACCTGGCGCAACGCCAGCGACCGCTGCAGGTCGAACCGCCGTTGCGGATCCTGGTACTGGCAGCCTCCCCCAGCGACTACGACCAGCTGGACGTCGACGCCGAGGTGGCCCTGCTGGAGGAGGCGACGGCCGACCTCGTCCGGACCGGGCGGATCGAACTGCACCGCGTCGCCGAACCATCGCTGTCCGGGGTCCAGCAGCAGTTGCGCAAGGACGCCTTCCACATCCTGCACTTCATCGGCCACGGCGTGTTCGACGAACGCGACGACATGGGCGTGCTGGCGCTGGAGGACGACGAGGGCCGCGCCCGCGGGGTGTCGGGCGAGGAACTGGGCATGATGCTGCACGACCACGCGTCGCTGCGCATGGTCGTGCTCAACGCCTGCGAGGGATCGCGGACGTCCGCGGACAACCCCAGTGGCGGGGTCGCCCAGAGCCTGGTCCGGCAGGGGACGTCAGCCGTCGTGGCGATGCAGTTCGAGATCTCGGACCGCTCGGCGATCGCGTTCTCACACGAGTTGTACCTCGCGATGGCCGACGGCTACCCGGTGGACGCGGCGGTGGCCGAGGCCCGCAAGGCCGTCTTCGCGCGTGCCAGCGACGTGGAATGGGGCACACCGGTCTTGCACCTGCGGGCCAGCGACGGGCGCATCTTCGACATCGACGCCGCGCCGGCACCAGCCGACGTCGACCACCTCCTGACGCGCGCGGACGAGGCCCGTCGGGCGCCCGACGAGACCGGGACGATCTCTGCCATCGGCGTCCTGAAACGGATCCTGGCCCTGGATCCGGACAACGCCCAGGCGCG
>JAGXFT010000041.1 GCA_024637135.1 Nitriliruptorales bacterium | reverse complement strand
TGACCGTCTGCAGTTGATCGGCCAGCAACCCACCGGTCGAACCCGGGCATGGTGATCAGGACCGTTCCGCATTCGGGGCTAGCTGGGTGTAGGTCGGGTCGGGTCAAGGGGACAGGGGCACGTATGCGTCTGGCCCATCGTGAGGGGGGATGGCGCGAGGAATCCCGGTCGGGCGAGCGGCGACCCCGGGCACCGGGCTGGTGACGTGGCTGCTGCGGCTCGGGCTGGCCGACTCGATCCCCGGACTGGTGCTGGCCCACCTCGTGTACGTGCTGCCCTACGTCGTCCTGACCCTGGTGCCGGTGTTCGGTGACCGCCTGCGACAACTCGAGGAGGCGGCGGCCACGCTGGGGCGTCACGGTGGCGACGGCTGTGGCTGGTGACGCTGCCCGCGACCGCCCCGACCACCGCACTGGCCGGCCTGCTCGGGTTCCTGGTCAGTTGGAGCCAGTACGGGACCAGCCTGGCCGTGGGTGGAGGCCGCCTGACCCTGCCGGTCGTGCTGCTGCCGTTCGTGGAACGCGACCCCCAGGTCACGGCCGTCCTGGCCCTGGTGTTCCTGGTCCCGCCGGTGGTCGTACTGATTGCGGTCCGTCGCGTCTGGCGCTGACCGCGCCGTAGCGACAACTGGAGGGAGGAGCAGCATCGTCGACGGTTGTCGGCTCAGGCGGCGCTGGCGGAACTCCAGGCGACAACCCGACTGGCAAGCGCACGTGACGACCCGCGGCCGTCGGAGTTCCCCCGGATCGCGGTAGTCGCCGACGGCCTGGCGGGAGTGGACCCGACCCACCGGACAGCGCTGAGGGGCGCCGCAGTTGAGCGCCCCTCAGCGTGCTGTCACCGGACTGGCGTCAGTTGACGCCCGCCCCCTTGCCGTTCTTCGCCGAGCCCTGGCCATAGGCCTTCAGCACGTACAGACCACCGTTGCGGTCCGATGCGTACACCCACGGCTTGTTCTCGATCTTGTACACGCCCCAGATGTCCTGGGGTCCGGCGTTCTGCGCCTCGAACGCGTCACCGCGCTCGTGGTAGCGACCGACCTCCACTGGGTTGTACGGGTCGCTGATGTCGAGCATCAGCAGCCCGTCGTAGTACCACGAGATGTACGCGATGCCGTCCTCGATGACAAGGTTGTGGCTCGAGTACGTCCCGCCATCGATGCAGTCCTCGGCACCCTCGGTCCCCGGCTCGAGGGCCGAGCACGCGGTGTCGAAGGTCGAGGCGAGCACCGGGTTGGCCGGGTCGCTGTAGTCCCAGATCCGCAGACCGCTCCAGCCGTTCCAGAGCGACTGGACGCCCTCGACGGTGCCTGCCGATGCGCCGACCACGAGATCGCCGGCCGTGGTGACGCCGGCGAGCGCGAGGCCGTCGGAGTGGCCGATGAACACGCCCGGGATGGCGACCGGGTCACCGCCCATGGTCACGAGTGCGTCGCCGCGGGCCTCGTCGTTGAACACGACCATGCCGGAGTAGCCGGCCGCGTCGACGTTGTTGCCCTTGTCGGTGAAGGCGCAGACACCGCGCTGGATCAGCGCGACGCTCGCGCCGGTCTCGTCGGCCGTTGGCAGGGGGTCGCCGTTGCAGGCGAGCCCGACGTAGGCGGCGTCTCCGATGACGTCACCGCTCGGGTTGATGTTGCCGACGGCGGCGTCGAAGTTGCCCGCTGAGGTCACCAAGACGTTCTCGTAGGGAGCGAAGTCCTCCTCGCCCTCGACGACGATGACGTCGTCCTCGGTCCACACGGAGTGGGAGTTGACCTCACCGTCGGTCGACTCGACGTCGAGCGCCGTCGACACGTAGACGGGGTTGGCCGGGTCGGTGATGTCGAGCAGGACCAGGCCGGCGTCCCAGAAGTTGACGTACGCCTTCGTAGCGTCCTCATTGATGAACAGGTCGTGCATCACGCGGTTCGCAGACGCGCCGTAGCCGGAGAAGATCCAGCCGTCGGCCTCGATCAGCAGGTCGAAGCCCTCACCGAGCCAGAAGTCGAGGTCGCCCTCGGCGAACGACGACAGCCCGAACGAGGCGAGTTCGTCGGCGAACTCGGCGTTCTCCGGACCCCAGGTGGACACGAGCGTGGGTGCGCTCGGGTCGGTGATGTCGAAGATCTGGAAGTTCCCGAAGTCGGCCTCGCCGGAGACCCCGACGTAGTCGACACCGTTGCGGCTCCACAGGTACATGTTGTGGACGCCGACGTCCACGACGCCGAAGGCGTCGCGCAGTGCGACGTTCGCGTCGTCGACGACGATCCGCGACAGCTCGACCGGGTTCTCCGGGTCGGTCACGTCGTAGACCATCACCCCACCGACGCCACCTGCTCCACAGATCTCGTTGGAGAACACGAGGATGTCGTCACCGGCGGTGTTGGTGAACACCTTGACGTCGTTCGCCTTCGTCCCCACCGGGCTGATGATGACGCCGGCCTTGGACGGCTTGTTCTTGTTGTGGACGTCCCAGACCCAGATGCCAGACTCGTCCTCGACGGTTCCGTCGGAACAGTCGGACGAGAACGTGCCGGTGTACGCGTAGCCCTCGTGGGCCCACACGTCGGTCGTCACGTTGGGCTCGAGACGCTCGCCGCGCCCCGCCACCGCGAGGTTCTTCGTGACCTTCGAGTACGGCCCGCCCGAGATGACGTCGAACTCGTCCTGCCCCAACAGCGGCCCGTCGATGTCGAAGTCGTGGGCGTCCGCGCCGAGGTGGACGTCGTCATGGACATCGTCGGAGGGGTCATCGGTCACGACCTCTGGTCCCCCGTCGTCGGGATGTGCTGTTGCCACGGTCGCCGACGAGACGAGCAGTGCGGTCGTGATCGCCGTCGCGAGCACGCCGCGTAGGTGTAGATGACGCACGGTTTCCTCCATAGGATCAGCGTTGATCAGCGTTGGAACGGCGACCGAAGGCATCGGTCGTTGCAGGGCATTGTTAGCGCCTCGCCGGCACTGTGGCGAGTACGTCGTGCGCACGGCGCCCAACACTGTCAGCCGGCGGCCGGCGACGATCCGGCGTCGCGGTCGGGGGTGGGGAGCAGGGGCTTGGCCTCGGGATCCTCGGGGCCGTACGGGGAGTGGAGCATGCGGGAGAAGGTCTCGGCGGTCTGCCAGGTCAGCGACTCGAGCTCCAGTGGGTCGAGGTCGATGGTGAAGCCGAGCTTGGCCGAGTGGATCCGCAGGCGCTCGCCGTTGCGGGTCACCACCTTTCGCACCCGCACCGACGTGAACTCGTTGGTGATCGAGACCTCCTCCCCCACCTCGTCGGACGGACCGACCGTGGGAGTGGGCGTGGGGACCTGTTCGGGCATGGCGACCTCCGTCAGAAGAAGAACGCGAGGTTCAGCGTCGGGACCACCGTGCTGTCCAGCACGACCAGTCGGCGGGCCAGCCGGAACCCGCCGTCGACCCGGCGCAGGAGGTCGTGGCGCTCGGCGGCCAGCAGGTCGTGCTCGGGCCGGTCGCCGCGACTGCGGAACACCAGCAGGTTGGACCGCACCACCAGGTCGTCGTCACCCAGCGCATCCAGGTCGAGGTGTTCCGACACCGCCTCGCCCGGCGCGGCGACCCGGACGTTGCCGATGACGTGGCGCAACCGCGACGGGGGCTCCTCGGCCCACGCGAAGCCGGTCGCCACGCGGTCGACACGCATCTGCAACGACGCCCGGTTCTCGTCCAGGTGGAAGCTGTCGGTGCGCACCCCGGTCACCCGGGTCTCCCCGGTCTGCTCGCGGTTTATGCGGACCGGGACCTGGTAGACGACGTCGTCGGTCACCAGCCCCAGCCACTCCTCCAGCCGCGACTCGTCCAGCAGTTCGGCCTCGTGCACCAGGAACTGCTCGACCTCGTACTGGCGGCGCATGGCCGCGTCCACGTCATCACTCATCGTCGTCCCTCCCCAGCCTCATGCCGTCATCATCTCGAGCCACCGGCTGTAGAAGTTGCGCAGGTTGGCGTCGGTGAAGTTGACCGGCTGGGCCACCCCGGGCCCGGGCCAGTCCTCGTCGGGCTCCAACTCCATGCCCATCTGGTAGTTCACGGTCTGGTTGCGACCGGTGAACGTGCCGGCGTTGCGGGCGATGTGGGTCCAGATCTCGGTGTCGTCCTGTTCGAAGGTCCCCGAGATCCCGAACGAGCGCAGGTAGGACCACGAACTCAGTTGCTTGAACTCCTCGGACAGGTCCTTCTCGACCAGGAACCACGACGAGATCGAGATCTTCCCCGGCCCGATCGGGTTCCACGTCCGCCACGTCATCATCGGGATCGAGCCCTCGTACTCGGTGTCGGGTCGCCGGATCGGGTTGTGGATCGACAGCGACGGGAACACCGTGCACAGGCCGATCCGGGTCTCCTTCGCGACCTCGTACTGCTCGGGCGTCGGGATCGACTCCCGGGCGCGCTCGATGAAGTCGTCGGGATAGCCGAACATCGGTGGCAGTCCGGACCCGGGTGGTGCCCCGATGCACATCGCCCCGTGGCCCTTGCCGGGCACGTGGATCTGCTCGCCGTACATCGCGTACTTGGGGTCCGACGGCGCCTGGCCCAACTCGACCATCGACCGGTGGGTCATCAGGGTGTGGTAGGAGTCACCGATGAAGTTCTCGCCGGCGATCTTCCAGTCGACGTCCACGATCCATCGTTGCGGCGCACCCACGACCTGCAGTCCCCCGGGGCTGCGGGTCGTGAACAGGTCGAGGTACCAGCGGATGTCGCCCAGCCACTCGTCCAGCGGCACGATGTCGTCGTCCAGGGACCCGAAGATCATGCCGTTGTAGGTGTCGACGTTGGCCAGTTTCAGCAACCCCAGTTCGGACTTGTCGAGGGTGTCGCCGTAGGCGGCCTTCTGGACCGGGACACCGACCAGCGACCCGTCGTTCTTGTAGGTCCAGCCGTGGTAGGGACAGCGGAAGTGGCTGGCGTTGCCCATCTCGGAGCGGCACACCTGCATCCCTCGGTGGCGACAGTGGTTGTGCATCGCCTCGATCTCGCCGTCCTCGGACCGGATCACGATGAACGGGTCGTCGATCAGGTACCGCAGCACGTAGTCACCGGGCTCGGGGATCTCGGATTCGTGCCCGAGGTACAGCCACGACTTCGCGAACACCTTCTCGCGCTCGAGTTCGAAGATCCCACGGTCGTTGAAGATCGCCGCCGGTGCCTGCCCGGTCGGGTGCAGTTCGGCCATACGGTCCAGGATCGCCTGGGTGGAGTGGTCGATCACGTGGCCGGCCCCGGGTGGTCCCTGTCCGTTGGTGCTGGCGTGCCCGGTCTCGGTGGCCGTCATGTCCAACTCCTCGCTCGCAGTGGGCCTCGTGTGCGTCCCTCGTTCCGCTGGTGGAACGAGGGACGCACGCATGGGTCAGAAGGGGTAGTGGCGGTCGCCGGTCTGCAGGGTGATCCAGCGCAGTTCGGTGAACTCCGCGACGCCGGCCAGCCCGCCGAAGCGGCCGTGGCCGGACGACTTCACCCCACCGAAGGGCATCTGGGCCTCGTCGTGGACGGTCGGGCCATTCACGTGGCAGATGCCCGACTCGATCCGCTTGGCGACCTGCCACGCCCGCGCGATGTCGCGCCCGAACACCGCGGCCGACAACCCGTAGTCGGTGTCGTTGGCCGCCGCCACGGCCTCGTCCACGCCGTTCACGCGGATGACCGGCTTGACCGGGCCGAACGACTCGTCGCGGAAGATGTCCATCTCGGGCGTCACGCGGTCGACCAGCGTGGCCGGCATCATCGTGTCCTCGGACTTCGCACCGGCCACGACCTCGGCGCCCTTGGCGACCGCGTCGTCGATCAGCGCGTTGCAGCGATCCACCGTGGCCTGGTCCACCACCGAGCCCAGCACCACGTTGCCCCCGGCCGGGTCGCCGACCGGCAGGTTGGACGCCTTGGCCGCCAACTTCTCCACGAACTCGTCGGCGATCGCGGCATCGACGATGATGCGCTCGGTCGACATGCAGATCTGGCCCGAGTTGGCGTAGGACCCGAACGCCGCCGCGTCGACGGCCGCATCGACGTCGGCGTCGTCCAGCACGACCAGGGGCGCCTTGCCGCCAAGTTCCAGCAGCACCGGCTTGAGGTGGCTCGCACACACCTGCGCGATGATCCGGCCGACCCTGGTCGACCCGGTGAAGTTGACCCGCCGCACGGCCGGGTGGGCGATCATCGCCTCGACCACGTCGCCGGCGTCGTCGGCCGCATGGCTGACGTAGTTGACGACCCCGTCGGGCAGCCCGGCGTCGATGCAGGCCTGCACGATCAGGCGGTGGGTCTCGGGGCACTGCTCGGACCCCTTGAGGACCACCGTGTTGCCACAGGCCAGCGGGGTCGCGATGGCGCGTACGCCAAGGATCACCGGGGCGTTCCACGGCGCCATGCCCAGCACGACCCCGGCGGGTTCGCGGATGCCCATCGCGATGCTGCCGGGAACGTCGGACGGGATCACCTCGCCGTGGATCATCGTCGTGAGTGCGGCTGCCTCGCGCATCATCCCGGCGGCGAGGCCGACGTTGAAGGGACCCCACTGCAGTGTCGCGCCGGTCTCGGCCGACACGACCTCGGCGAACTGCTCGGTCATCTCCTCGAGGCGGTCGGCCACGGCCAGCAACAACGCCCGCCGTGCGCTGGGTCCGGTCTGCGACCAGTCCGGGAAGGCGGCCGCCGCGGCGTCCACCGCGGCGATCGCGTCCTCGGCGGTGGCCGCCGACGCGGTCGTGGCGACCTCGCCACTGACCGGGTTGCGGCGTTGGAAGGTGGCCTGGCCGGTGGCCGGTGCGGACCGACCGCCGATCACCAGCGACGTGTCGTTCATGGCAGGGCTCCTGTGTCGACAGGACGAACCTACGAGGTCACACCACGGCCTGTCCCGGCGGACGGCCAAAAGGTTGCGACCGCAACAACATTCGTGGCCGTCGGTGTCGGCGCCCGGCCACGGAGCCTCCGGAACGCCCATGATCGCCACATCCACCGGCGCGACGATGGACACGTACGAGTGTTCGCTGAGCGAACACCCGTGCGCTGAACGGCACGAACGGGGTTGCCGATGCCAGACGGGACGGTCCGTAGGCTGGTCGACCGAGGCCAGCGACGGCCACCGAGAGCCGAGGGACCACGATGACCGACACGGGTTCGCGCCCGACCGTGGTGGTGCTGGCGGGCGGCGTCGGTGGCTCGAAACTGGTCGCCGGACTGGCCCGTGTGCTCGCCCTCGACCAGCTGACGATCGTGGTCAACACCGGCGACGACATGGACCACCTCGGCCTGCGGATCTGCCCGGACCTCGACACCGTCATGCACCGTCTCGCCGGCATCCACGATCCCGACCGCGGGTGGGGCCAGGCCGACGAGACGTGGACGGTGATGGACGGCGTGGCCGCGCTGGGCGGACCCGACTGGTTCCGACTGGGCGACCGCGACCTGGCGACCCACCTGGTCCGGACCCACGCCCTGCAGTCGGGCCGAACGCTGACCCGGGTCACCCACGAACTGGGTGCCGCGCACGGCCTCGCCCACCGCCTGCACCCGATGACCGACGACCCGGTCCGCACGCACCTGCGCACCGACGACGGGTGGCAGCCGTTCCAGGACTGGTTCGTGGCCCAGCGCGGCCAGCCGACCGTGCACGAGATCGCCTTCCACGGCGCTGCGGAGGCCCGCGCCGACCCCACCGTCGTGGCCGCGATCGCCGCTGCCGACGTGGTCGTCCTCGCACCCAGCAACCCGTTCCTGAGCATCGACCCGATCCGGGCCGTGCCGGCACTCGGCGTGGCGCTGCGTGACCGCGTCCACGTACGGCCGACCGTTGCGGTCAGCCCGATCGTCGGGGGCCGGGCGCTGCGGGGCCCGGCGGCGAAGCTGCTGGCCGACCACGACCTCCCCGTCAGCGCGGTCGGCGTGGCCCACCACCTCCGCGACGTCGTGACCGACATGGTGGTCGACCACGTCGACGAGCAACTCCTCCCCGACCTGGCCGCGCTCGGCCTCCGAGGTCACGTCGCGGCCACGGTGATGGACGATCCTGCCGCCCAGGACCGGCTCGCGGCCGCCGTCGTGACCCTCGGCCGCGCGGCATGATCACGACCGTCGTCCCGGTGGCACCGGCGCGCGAGGCAAAGACCCGCCTTGCCGCCGTGCTGGACGACGCCGGGCGGGCCGACCTCGCCCGTGACCTGTTGGCCCACACGATCGCGGCGGCACGGCCACTGGGGCCGGTGCTGGTGGTGTCGCGCAGCGCTCGGATGCGCGACCTCGCGACGTCGCTGGACGCCCAGGCCGTCGTCGAGCAGGGCGCGGGCCTCAACGCCGCCGTGGCACAGGGCCTGGCCGTGGTCACGGCCCGTGGCGGCACCGCGCTGGTGCTGCCCAGTGACCTGCCCCGGGTGACGACCGCGGACCTGCGGGAGGTGGTCGCGGCCGGCGCGGCACACGACCGGACCGTGGTCGTGGTGCCGTGCCAGCGCGAGGACGGCACCAACGCGCTGCTGCTGCGACCACCGGACATCCTCGACCCGGCCTTCGGTCCCGCGAGCCACCAGCGTCACGTCCAGGCCGCTGGTGCTGCCGGGATCCCGGTCGTGGTCCACCACGCACCCGGGCTGGCCGACCTCGACACCCCCGCCGACCTCACACGATTTCGCCCCGACCTCCACCCCCCGGCGCGCGCCCGCCGCTGACGGACGTCACCCCACGATGCGGTCGCGATTGACGGCCGAGCATTTGTACGTACAATTGGCGGACCGGGTCCCCCGCCCGCCACGCCGCCCACGAACCCGAGCCCGACGAGGCATCCATGGACATCGTCACGATCGACACCCCGTCGCTGGGCGATCGCACCTACGTGGTCACCGACGGGACCGTGGCCGCCGTGATCGATCCCCAGCGGGACATCGACCGGGTGCTGTCGGTCGTCGAGGACCGCGGCGTCCGCGTGACCGACGTGTTCGAGACCCACATCCACAACGACTACGTGACGGGTGGGCTCGACCTCGCCCGCCGCTGCGACGCCACCTACCACGTCAACGCCGACGATCCCGTGGACTTCGATCGCCACGGCCTGCGTGACGGCGACGTCGTCGACGTGGGCGCGTTGTCGGTCCGCGCCATCCACACGCCGGGCCACACCCCCACCCACCTGTCCTACGCGGTCGCACGCGACGGCACCGACGTGGCGGTCTTCACCGGCGGCTCGATGCTGTTCGGCTCGGTCGGCCGCACGGACCTGGTCGGGTCGGAGCGCACGGAGGAACTGACACGCGCACAGTTCACGTCCGCCCACCGGTTGGCCGCCGACCTCCCCGACGACGTCGCCGTGCTGCCGACCCACGGGTTCGGCAGCTTCTGCTCGTCCGGGGACGTCGCCGGGGTGGATTCGTCGACCATCGGCCACGAGAAGGTCGCCAACCAAGCCTTCACGGCGGCCGGCGAGGACGCCTTCGTCGCCGAGCTGATGGCCGGCCTCGACGCCTTTCCCGCCTACTACGCCCACATGGGCCCCGCCAACCTCGCTGGCCCGGACGCGGCCGACCTCGAGCCGCCCCGTCGGGTCGACGCCACCGAACTCGCCCGGCGGATCCACGCCGGGGAGTGGGTGGTCGACCTGCGGACCCGCACCGCCTATGCCCGCGACCACCTCATCGGCACCGTCAACGTCGAACTCGCGACTCCCGCGTCCACCTACCTCGGCTGGATCCTGCCGTGGGGCACGCCCCTGACGCTGGTTGCGGACACGCCCGGGGCCATCGCCGAGATGCAGCGCCAACTGGTGCGCATCGGGATCGACGACCTCGCGGGCCAGCACGCTGACGGGCTGCCGGACGAGGGTGCCCGTGCCAGCTACGACGTCACGGACTTCGCCGGCCTGCGACGCACCGTGGACGACGGCGACACGCCTTGGGTGCTCGACAGCCGACGCAACCTCGAGTGGAACGACGGCCACCTGCACTTCGCCCACCACGTCCCGTTGCACGAACTGGAGGACCGGATGGCCGAGGTGCCCACCGGGGAGCCGGTGTGGATCCACTGCGCCGGCGGGTACCGGGCCTCGATCGGCGCATCGCTGCTGGCCCGTGCCGGCCGCGACGTCGTGCTGGTCGACGACGCCTTCGACCGTGCCGGCGACCACTTCGACCTGGCCTGACGCACGTCAGCCCGCGTGGTCGATCGACACCGTCGGCGGTGGCAGGCTGGCCGCGACCGACAGTTCCGAGACCAGCGCGAAGCGGCTGCCCCGGACCAGCGTGACGCGGCACTCGACGGTCCGGCCCTCCACCCGGCCGAGCCGCTCGATGCGCAGCAACGCCTCGCCCTCGTCGAGGTCCAGCACGTCGACGACCTCGGGGGTGGCGGCGACCGCGCTGACGGTCTCGGTCCCGGCGTCCATCCGCAGGTCCAGCAGGCGCTCCAACTCGTCGTAGAGGGCCGTCCGGGCGAAGTCGACGTCCAGGATCGCCTCGCCGAGGTCCGCCGGCAGCCAGATCGTGTCCAGTGCCAGTGGGGTCCCGTCGGCGTGGCGGACCCGTTCGAGGTGCACCAGCGGCATGTCGGGGGGGCCACCGAAGTGGGCGGCGGCCCGCTCGTCGGTGCCGCGGCCCAGCGCCAGCACCTCGCTGGTCTGGGCCATGCCCCGGGCCTCGACCTCGCGGAACAGGCTGAACAGGGTGCCCATCTGCTGGGACACGTCCACCTGCCGAACGAAGCTGCCACGCCCGC
This sequence comes from Nitriliruptorales bacterium, assembly GCA_024637135.1. Lineage (GTDB taxonomy): Bacteria > Actinomycetota > Nitriliruptoria > Nitriliruptorales > Nitriliruptoraceae > Salsipaludibacter. Next base: position 7,902 of record JAGXFT010000041.1, on the reverse strand, counting down.
GCTCGCGCTCGATGACCCCCTGGGCCTTGAGGTGGCGCACGGCCTCGCGCACGGTGTGGCGCGACACGCCGTACCGCTCCACCAGTTCCCGGTCCGTGGGGAAGCGATCCCCGATGTCGCCCGAGGCGATGCGCGACCGGAGATCGTCCAACACCTGGCGCCACAGGGGTGGGTCAGGGGGATCGGAGGGGGTTGCGGCGGCCATGGCGATCACCCTATCCGTGGGCCCCCCGTCGCCCGCTGACCGGCTCGGGGAATCCGTTCGATCCCCCGCCGACGCCATCAAGGGCAGCCAGTGCGTCCGGGAGTTCGGGGTGCACGCGGCCACGCAGCCGCTGGTCCAGTCCACTGCGTCCGAGCACGTCACGCACCGGCCCCTTGACGTCGGCCAGGTGCAACTCGATCGACATCCGCTCGAGCTCGTCCACCAGGTCGACCAACCCCTCGACCGCGGACGCGTCGATGTCGTTGACACCGGCCGCGTCGATCACGACGGCCCACGGCTGGGGATCGGCCTCCCCGACCAGGCGCCGGACCCGGCGTCGGACGAACTCCACGTTGAGGTAGTTCAGGGACACGTCGAAGCGGATCACCTCCACGCCCGGGGTGCGGATCGCCTCCGGGAACCGGTCCACGTTCCGGTAGACGTCGCTGTCCGGCAGTCGCCCCAGCACGGCGGTGTGCGGCGACATGATCCGCCACGTCACGATGACCAGCGACGCCACCACGGCCACGGCGATGCCGCGTTCGACCCCGAGGGCCAGGGTCGCGACGAACGCCACCACGAGCGTGAGGAAGTCCGAGCGCCGCAGCGACGCCACGTCACGGACCGCGGAGACGTCGACCAGTCGCGCCACGGCGACGACCACGATCGCACCCAGGGTCGCCGTCGGCAGCGTCGCCAACAACGGCGTGAAGGCGACGGTCACGATCGCCACGACGACCGCGACGACCAGCCCGGTCAGGCGGGTCCGGGCTCCGGCCTCGGCCTGGACCGCGGTGCGGCCGAACCCTCCCGCCACCGGGTAGCCCCCGAACAGGCCGGCCCCGACGTTGGCCGCCCCCAGGGCCAGCAGCTCACGGTCCGGTTCGATCGTCGTGCGGTGCCGCCGGGCGTAGACCTTGGCCACGGCGATGGACTCCATGAACCCGACCAGGGTGATGACCACGGCGGCCGGCAGGATCCCACCCACCAGCGACGGCGTCATCGGCGGCAGGGCCAACGGCGGCAGTCCGCGCGGGATCACGCCAACCACGGCGACGCCACGACCCGCCAGGTCCAGCACACCGCTGGCCACCGTTGCCACGACCACCACGACAAGCGGGCCCGGCGCCGACGGCAGCCACCGCCGCAGCGCGACCAGCCCGGCGATCGACATCACCGCCACCACGACCGTGGCAGGCTGCACGTCGCCGACGGCCCGCACCAGGGCCACGACCGCACTGGCGACGTCCTCGCTGCGATCGACCTCGACGCCCAGCAGGTGGCGGACCTGGCTGACGGCGATGGTGATCGCCGCCGCTGCCGTGAACCCGACCAGCACCGGATGCGACAACAGCCGCACGAGCAGGCCGGCGCGGACCACCCCCAGCAGCAGGTAGAGGGCACCGACCACCAGCGCGAGCAGCGCGGCAACGGCCAGGACGTCGGCCCCGGTCGCCTCGGCCGTGCGCGCGACGGACGTCGCCGTCAACAACGACACGATGGCCACGGGCCCGACGGCCAGGTGCGGCGAGGTCCCCAACAGCGCGTACAGGACCAGCGGGACGGTCGACGCATAGAGGCCGACCTCGGGCGGGAGTCCAGCCAGCAGGGCATAGGCCATGGCCTGCGGAACCAGCATCGCCGCAACCGTCAACCCGGCCACCAGGTCCTGGACCGGCTCGTCGGGACGCAACCCGGCCAGCAGGCGCCCACCTCCCCACCGTCCGTCCATCCCACCCTCCCAGCGCTGCATGCCGGAGTGTCCCGCGACACGGGCCCGGCGACCGGCTATTGTACGGACAATTGAAGGCGGCGCGGACACGTCTGCCCCGAGGAGGAGCCGATGCAGTCACTCCCGATCCACCCCGGGACGCCACGGCAGGCGACCACGGACGCCCCCGCTGGCCCCGATCCGCGGTACGTCAAGGTGCTCGACCAGACCAAGTGCATCGGGTGCCACGCCTGCACCACGGCCTGCAAGTCCGAGAACGAGGTCCCGCTGTCGGTGACCCGGACCTACGTGAAGTCGGTCGACGTCGGCACCTTCCCCGACGCACGCCGCAACTTCCAGGTGACCCGCTGCAACCAGTGCGACGACGCGCCCTGCGTGAACGCCTGCCCCACCAGCGCCATGTTCGTCCGCCCGGACGGGATCGTGGACTTCGACAAGGACTCGTGCATCGGGTGCAAGGCCTGCATGGCGGCCTGCCCCTATGACGCGATCTTCATCAACCCCGAGGACCACAGCGCCGAGAAGTGCAACTTCTGTGCCCACCGGATCGACGTCGGGCTCGAACCGGCGTGCGTCGTCGTCTGCCCGGTCGAGGCGATCCTGGTCGGTGACATCAACGACCCGACGACCCGGGTGGCACAGGAGATCGGCCGCAATGCGACCGCCGTCCGGCGACCGGAGAAGGACACCAGTCCCAAGGTGTTCTACAAGGGCGCGAGCCAGTCCACGCTCGACCCCCTGGCGGCCCAGCGTCCCGACGTGGACATCTTCGCCTGGGCGACCCAGCATCCGGATTCGCCGCACCACGTCAACTCCGGCACACCGGTCGACCCGGTCGAACTGCGCGACGGCCCGGCCGACGGCCGCATGCCGCACAACTCGTCGGCGGCCGCACTCCTGTCCTACGACATCGGCCACGACGTGCCGTGGGACTGGCGGGTCGGGCTCTACACGTGGACCAAGTCGATCGCGGCCGGGGCCTACGCGGTCGTGGCGGTGCTGGTGCTGCTGGGGATCGTGGCCGCCGACAGCACGCTGTGGCAGTGGGCCGCACCGGTGGTCGCCGCCACCTTCCTGGCGATCACCGGCGGCGTGCTGATCTGGGACCTCGAACACCCGGAGCGGTTCCACTACATCTTCACCCGTGGCCGTTGGGGGTCGTGGTTGGTCCGCGGTGGCGTCATCATCGGCGTGTTCGGGCTGGTGCTGGCCGCGCACCTGATGCTCAGCCTGCTCGGCGGTGGCGCACTGCAGTCCGGGCTTGCCGTGGTCGGAATCCCCGCGGCCGTGATGACGGCGATCTACACCGCCTTCCTGTTCGCCCAGGCACGGGCCCGTGACCTGTGGCAGAACCCGCTGCTCCCGCCGCACTTCGCCGTGCAGGCGGCGCTGGCGGGGTCGGCCGCGATGCTGCCCGTCGCGACGTGGCTCGCCCCGACCTCGGTCGCACCGCTGGCGTGGATCCTGGCCGGGTCAGCGGCACTGCACCTGCTGCTGGTCGCCGGCGAGGTCAGTCTGCCCCACTCCACCGCCCACGCCCGCATGGCCGCCAACGCGATGACCCACGGCACCTTCGCCACGATGTTCCGCGCGGGCCTGGCGCTGGTGGCCCTCGCGCTGGTCGCGCCGTTCGTCGGGGCGGTGGCCGCCGTGGTGGCCGTGCCCGTGTTGGCCGGACTGCTCGCCCACGAACACGTCCACGTCCAGGCCGGCCAGTCCGTCCCTCTCGCCTGATCAGCCCGCCGTCCCGCCACCCGGGAGTCGAAGATGCCGGAGCACGAACCGCCCGAGCACGAGTCGCAGGAGCACGACCCGCTCGACCTCGACCGCGTCGCCGAACGGGTGTCGGCGGCTCGCGCCGACACCGAGGCCCGGGGCGAGACGTTCTACCCCGGGGCGAGCCGCATCCACCTCGCGATGTTCCCCCCGAAGGAACGCTGGGACGACTGGGTCGAGTACGACTCGCGGTCGTGGCCCAGGAAGGTCGAGAAGCGCTACATGCTGGTGCCCACGACCTGTTTCAACTGCGAGGCCGGGTGCGGGCTGCTGGCCTACGTCGACCGCGACACGATGCAGGTCCGCAAGTTCGAGGGCAACCCGGAGTCGCCCGGGTCACGCGGTCGCAACTGCGCCAAGGGCCCGGCGACCATCAACCAGGTGACCGACCCCGACCGCATCTTGGCACCCATGAAACGGGTCGGCGAGCGCGGCGGCGGGCAGTGGGTGGCCGCGTCGTGGGACGAGGCGCTGGACACCATCGCGGCCCGGGTCCGGGCGGCCATCGTGGAGGGCCGCCGCGACGAGGTGACCTACCACGTGGGTCGGCCGGGGGAACTCGGCTTCACCAGCGAGGTGCTGCAGGCCTGGGGCGTCGACGGGCACAACTCCCACACCAACGTGTGCTCGGCCGGTGCCCGCGCGGGGTACTCGTTCTGGCTCGGCCAGGACCGCCCCAGTCCCGACCACGCCAACGCCGACGTGATCCTGTTGATCTCCAGCCACCTCGAGGCCGGGCACTACTTCAACCCGCACGCCCAGCGCATCATGGAGGCCCGTGAACGCGGCGCGAAGCTGATCGTGATGGACGTCCGGCTCTCCAACACCGCGACCCACGCCGACCACTGGCTGGCGCCGTGGCCCGGCAGCGAGTCCACGATCAACCTCGCGATCGCCAACCACCTCATCCAGACGAACCAGTACGACCGCGACTACGTCCGCCGCTGGTGGAACTGGGAGGAGTACCTGCGGGCCTGCCACCCCGACCGCGACCCGACCTTCGAGGTGTTCGAGGAGGTGCTGGCGACGCTCTACGCCCACCACACCTTCGACCAGGCCGCGGCCGAGTCCGGCATCGCCGCCGACCGGTTGCAGGCCGTGGCCGAGACCGTCGCAACCGCCGGCAGCCGGTTGTCGACCCACACCTGGCGCTCGGCCAGCATCGCCAACGAGGGCGGCTGGCAGGTGGCCCGGACCCTGTTCCTGTTGAACGCCCTGCTGGGGGCCGTGGCCGTGCCCGGCGGGACCTACCCCAACGGCTGGAACAAGCTGAAGCCGGCGACCCCGGTGAACCCCGACCCCGTGCCGGTCTGGAACGACCTCCACCTCCCGCTGGAGTACCCGTTCGCGATGTACGAGATGTCGTTCCTCCTCCCCCACTTCCTGCGCGAGGGCCGGGGCCGGATCGACACCTACTTCACCCGGGTCTACAACCCGGTGTGGACCAACCCGGACGGGTTCAGTTGGATCGAGGCGCTGACCGACCACGACCAGGTCGGCCTGCACGTCGCGCTGACCCCGACGTGGAGCGAGACGGCCTACCTCGCCGACTGGGTCCTGCCGATGGGTCACAGTTCCGAGCGCCACGACATCGTCAGCTACGAGCAGTACGACGGCCAGTGGATCGGGTTCCGCCAACCCGTCCTGCGCGCCGCACGCGAACGCCTGGGCGAGACCATCACCGACACCCGCGAGGCGAACCCGGGTGAGGTGTGGGAGGAGAACGAGTTCTGGATCGAGCTGACCTGGCGGATCGACCCGGACGGCTCGCTGGGCATCCGCCGCCACTACGAGGCCCCGGACCGGCCCGGCGAGCAGATGACCGTCGACGACTACTACGGCTGGGTCTTCGAGCACGGCGTCCCGGGGCTGCCCGAGAAGGCCGCCGAGGAGGGCCTGGAACCGCTGGCGTACATGCGGCGCCACGGCGGGTTCGAGGTGTCCGACGGGGTCGGGCCGATCCACGAGGGCGGGGTCGGCGAGGAGGAACTGGTCGACGTGGTGGTGTCCGACACCGGTCGGGTGTACGGCCGCGGGCCGGCGCCGTCGGTGTCGTACTCCTCCGGTGGCGCGCCGGAGCCCGACGCCGAGGGCCGTCGCGCCGTCGGGGTCATGGTCGACGGCGTGGTCCGCCGGGGCTTCCCGACCCCGTCCGGGAAGCTGGAGTTCTGGTCGTCGACGCTGGCCGAATGGGGCTGGGGCGACGTCGCGCTGCCGACCGCGATGACCAGCCATGTCCACCCGTCGCAGTTGGCGGACGGCGAGGTGCCGCTGATCTCGACCTTCCGCCTGCCGGTGCAGATCCACACCCGCAGCGCCAATGCCAAGTGGCTGAACGAACTGGCCCACACGAACCCGTTGTGGATCCACCCGTCCCACGCACGCGAGGTCGGCGTCGTGACCGGTGACCTGGTCCGGGTGTCGACGCATGGCGGCCACTTTGTCGTCAAGGCATGGGTGACCGAGGGCATCCGTCCCGGCGTGGTGGCGTGCAGCCACCACATGGGTCGGTGGAAGCCCTCGCACGAGACCGAGGGGGCCGATGCGCCGTCACCGAGGATGCAGACCGTCGACGTCGACCTCGTCCGCGACGGCACCCGATGGTCGCTCGCGGACCGCGTCGAGCACGGCGCGTACGAGTCCAGCGATCCGGACATGGCGCGGATCTGGTGGACCGACGTCGGCGTGCACCAGAACATGACCTTCCCGGTGCATCCCGATCCGATCTCGGGCGCGCACTGCTGGCACCAGGCCGTGCGCGTGACCCCGGCCGAGCCCGGTGACGTCCACGGCGACGTCGTGGCCGACACCGCCCGGATGCGCGCGGAGTACGAGGCATGGCTGGGCAAGGCGCGGTCCGCACGTGAGCGGTCACCCAACGGCGAACGGCGGCCGCACTGGCTCAAGCGCCCGTTGCGGCCGGCACGCGCGGCCTGGGCCATCCCCGACGCCACCCCCGGACCACCCCCGGAGGCCGCGTCGTGACAGATGCCACCGTGGAGGTCCTGCGGGCCCTGGCCGTCCTGGCGGAGCGCCCCGGTCCGGAACACGAGCGCGTGGCCGCGGCGGTGGGCCTGTCACCGGTGCCCGACGAGGTGTCGTGGACCCAGGTGTTCGTCTTCAACGTCTACCCGAACGCGAGCGTGTACCTGGGCGGCGAGGGCCAGGTCGGGGGCGAGGCCGCCGACCGCGTGGCCGGGTTCTTCCGTGCCCTGGACGCGGTGCCACCGCCCGAGCCCGACGCGGTGGCCACCCTGCTGGTCGCGTGGGCACAGTTGCGGCAGCGCGCCGACCGCGACGACGTCCGCGCGCGACGGGCGCTGGAAACCCTGGTACACGAGCACCTCCGGTCGTGGCTCCCACTCGTGCTGGCGAGGATCGAGGCGTTGGCTCCCGCGCCGTGGCCGGACTGGGCCCGACTGGTGGGCTCGGCGCTGCGGCGCGACGCCAGTGAGCCGCTGGACGCCCTGCCGCTCCACCTGCGCGAGGCGCCGACGTTCACGGATCCGCGCGACGACGGATCGTTGGTCGACCAGGTGCTGGTGCCCGTGCGGTGCGGGTTCGTGGTGACCACGACCGACCTGCGGCGGTGCGCCCACGAGACCGGGCTGGCGCTGCGCCTGGCCGAGCGTCGTTACGTGCTTGCCCAGTTGCTGGGCCAGGACGCGCCGACCACCCTCCACTGGCTGGCCGACCATGGCGAGTCCACCACGGTCGCCGCGTGGACCGGCTGGGACGACGTCGCCGACGCCACCGCGACGTGGTGGCGCGACCGAGCGGCCCGGACCGCCGGCCTGTTGCGCGAACTGGCCGCCGAGGCGGCCGACGCCACCGTCGTCGCCCCGTGAACGGTGGGGCTTGACAAATGACAGTGACTATCAGAAGATAGCCACTGTCATGGATACCTCGACCACGCCCCCGCCCCTCCACGCGACCGATCGCCGGTCGCGCCGCCGGCATGCGTCGATGGTGGCCGCCCAGCGATCGGCCGTCGCGTTGTTCGAACGCGACGGGTTCGACGGGGTCACGGTCGAGCAGGTCGCCGAGTCCGCCGACGTGTCGCCGGTGTCGCTGTACCGCTGGTTCGGGACCAAGGAAGGCCTGGTCCTGTGGGACGACTACGACCCCGGGATCTTCGCCGCGGTGACGGAGCGGCTGCGGGACCGGCGTCCGCTGGCGGCCGTGCGCG
>JAGXFT010000040.1 GCA_024637135.1 Nitriliruptorales bacterium | reverse complement strand
GCACACAACGCGACGTCCGCGCCCAGCGCGGCGGCGGCGGCCACGACCTCTGCCACGGTCCTGGTCTTGCCGGTGCCCGGCCCCCCGGTCAGGACGCTCACCGGATGGGCCAGCGCGGTCGCCACGGCGGCCCGCTGGCCGTCGGTCAACTCCGCGGCCAACTCGACGTCCTCGGTGCCATCGAGGCCGACCAGGGCGCCGTCGGCCGCCGCCAGGGTCGCCAGGCTCGTGGCCAGTTCGCGCTCGGCCCGCAACGCCGCCGGGGTCGCCACCACCGCCACCGGGTCCGCGTCCACCACGACCGCCACCTCGTCGGTGGCCACCGTCCCGGCCGCCACCGCGTGGTCGATCCCGGCGACGGCGGCGATCGCGTCCACCCCCAGCAACCGCATCGTGGCCTCGACGGCGACCTCGCGCACCAGCACCTGGTGGCCGTCCTGGCGTCTCGCGGCCCCGACGGCGGCGCGTGCGCCCGCCGCCAGCCGGCGAGGATCGGTGTCGTCGAACCCCAGGTGGCGGGCCAGTCCGTCGGCATGCGCGAACCGGGCACGGTCGACGTCCAGCAGGTCGAAGGGTTCCTCGCGCAACCGCTGGGCGGCATTGGCGCCAAGGACGGCGTGGGCCCCACGCACCACCGACATCGGGACCTTGGCGGGTTCCAGCAACGTGACCAGGTCGGCCAGGCTGCGACCCTGGACATACGCCTGGTGGACGTCGTCGGCGACGTCCTCGGGGAGGTTGGCCTCGTCCACCAGCCGCGACGGCTCGCGATCCACCACGTCACCGGCGCCGCGCCCGAAGACGGTCAGGATGCGGTCGACCTGTGCCGCCGTCAGGACCTCGCGGAAGCGCTCGGAGGTCAGGAACGCGCGCATGCCTGCGACGGTGTCCGGCGCGACCTGTTCGTAGAACACCGTGTCGAAGGTGCGGCCGTGCGTCGGGTGTTCCTTCCACCGACCGACCAGCCGGACGTGCTGGCCGTCGACCAGGTCGGCCAACGGACCGGACGCCGAGATGCGGTCGTCCGAGCCGTCGGTCGTCTCCAGTTCCACGACCCCGAACCCCGACGTGTCATCGCGGTAGCGGACCCACATGACCTCGCCCCGGATCTCGGTGTCGCCGAGCAGGCTGGCCGGCCGGCCGGCGCCGGTCACAGGTCGTCCGGACCGGTGATGGACCACCGCAGGTCGGTCTCGGCGGACACCAGGTCCAGCACCTCGCGTGCATCGACGGACGCCAGGTCGAACGGTGCGTGCTCGGTCCCGGTCGCGTGGAGGACCCGTGCCACCACGGTCGAAGTGGCCACCGGGGCCCACCCGTGGGACCACGCCCGCACGAGCCGGCGCTCGTCGGCACTGGCCTCGACCACGCATGCCCAGCGGACCTCGGCGTCGTCGACCGCTCGGCCGCGCTCGACCCACCGGTCCAGGATGCGACCCCCGAGCGCACCGGTGGCCGCGTTGGCCGCGGCCTGCAGCACCTCGGCCTGCCACGACGGCGTGGTGAGGTGGGAGCGCACCAGGCGGACACCGGGCAGCCCTGCCAGCACCGCCACGCTCGGACCACCGACGTTGACGGCGTGACGGGGACCGACCGGCCTCGGGAACCACGCCAGCCACCGACGCTCGGCCACCCGTTCGGCCACGGGGGCACCGTCGACCACGGCCGACGCGCCGTGACGCACGGCGGCTGCCACGCGCTCACGGGTGGGATGGTCCCAGGCGTCCCGGGGTCCCGCGACGTGACTGGTGACACGGACGTGGGTCACGCCCTCCAGGCGCTCGACGGCACGCAGGGCCAGCAGCCACCCCAGTCCATCGGGCACCGCCGTCCGCGTCTCGTCCTGCGCGACCACCGCCACGCCCACCTCCCGGTCGGGGCTGCGAGGCTACAGAGGAGACATGTCGTGGAGCGGGACCCCCCGCGACCCCGGGGAACGCCATCCGACACCACACCACTGCGCCACCACCGCACCTCCTCCACGACATGGGCCGTTGCCGGCCAACAGCGCCGACAGCCGGCTCCACCGTGGAGTCCGACCCGGGTCGGACCGGGTGGCACGGGGGGGCTCGGCGGGGAGGTTGCGTGACTTGACGGCGGGGTCGTGCGACCATCGCGACCCGACGAGGACGACAAGGCGAGCACCGTGGTCGACGAGGGCTTGGCAGCACCGGCAGGCTCGGCGCTGGTGCGCGTGCTGGCCGACGACTCCCGCTGGATCGACGAGCTCCCGCCGGTCCCCGCCGGGCACGTCGTGACCGTCGCGATCGGATCCACGGCCCAACGTGCCGTCTCCGACGACGCGCTGGCAGCGACCGGCTACCGGATCGTGGGGCCGCAGCCGGCCACGTCCCTGCCGACCGCGATCGAACTGCTGGTGCCCGGCTCCCTGATGGCGGCCGACCCGGCGTGGTGGAGCCGCCTGCTGGGCGTGGCCGACCAGGCCTTCGACCTCCGCCTTGGCCCGGTCCAGATGGTCATGGGCAACCACCTCCCAGTCCACCTCGACGCCTGACCCGGCTCAGCCACGCTCGGTCGCCGACCCTGTCGAGGCCCTTCCACCCGGACACCACCCGGGCCGAACGGCCTCCAGTCACCTCCAACCTCACCCGGGCCCCTTCCACCCGGCCACGACCCGGGCCGAACGGCCTTCGTGGTCCCCGGAGCGGGATCGGGCAGTCAGCAGGTGGTGACTGACCACGGGCGTGAACACCGCAATACCCCACCCCACCAGCCTGGATCGTGCGACAAGCGCACGTTTTCGGCCGTCACCCCGCCCCCTGCTAGCACTTTGCTTGCAATAGTTAGCGCTTGTGACTACATTCCCAAGAGAACGGCACGCCCGCCCAGCGGTTCGGCGGGGAGATGGAGCGCCAAGATCGTTCTGCGGTCCGCCGGCTCCCACCTCCGTCTCCCCTCCCAGTCGCTGGACCACCCGGCACCCACCCACCACCACTCACCAAGGAGCACCACCATGGCCACCACCAAGAAGGTCGCAAAGAAGGCCCCGAAGGACCCGGTCATCGACCAGACCGGCCCCGAGGCCCCCGTCCGCACCCGCCAGCCCAGCGTGCTCGCCCGCCAGGCCGGCCTCGCCTACCTCGGCCTCGTGAGCGACGTCGTCACTCGCGCCACCAAGGTTCCCGACGCCCTCCCCCGCACTCGCGAGGACGCCACTCGGACCGCCCGCAACGGCGTCGACACCGCCACCACGACCTTCCGCGCCGGCTTCGACGCCCGCATCAAGGACGGTCGGCTGGCGACGCAGCACCTGCTGGAGCGTCCCCAGGTCAAGCGGGTCACCACCACCTTCGAGCCGGTCGTCAAGCAGGCCCGGAACACTCGGACCCAGGTCCGCGCGGCCGTCACCTCGGTGACCCGCACGGCCACCCGGGCCAACGAGGCCGCCGCCGAGCAGGCCGTCAACGCCCGCACGCATGTCAAGGGCGCTGTCACCTCCAGCGGCAAGTCGCTGTCGACCTTCGTCGAATCCGGCCGCAAGGGCCTCGACACCGCCGTCGAGTCCAGCCGCGAGCAGGCCGGCGACACCGTCAGCCAGTTCCGCGGTGCGATCACCTCGGTGACCAACATCGGCGACGCCGCACTGACCGCTGGTCGTGAGCAGGCCGGCAACGCCCGCAGCCAGGTCAAGGCCGCCGTCACGTCGACCCGCAAGACCGTCGACGCCACCATCGACGCCACCCGCAAGCTGGCTGACTGACCCACCAACGTCGATCGGCGATCGCCGCCCATCCCGGCGTGCGACCATCAGGCCGACCTGCCTCCATCGGGTCCGGCCCACCGATCACCTCGACGCCCCCTCCTCGTGAGGGGGCGTCGTCGTGTCCGGCGACGACGAGGACGGGTCGTCCGCGGCGACTACCGTTGGCACCCCGCACGACGGCCGTGGCGCCGTCCCCGAAACTGACCCGACCTTGACCCGACCCGGACCCGACCCGACTCGGCCCTGACCGCCACCCCGATCCAACGCGAGGCCTCCCGTGAGCCTGCAGACCCAGATCACCGACGACCTCAAGACGGCCATGAAGGCGCGGGACCGCGACCGCATGGGCGCCATCCGACTCCTGATCGCGGCCATGAAGAACGCCGCCGTCGCCGCCGGACGCGGGCCCCAGGGTGACCTCGACGACGACGAGGTCCAACGGCTCCTGCAGTCCGAGGTCAAGCGCCGCCGCGAAGCCGCCGAGGCCTTCCGGACCGGCGGTCGCGACGAGTCCGCGGCCAAGGAGGACTACGAGGCCGAGGTCTACGCCGAGTACCTCCCGAGCCAACTCGGCGACGACGAACTCGAGGCCATCGTGGACGCGGCCATCGCGGAGGTCGGAGCGACCGAACGGTCGTCGATGGGCCAGGTCATGAAGGCCGTGATGGCCGAGGTCGGCAGCCGCGCGGACGGCAAGCGCGTCTCCGGCATGGTCGGCCAGAAGTTGTCGCCGGCGTGACCGGGGCGGGGCCTCGGATCGGCGGCGCCGTCGTCCGCGACGACGCCTTCGCGGCGAATGCTGCCCACCACCGCGGCCTCGTGGCCGACCTCGACGAGCGTCGCGCGACGGTGGCCCGCGGGGGCTCCGAGCGTTCGCGTCGGCGCCATCTCGACCGCGGCAAGTTGCTGCCGCGCGACCGGGTGGAGGCGCTGCTGGACGATGCCACGCCGTTCCTCGAGCTGTCCCCACTGGCGGCCGAGGGGATGTATGACGGGGACGCACCGGGGGCCGGCATCATCACCGGCGTCGGCACGATCCGGGGCACCCGCTGCGTCGTGGTCGCCAACGACGCCACGGTCAAGGGTGGGACCTACTACCCGATGACGGTCAAGAAGCACCTCCGCGCCCAGGAGATCGCGCTCGAGAACCACCTGCCGTGCGTCTACCTGGTCGACTCCGGGGGGGCCTTCCTGCCGCGCCAGGACGAGGTCTTCCCGGACCGCGACCACTTCGGGCGGATCTTCTACAACCAGGCCCGGATGTCCGCATCCGGGATCCCGCAGGTGGCCGTGGTCATGGGATCGTGCACGGCCGGCGGCGCGTACGTCCCGGCCATGAGCGACGAGACCGTGATCGTGGCCAACCAGGGGACGATCTTCCTGGGGGGCCCGCCGCTGGTGAAGGCCGCGACCGGCGAAGTCGTCTCGGCCGAGGAACTGGGCGGCGGCGACCTGCACGCCAGCCGGTCCGGGGTCGTGGACCACCTCGCCAACGACGACGGCCACGCACTGGCAATCGCACGCGACATCGTCGCGAACCTCAACCGGCCCGCGCCGACGTCCGACGACATTGCCGCACCGGTCGCTCCCGCGCACGATCCCGACGACCTGTACGGACTGGTGCCCGTGGACCCCCGGACGCCGTTCGACGTCCGCGACGTGATCGCCCGCATCGTCGACGACTCACGCCTGCACGAGTTCAAGGCGCGCTACGGCTCGACGCTGGTGTGCGGGTTCGCCCGCCTGTTCGGACGCCACGTCGGCGTCGTCGCCAACAACGGGATCCTGTTCGGCGAGTCGGCCCAGAAGGGGGCCCACTTCGTCCAGTTGTGCAACCAACGTGACGTCCCGATCGTGTTCCTCCAGAACATCACGGGCTTCATGGTGGGTCGGGACTACGAGGCCGCCGGGATCGCCAAGGACGGCGCCAAGATGGTGATGGCCGTGGCCAACGCCCACGTGCCCACGCTGACCGTGATCATCGGCGGGTCGTTCGGGGCCGGCAACTACGCCATGAACGGCCGCGCCTACCAACCCCGCTTCCTGTTCACGTGGCCCAACGCCCGGATCTCGGTCATGGGCGGTGAGCAGGCGGCGAACGTGCTCGCGACGGTCCGCCGCGACGGCATGGAGGCCCGCGGTGAGGAGGTGGACGGGTCGGAGGAGGCCGAGTTCATGGACAGCATCCGGGACCAGTACGAGCGCCAGGGCAACCCCATCTACGCCACCGCCCGGCTGTGGGACGACGGCATCATCCGGCCAGCCGACACCCGTGCGACCCTCGCGCTGGCGCTGGCCGCGACCGAGGCCTCCGCGGGGACGGCGAGCACCTACGGCATCTTCCGGATGTGACCGGCCACATGTGACCGGCCAGACGGCCGGGCGGATGTGACCGGGCGGGGCCACGTCCCGGGCCGGTCAGCAACTGTCGTGCACTTTGTGCCCCTTTCCCGCCGACGTACGTGTATGGTGATCTCGATGTTCCCCAGCGACCGTGTGCATCCGGTCGTTGCGCCCCTGGATCCTGACCATCGACGTGACCCATCCTGCCAGCCCCCGTTGACATCCCTGTCGACCCGGACCTGTCCGGGTGCGGGTCGCCATGTCATGGCCGGTCCGGATCGCCGATGCATCCGTGACCGACCCCCTCAGCCCCGTCCGACGCGTGTTCCTGCTGGCGACCTTCCTGCGCTGGCTCGGCACCGGCCTGACGACCCCCGTGCTGGTGCTGTTGTTGACCACCCGGGACATCGACCTGCGCGGGGTCGGGGTGATCTTCGCGGTCTACGGCCTCACGACGACCGTGTCGGAACTGCCGACGGGTGGGCTCGCAGACGCGCTCGGCCGACGCCCCGTGCTCGCGGCCGCCGCGCTGGGGTTCATGGCCTTCGACATCGGCCTGCTGGGCGGACGCCACCTGTCCGGCCTCGTCGTCGCGGCCGTGGCCGGTGGGCTGGGGCGGGCACTGGCCAGTGGCCCGCTGGAATCCTGGTTCGTGGATCGTGCCCGCGCGATCACCCCCGACATGGGCCTGCGCCCCGACCTGTCGCGGGCTGGCACCGTCAAGGGCGTCGCCCTGACGGCCGGCGCGCTGTCCAGCACGGTGGTCACGACCCTGGCCGGTGCCTCCAGCTGGGCCGGGCTGGAACTCGCGGCCCTGCCGATCGCCGGGGCCCTGGTGGCCGACCTGCTGCTGCTCGTCGTGGTGGTGGTGGCCGTCCGCGAGGACCGCACGACCAGGGGACGCGACGCACTCGACCAGGCCGTTCGCGGGATCCCGTCCGTCATGGCCGTCGGCTCGCGGCTGGCGTGGTCGACGGGGATGGTGCGCCGGGTGCTCGCGACCAACGGTGGGATCGGCCTGGCCGTGGTGACGATCGAACTGTTCTGGCAGCCGCGGCTGGCCGACCTGATCGGCAGCCCGGCGCGCGCGGCGCAGGTGGCCGGACTGGTCGTCGCGAGCTACATGCTGGCATCGTCGCTGGGTGCGGCGATGGCACGGCACCTGCCGGCGCGGATGGCCGACCGCCCCGGACCCGCGGCCGGCGGTGTCCTCGCGGCGGCGGCAGCGGGCATGGTCGGCCTGGCGCTGGCCCCGTCGGGCATGTGGCTGGCCGTCGCCCTGATGGTGATCTTCGGACTGGTCGCACTGTCGGGCGTCCTGCGCCAGGAGTTGCTCCACGAGTGGGT
>JAGXFT010000039.1 GCA_024637135.1 Nitriliruptorales bacterium | reverse complement strand
GGTCGACCCCGATCCGGCTCCCGATCCCGGCGGCCACGCCGCCCACGACCCGGTCGTCGGTGGAGCGCTGGATCGGCCGTGCCCCCCACGACGTCGGCGTGTTCGACCGGGCGTGGTCCGGAGTCCGCTCGCTCGGCGTGGGGCCCGCTGCGGCCGCGTCCGGGTGGCGGGGACCGGCCCCGTTGCCGAGAGTTCCCGCGGGCACGCCGCTGGGGTCCGACGGCGTGGTCGGACCGGGCGGACGCGCCGGTGGGAGCGAGGACATGCCCCCATCATGCCGGATGGAGGGCGTCTCGGCGTGGGGGTTGTCCCCGGTTCCGGCCCCCATCCGCCGACGGATCTCCGGGTAGCCCGGGGGGCTCCCCTGACCGGACCGGGGCGGGTCGTGCGGCAAGGTGGCACCCGACATGCGACAGGGACGACCGTGACGCCACCACCCACCGCACCACCTCCACCGGCCCCGACGGATCCGTCCGGCCGGTCCGGGGACACCGGTCCGGCCGGTGGTCCGGTCGGGGGTCCGGTCGGGGGCCGGTCCCGCGGTCCCGACGCGATCGTGCGACGGTCGGGGGACCGCGTGGTGGGCGGCGTGGCCGCGGCCATTGCTCGGCGCTACGCCGTCGACCCGGTCCTGGTCCGGATCCTGTTCGCGGTGCTGACGTTCGCTGCCGGGTCGGGCGCGCTGGTGTACCTCGTGCTGTGGGTCGCCCTGCCGCTGGTGGACGAACCGGCACCACCGTCGCCCCACGGACCCGAGTCGCGGGGCCCGGCGTTCTGGCTCGGGGCCGCCGTGATCGCGGTGGGCGGGGCGATCGCGCTGTCGGGACTGCCCGCGCCCAGGATCCTGCTCCCGATCGCGCTGGTGGCCGTCGGGGTCGCGTTGTGGCAACGACCGGGCGGGTCCGGCACCGCGCCCGGCGCCCCCGGACCCGACGCGACACCGGCCGCCTGGTCCCCGCCGCCGGTCACGTCGCCCGTGGGGTCGCCCCGCCCCGGACCGGCCCCCGTCGCCCCCGTCGCCTCGGTCGCGTCGACGTCACCGCCACGCCGACGTCCTGACGTGCGGTGGTGGACGCCGTTGCCCGCCCGTCCCCGGCCGTCGTGGTTGGGTCCGATCACCATCGCCGTGGCGCTGCTCGCGACCGGCGTGGTGGCGTTACTCGGCCTGGGTGGCGTGCTCGCGCCGTCGACGGCCGACCTGCTCGCGGTCGCCCTGCTGGTGCTGGCGCTGGGCATGCTGGTCGGGACCGTCCGGGGCCGCGCCAAGTGGTTGGCCTGGCCGGCGCTGGGGTTGACGGCGTTGCTGATCGTGTCCCAGGTCGGGATCAACCTGGACTGGGCCGATGGCGTGGTGTTCGGCACGCAGTCCGTGGCACCCGGGTCGCTCGACGGCACCCTGCGGATCGGCCAGGCCGTCGGCGACATCGAGGTCGACCTGACCGGCACCGCCTTGCGCGACGGCGACGAGGTCGACGTCACCCTGGGGGCGGGTGCGGTCCGGATCCTGGTCCCGGACGACGTCGACATCGATCTCAGCGGCACGCTTGGCGACGGGTCGGTGGAGACGGTCGTGCCGCTGGACCTGGATGGGTCGTCGGTCAGTGGCGACGTCCGCTACGCCGTCGCGGTCCTGGCCGATGCCGGGGGCGGCGACGACTTCGACCACGTCCTGGACGCGCCGACGCCCACCGACACCACGATCCACCTCCGGGTCGAGGCCGGGTTCGCGGACGTGGAGGTCCTGCGCGGCGTGGACCGGGCCCGGTTCGAACGCGGCGGCGGCAACGTCCAACTCGACCCGGTGGACGACAGTGGCCTCGACGACCTGCTGGTCCCGTCCGACTGGGACCCTGACGTCGATCGGTGGTACTGGGAGGACCTGGCCACCGACGACGGGTCGGGCACGTTCCGGGTCGACGTCACGAGCAGCGGTCCCCTGCCGACCACGCCCGGGACGACACCTGCCGCCCCGACGACACCGATCGCACGCGCACACCCGGGAGGGAACTGATGCGACACGACTTCGACGTGACCTCGCTGCTGTTGGGGCTGGTCTTCGCGGCGGTGGCCGTGGCCGGACTGAACGGTTGGTTCCGGGACGTGGTGGCCACGCCGGACCTGTGGGAACCGGAGGTGGTGGTCGCCACGGTGCTGGTGGCACTGGGCCTGCTGCTGGGCGGGATCGTGGCCGCCCTGCTCGGTCGCCGCCGACGTCGCGAACGGGCGGGCGCGACCGGGGCTGCCGGCGTCGACCGGGACCGCGCAGACCCCGACTCCGACGTCGGCTCCGATGCCGCCCCGGACCACGCCGACGACCGGACCCACGCCGACGCCTGAGTCGTCGGTGGCAGCCCCCGCTGGTACCGTCGCGTCACGGTGTCGGCGCTTCGCCGAGACCGGACCAACCGGACTTGGTCCGCCGCTCTGACCTCCCCCGGGAACCATCTCCTCGTGCCTGCGAGGTCGTGCGTGGGGGTCGCGCACCAAGGACGTCGCCATGCCAGCCACCATCATCGTCGGTGCCCAGTGGGGTGACGAGGGCAAGGGCAAGGCCACCGACCTGCTGGCCGACACCACCGACCTCGTCGTCCGCTACCAGGGCGGCAACAACGCCGGCCACACCGTGATCGTCGGCGACGACGTCTTCAAGCTCCACCTCATCCCGTCCGGGATCCTGTACCCGCACGTGACCCCGGTGATTGCCGACGGCGTGGTCATCGACCCCAAGGTGCTGCTGGAGGAACTGGACGGCCTCGAACCCAAGGGCCTCGACCCGTTCAACCGCATCAAGGTGTCCGGCAACGCGCACCTGATCATGCCCTACCACCGCGAACTCGACATGCTGATCGAGCGGCGCCTGGGCTCGGCCAAGCTCGGCACCACCAAGCGCGGCATCGGTCCCGCCTATGCCGACAAGGCCTCGCGCATCGGCCTGCGCTTCCAGGACCTGTTCGACGAGAAGATCTTCCGCCAGAAGCTCGAGGCGGCCCTGGACCACAAGAACGAGTTGCTGTCCAAGGTCTACAACCGGCTGCCGATGGACGCCGACGAGATCGCCGACGA
The DNA here is from genome assembly GCA_024637135.1 of Nitriliruptorales bacterium. GTDB lineage: Bacteria > Actinomycetota > Nitriliruptoria > Nitriliruptorales > Nitriliruptoraceae > Salsipaludibacter. The sequence continues at coordinate 2,742 of JAGXFT010000039.1, read as the reverse complement.
GTACATGGGCTATGCCGAACGGCTCGCCCCCCTGCGGGCCGAGACCTCCGGGCTGATCCACGAGTCGCTGGAGGCCGGACGGCACATCATCATGGAGGGTGCCCAGGGCACCCTGCTGGACCTCGACCACGGCACCTACCCGTTCGTGACCTCGTCGAACCCGGTCGCGGGCGGTGCCCTGACCGGTGCGGGGCTGGGGCCACGACACATCGACCGGGTCATCGGCATCACCAAGGCCTACGTCACGCGCGTGGGCACGGGGCCGTTCCCGACCGAGCTGTTCGACGACATCGGCGATCGCATGACCGACGTCGGTGGCGAGTACGGCACCACCACCGGCCGCCGTCGCCGCGTGGGCTGGTTCGACGCGGTGCTGGCGCGCTACGCCAACCGGGTCAACGGGTTCACCGACATCTTCCTGACCAAGCTCGACGTGCTCAGCGAGTTCGACACGTTGAAGGTCGCCACCGGATACCGCTACGAGGGCGAGGTCTACGACCACTTCCCGCCGCACCAGTCGATCTTCCACCACGCCGAGCCGGTCTACGACGACGTCCCGGGCTGGGGCGACGACATCACCGAGGTCACCGACTACGCCGACCTGCCGAAGGAGGCCCGCGGCTACGTCGACCTCCTCGAGGACCTCTGCAACGCCCCGATCACGTGGGTGTCGGTCGGCCCCAAGCGCTCCCAGACCCTGGTCCGCCGCGACGTGCCGTTGGTCCCCGCGCGCCCGTAGAAATCGACATCCCGTGTCGACAGCCCATTCCGTGCGCATTGGAGTTTGCTCAGCTGGGGCCTCGCAAACGTCCCGCCCACTCGTAGCCATCGACATCCGGTGTCGGTGACCTGATCCGAGTGGGTTGGAGTTGCTCGCCAAGGGGCTCGCAAACGTCGGGGGGGCCTGGTGTCGTGAGATCTGCCTTGGCGTCCCAGGGGGCCGGGCCCCATCGCGGGTGACTAGCGTCGCGACGAACGGCAAGAGGGGCAGACGTGACGAGCATCGAGGACATCGACCACGTCGCGGCGGGGATGCAGGCGATCGTGGACACGGCGAGGCGGCGTGACAGCCCGGTCGGGTACTTCGCGGCGATGTACCTGGGCGTGACGGGCGTGGTGAGGAAGGGACTGGAGGACGGGTCCTTCACCACCCCCGACCGACTTGCCCGGTTGACCAGGGTGTTCGCCCAGCGCTACCTCGACGCCTGGCACGCCCACGAGTCCGGCGGGACACCGAGCGGCCCGTGGGGCGTGGCCTTCTCGGCGGCCGAGCAGTGGCGACCCACGGTCCTGCAACACCTGTTGCTGGGGATGAACGCCCACATCAACCTCGACCTCGGGATCGCGTCGGCAACGGTGGCCCCGGGCCTGGCCATCCACGACATCCGACCCGACTTCGACCAGATCAACCACGTCCTCGCTGGGCTGGTCCAGGGCATCCAGGATGAGTTGAACCGGGTGTCGCCGTTCTACCGCTTCGTCGACGACGTCGGCGGAGCCGTCGACCGGGAGGTCATCAACTTCAGCATCTCGCGCGCACGGGCCTCGGCCTGGCGCTTCGCGACGGAGTTGGCCGGCGACGACGTCGACGCGGAGGGGGCGCGGGTCTCCCGACGAGACCTCGACGTCACCCGGTTGGCCCGCGACATCGTCCACCCGGGGCTCGTCGCGACCGGCCTGTTCGTCGTGCGGTTGACCGAGTGGCGCAGCCCATCCGACACGATCGACATCCTGTCCGGCGCCGTGCACCGGGCTGTCGTCCGGGCCTGAGCCCGAGGCCTCGACGAGCCTGTGCGGGCCGACCGGGGGAGATCAGGCGTCGTCGTCGGTCCAGGAGGCCATGCGTTCGGACATCTCCTCGTCGGAGAGCTGCTCGATCTGCTGGCCCAGTCCCCACGTGTGGCCGAACGGATCCCGCACGCGGCCGGCACGGTCGCCGTAGAACTGGTCCTCGAGCGGGAACACGACCTCGGCCCCGGCTGCCAGCGCCTGGTCCCACAGGGCGTCGACGTCGTCGGTGTAGATGAACAGCGTCGCCGTCGAGGCACCGTCGAGGCTGGCGGGTGACTTCGTGGGGGCGTCCGGCCATTCGTCGCCAAGCATGATCCGGGTGCCCTCGACCTCAATCTCGGCATGGGCCACCAGTCCGTCGGGCATCACCATGCGTTCCATGACCTCCACCGCGCCGAACGCCGCGACGTAGAAGTCGATGGCGTCGGCACAGGGCGTCACGGTCAGGGAGGTCACGACCCCCACGGTCGGCTCGGTCACGGTCATGCTCCACCTCGTCGCTCGGTCCTCCCGACCCTACGCGTCCCCCACCCGTGTGGTCCACCGTCGCGACCCCCGGTCGCGTCGGGCGCGCACGTGCTCGCCACGGGGAGGGAACAGGCACGCACCCGGTGGTTGGTCGATCGGGTGGGCCCGGGTGGGCGCGGGGGTCGTAGGCTGCGGGCGACCGAGGTCGACGACGTGGTGGTGGCGATGGGCAGGCGCGTGCTGGTGCTGGGTGGCGGTGGGCGCGAGCACGCGTTGGGACGCCGGCTGGCGGACTCGCCGTCGGTCGACGTCGTCGAGTCGGCACCCGGCAATCCCGGACTGGCCGACCTGGGGCGGATCCACGATGTCGATCCGACCGACGGCGACGCGGTCGCGGCGTTGGCCGCCGACCGGCGGATGGACCTGGTGGTCGTGGGGCCGGAGGCACCGCTGGTGGCCGGGGTCGCCGACGACCTGCGGGCC
>JAGXFT010000038.1 GCA_024637135.1 Nitriliruptorales bacterium | reverse complement strand
GGTCATGGCGTCTCCTGCTCGTCGTGGGTGCCGGCGGACGAACCGGGGTCCCGGCCGACCATCGTGGTGGCGCCCGGTCCGGCCCCGGTGACGCCGATCTGGTGGCCCCAGAATCCCCGGGGTGCGTCGAGGTGCTCGATCGCCGTCACCCACGACTGACCGGCGTGCTGGCTGCGGAAGTAGGCCAGCAGCGGGTGGGAGGTGTGGGTCTCGAGCACCATCGCCACCCATCGCTCCCACTCCCCCATGGTCGCGTCGAGGTCGTCCAGGTCGGTCGAGCCGTCCAGTCGTTCGACCATCAGGCTCAGGGGCGTGATCCGGGCCTCGCCGCCGTCGTCGATGAGCAGCAGTTCCCGTTCGCGTTCGCTGAACGCGCCGTACAGGGACGGGAGGTAGCCGACGGTCAGGGCGATGAACAGCACGCCACTGAAGGCCTCGACCATGGACAGCAGGCGTCCCAGCGAGGCCGCCGGCACGATCTCGCCGAACCCGACGGTGAAGTACACGACCCCGGAGTAGTACAGCGACTCCCCGAACCGGGTCACGTCCGCGATGACGCCACTGCCCCACCAGATCAGCCCCCATCCCAGCACCTGGAACCCGACCCAGAACGCGATCAGGGCCAGCAGCACCAGCGGTGGGTAGGCCGACAGCACCGCCTCCCGCCGGGCCTCGCTGCGCTCCGACGACTCGCCGCGGCGACGGCTGCGCACCCGCGCCCGCTGGGACACCGCGCGGAACAGCGGCCACGTCACGGCCGGCAACCACGTCGAGAACCGACGTCGCCGCGACACCCGCAGGCGTGTCGAGATCAGCGTGTCGACCATCCCGAGGAAGACCCCGACGACCAGCACCAGGCCAGCCACGACCGCGATCACGCGCACGCCCCACCCCCTCGGTCAGGCACCGTTCATGGCGACCTCGGGCCACCCGTGGTCATGCGGCATCCGGCGGGTGGGTGACCCGGTCGGCGATCTCGGCTGCGACCTCGGTGACGAAGTCGGCCAGCGGGACGTCCTTGCGCTGGTCGCCGTGGTAGGGCCGCAGCGCGACGGTGCGGTCGTCGCGTTCGTTGCCCCCGACGATGACGGTGTGGGGCACCTTGGCGGTGGTCGACTTGCGGATCTTGTTGCCCAGGGTGTCGTCGGAGACGTCCACCTCGACCCGCACGGCCTCCGCCCGCAGCGCGGCCGCGACCTCGTCGGCGTAGTCGTCGAAGTCCGACGCGATCGGCACGATGGTGGCCTGCACCGGCGCGAGCCAGGTCGGGAAGGCGCCGTTGAACGACTCCACCATCACCGCGAAGAAGCGCTCGATCGAGCCGAACAGGGCCCGGTGGACCATGTAGGGCCGGTGCTGCTCGCCGTCCTCGCCGACGTAGTTCACGTCGAAGCGCTCCGGGAGGTTGAAGTCGACCTGGACGGTGGTGGTCTGCCACTCCCGCCCGATCGCGTCGCGCAGGTGGATGTCGATCTTGGGGCCGTAGAAGGCACCCTCGCCCTCGTCCAGTTCGTAGTCGAGGTCCAACCGCTCGACCGCATCGATCAGCGCCTGCTGCGCGGCATCCCAGTCCTGGGGCTCGCCGAAGGACTTCTCGGGCCGGGTCGAGATCGCGATCCGGCTGGGCGCCCCGAAGCCGAACACCCGGTACAGGTCCAGCGCGAACTCGGTGCATCCCGCCACCTCGTCGACCAACTGGTCGGCGGTGCAGAAGATGTGGCTGTCGTCCTGGGTGAACCCGCGGGCGCGCAACTGGCCGTTGACCACGCCGGACTTCTCGTAGCGGTAGACGGTCCCGAGTTCGGACAACCGCACCGGAAGTTCGCGGTACGACCGGGTGCGGGACTTGTAGGCCAGGATGTGGAACGGGCAGTTCATGGGCTTGAGGCGGTAGCGCGCCGCCTCGTCGATCTCCATGCCCGGATACATCAGGTCGGCGTAGTTCTCGAGGTGACCCGAGATCCGCCACAGGTCCTCCTTGGCGATGTGGGGCGAGTAGACGGTGTCGTAGCCCCGGGCGGCGACCTCCTGGCGGATCCAGTCCTCCATCTCGCGACGCACGATGGCGCCACGCGGCAGGAAGATGGACAGGCCGGGGCCGAGCTCCTCGGGGAAGTGGGTCAGTTCCAGTTCCCGCCCGAGCTTGCGGTGGTCGCGCTTGGCAGCCTCCTCGAGGTGATCGAGGTGGGCCTGCATCGCCTTGCGCGATTCCCACGCGGTGCCGTAGATGCGCTGGAGCATCGGGCGGTCCTCGCGACCACGCCAGTACGCGCCGGCCGAACGCAACAGTTTGAAGGCCGGGATCCGTTCCGACGACGGCACGTGCGGGCCACGGCACAGGTCCGACCACGCCACGTCACCGTCGGGTCGCACGTTGCGGTAGACGGTGAAGGTGGCGCCACCGCCGGCCGCGGCGTCGACCGGGGACACGATCTCGCCGCTGTCGACCGCGTCGATGATCTCCAGCTTGTACGGCTGGTCGGCGAACTCGTCACGGGCGTCCTCCTTGGCGACCTCCTCGCGCACGAACGACTGGCGCTCCTTCATCAGTTCGCCCATGCGGGCCTCGATGCGTTCGAGGTCCTCGGCGGTGAAGGGCTCGTCGACCTCGAAGTCGTAGTAGAAGCCGTTCTCGATGGGCGGTCCGATGGCCCACTTGGCGCCGGGGAACAGGTCGGTGACGGCCTGGGCCATGATGTGGGCGGTCGAGTGGCGCAGGATCGCGCGCCCCTCGTCGGTCGGGCCGTAGGTCGGCTCGACAACGACGGCGTCGGGGTGGTCGGCCGGGTTCGGTGGGGGTCCGTCGGTGACCGGTCGGTCGAGGTCCCACGGGGCACCGTTGACGGTCGCGGCGACCACCTGGCCCTTGATCGCCTCCATGGCCTTGAGGGCCTGGAGGGCGGTGGTGCCGGGTTCGACGACCGCGGTGGCGTCGCCGGATCGGATGGTCAGGTCGGTGCTGGAGGCCGGGGTGGCAGAACTGGACATGCGTGACTCCTGTCGGGCAACGATCGTAGTGACGGCCGGCAACGGGCCGGACCGTGCAGGTGGCCGCGAACGCGGCCGAAGGTGCCTCGTCGGACGACTAGTGGCGCGAGGAAGGTCGTCCGACGCGAGTCGTTCGCGTGGACGTCGTGGCGCGGGGGCCCGGAGTCGTCGACAGGATCAGCATGGGTCCATCATGCCCCACCGGTCACCCGCCGCGCAACCCCCAGTCCGGGCCGGCCGATCGGCCCGGTCGCCCCCCGAGGGGCCACGGCTAGCGTTCGTCGGCATGAGCCTCGACCGACGCCCCGACGGACTCGACGACGACACCGTCGCCGCGGTGGGCAAGGTGTCCGAGGCGATGGAGTGGATCGAGCGGGCGCGAGGGCGGTTGTACGACTTCCACCAGTTGAGCGGGCACGCCGACCTGCTGGTCGGCCAGGCGGTCGAGGCGTTGCGTGACGCCGGTCACGACGAGCAGGCCGATCGGCTCGAACGCGAACTCGTCGGCCGCAACGTGTTGGACGGGCGGTGGACCTTCCAGGTGGTCGAGGAGTACGACGACCACTACTGGTCGGTGGCCCGCGAGTTGGCGGCCGCGGTGCAGGACGAGCTCACCGACGGGGTCCGCCACGTCCACGAGGCCGAGATGAAGGCCGACCGGATCACCCCCGGGCATCCTCGCCATCGCCCCACCCCACCCGACGCCTGATCGCCCCGGCGCCCGGTCGCGGCGAGGCGTCGCCGTGGCGGCGGTGACCCAGTGCCCGTCCGGCTCGACCGTACGGTGACGCACCCCACTATCGCTCGCGGACATGGGACCAGCGGATCCGGTGGCTGTCGTGCCATGTCTGCAGGAGGTCGCGGTCCCCTGCCACCTCGATGTCGTCGTCGTTCCCGCGGTTCCACACCGCCAGGTAGAGGTCGCTGGCACGACCGCGCACGACCACGTCGGCGCGCCCGTCGTCGCGGGCTGTTGCGATGCCGTCCGGCCGCAGCGTCACGTGCCAGTGGTCGTCGGTGTCGGTCGCATGCACCAGCATCGCCCTGGTGTCCTCGACCGGGAAGGCGGTCACCCGCGGTGCGAAGGCGGTGAGCAGCTCGTCGATGCCGTCCGAGGCGAGTGCGGGGTCGAAGGAGGTCCAGGTGCCGGCCGCGTGCTGCGCGTCGAAGCGATGGACGGCGACCTCGTGCGCCTGCCGCCGGGCCCACATTTCCAGCGGCGACGGTGCCGCCAGGAACGTCATCGCGTCGAGGTCGGCCGGTGCCCCTTCGAGCTCCCGCACCAGGTTCGCATTCGTCCGCAGGTAGTGGTCGAGCAGCGCGTCGTCCTTTGGCCAGAACACCCCGAGGTCGGGCCACGAGGCCGTCAGTTCGGCGAGGTCGTCGACCCACATCGTCGTGGCCCTGCGTGCCACGTGGGCAGCGGCCCAGAGGTGGATCTCACTGAGGTGCCGGACGAGATCCCGCATCGTCCAGCCCGGACAGGTGTCGATGTCCGCGTCGAGGCCGGCCTGCTCGGCGGCGTCGACCAGCCGCTTCCCCTCCCGATCGATGACCGTGATGTGCTGTGCGATCTCCATGGGCCCCCCGAGTCATCGGCCCTGTCCGGCCCACGGTCGCCACCGGGGACCGGCAGCAACCTGCTTACTGCAAGTTGCAGTACTCTATAGTGCAGTCTGCAGCAAAGGCAAGGTGCATGCCAGAAACGATGACGACGTCGACGTATGCGGTGCTCGCACTCCTCGACCTGCAACCGTGGAGCGCCTACGACCTCACCCAGCAGGCGCAGCGCAGCCTCCGCTACGCCTGGCCCCGGTCCGAGCGCCTCCTCTACTCCGAACCGAAGAAGCTGGTGAGGCTCGGCTATGCGGCGACCTACACGGACACGTCCTCACGCCGCAGCCGCAACGTCTACGAGATCACCGAGGCGGGCCGCGACGCCCTCAGGGACTGGGGCGACGCCCGCACCCAGGCGCCACAGATCGAGATCGAGGCACTCCTGCGGCTGCTGTTCGCGGATCACGGATCGCTGGAGGACGTCCAGCGAGCCCTGGATGAACTCGAGGCCGACATCGGCGAGCACCACCAGGCGATCGTCGAGCTGATGGGCTCCTACCTCGACGGCGGACACCCGTTCCCCCAGCGGACACACCTGTCGGTGCTCTTCGCCACGTTCCAGATCGAGTTGTTCAAGGCCATCGAGGGCTGGATCGACTTCGCCCGTGCGGAGATCGACCAGTGGCCCACGACCGAGGACCTCGGCATGACCGAGCGCACGGAGGCGCTCACCCGCCTCCTCGCCCACGATGAGTCAGCCGTGGACGAACGACGGCCCGCGAGCCCCCAGCAGCCAAGGCCCGGTTCCGTGTGATGTCGGAAACCGGCCCTGGGAAGGCGTTCTGTGTGGTGGGCGCGGCAGGTTTCGAACCTGCGGCCTCTGCCGTGTGAAAGCCATACGTACCACTTGGCTATCAGGCGATTTGGAGCTGAAACGGCCTCTGGACAGGGGAAACACACCCATACGCAAACGTTCGTTCACATCGGCGTACGTGCATTTCACGGCCCGGAGACGGCCCAGAGACGGCCCGGAGACGGCCCCGCGCTTGCCCCCTCGGCCCAGCCAACAGGGGTATCGGGCCACCCAAACCTGTCGCCGTCCACCTGCACCGCCGTGGGGCTGACGCAGGCGCGATGGCGACACCACGCTGTCGGACCTCGGGGCGAACGGTTGAGACGGCGGCTCGACGACCGTTCGACCGACCCGCTCCTGGGGAACCGATGGCGACCCACACCTGCCTTGCGGCGGTGGGTTGCTGCGGAGGCGCCCCTCCGCTCAGGCCTCGTCGTCCGGACTTGTTTCAGGTGGGGACAGCCAGGAAGGGATGTCGCGGCGGGCATGCAGGACGCGCCACACGTCCACGTGGTCGTCGCGCTCGACGTAGAACACGAGGTGGGGAACGCCGTCGAGGAGCCAGGATCGGAGCCCGGGGAGGTCGAGTTCGGTCGCGTACCGCGGCGAGCCCGTGCCGGGATGGCTGCCGACGTGGTCCAGCGCCGCGTCAAGGGCGTCAACGAAGGCCAGGGCGGTGTCGGTGCCGACGTGGTCGCGGTACCAGTCGATCGACTCCTCGATATCGCGGCGAGCGAGTGCGCGGAGGACGACGCGCAGCCGGTCACCCATCCGAATTTCGGCGAGCCCGTCCTCGGAGTGCCGCGAAGAAGTCGTCGTCGGCTTCGACGGCTGGTTCGGAGCTGGCTCCGGCCAGCAGCAGGTCCTTGAGGTTTGACCGTTCTAGTGTGGTGAGTCAAAAGTTAACATGATATTCATGTGGGTGGTGCCGTGTGTTCTCGTTGGTCGGTGATGATGCGTCTACCGTCAACGAGGGAGGACGCACATGGCTGGGAGAGGACGACCAACGGCGCCGCTGGTGCTGGGCGATGCCGATCGTGAGGCGTTGCAGCGGTGGCGACGCCGGTGGACGTCGTCGCACGGTCTGGCGATGAGGTCGCGGATCGTGTTGGAGTGTGCGACCGGGGCCACGAATGTGGCGGTGGCCGACAAGGTCGGGTGCACGCCACAGACCGTGGGCAAGTGGCGCCAGCGGTTCATCGACGACGGGATCGATGGTTTGCTCGACGAGCCGCGGGTGGGCCGTCCGCGCGAGGTCGACGACGCCAAGATCGAACAGATCATCGTGGAGACGTTGGAGGCCACCCCACCCGGCGAGGCGACCCACTGGTCGACACGCGACATGGCCCAGCGGGTCGGGTTGAGCCAGTCCACGATCTCGCGTGTGTGGCGAACGTTCGGGCTCAAGCCGCACCTGACCGAGACGTGGAAGCTGTCCACCGACCCCCAGTTCATCGACAAGGTGCGCGATGTGGTCGGTCTGTACCTGGACCCGCCCGAACGGGCCGTGGTGCTGTGTGTCGATGAGAAGTCGCAGATCCAAGCGCTCGACCGCACCGCGCCCATCCTGCCCCTCTTCCCCGGGGTGCCGGAGCGGCGCACCCACGACTACCGCCGCTATGGCACCACCAACCTCTACGC
>JAGXFT010000037.1 GCA_024637135.1 Nitriliruptorales bacterium | reverse complement strand
GGTTTGAGAACTCGCTCCGCGCCTGCACTCGCTGCGCTCGGCAGGTTTGAGAACTCGCTCCGCGCCTGCACTCGCTGCGCTCGGCAGGTTTGAGAACTCGCTCCGCTCGTTCTCACGCGGCATGCGGGGTCGACGACGGTCGGGGGAAGGGAGCGGGGGGTGGTGGCGTTGGGGGGGGGTGTCGTCGATCGTTCGAGGTTTGACTTGTCGCAGTTGGCTGTTCCACTTTCCGTGCTCGACCTGGGTTCGGTGGCGCGTGGGGCGACGTCAGGTGACGCGCTGCGGGGGGCCACCCGGCTGGCGCGCCTGGCGGACCGGTTGGGGTTCCAGCGTTTCTGGGTCGCCGAGCACCACAACATGCCGATCGTGGCCTCGACGGCCCCGACGACGCTGATGGCCCACCTGGCTGCGGTCACGGACCACATCCACGTGGGGTCGGGTGGGGTGATGCTGCCCAACCACCCGACGCTGGTCGTGGCCGAGCAGGTGGCGATGCTGGAGGCACTCCATCCGGGGCGCATCGACCTGGGCATCGGGCGGGCCCCCGGGACCGACCAGCAGACCGCGGCGGCCCTGCGGCGCGGGACCGACTCGCTGGGCGCCGAGGAGTTCCCGCAGCACCTGGTGGACCTGCTGGGACTGTTGGGCGACGTCCGCGAGGGGTCGCGGTTGCACGAGCACTTCCGCGCGACGCCCGTCGCGACCTCCCACCCCCAGGTGTTCCTGCTGGGCTCGTCCGGCTACAGCGCGCAGTTGGCCGGGCTGCTGGGACTGTCCTTCGTCCAGGCCCACCACTTCGACATGGGCGGCACCGACCAGTCGCTGCGGCTGTATCGCGAGCGCTTCGAACCGGTCGGCCCGCTGGACGCGCCGCACGCCATCGTCACGGCCAGCACGACCGTGGCCGAGACCGAGGAACGGGCGCAGGAACTGTCGTGGCCGGGGCGACTCTTCCGGCTGTGGATGCGCACGGGTCGCCCGATCCGGCTCCTGACCGTGGACGAGGCCCGCGACCATCCCGACCTGGAGACGGCGCTGGCGATGCCGACCGAGTCGCTGGTCGGCACGGCCGAGCAGGTCGCCGACGGCCTGGCTGCACTGGTGGAACGCACCGGCGCCGACGAGGTCATGGTCACGAACTCGGTGGCCGACTACGACGACCGCGAGACGAGCCTCGACCTGTTGGCCGGTGCCGTGGACCTGCCACGACTCGCCGCCGCGGCGTCCTGACCGGTCAGCCCTGCGCCGGTCGCGACGTCGCCGGTCGCCGGTGGATGCTGACGGCGTAGCCGTCGTCGGTGAACGGGGCACGGTCCCAGGTGCCGAGTCGTTCCTGCAGGACCAGGTCGGCGTCACGACACCAGTCGTCGTAGTCGTCCAGGGTCAAAGGAACGTGATCGAGCGGCAGGTGGGCGACGTCCAACCCGAAGCCGGTCAGCAGCAGGCCGCCGGGGTGCAGGTGGTCGGCCATGCGGGCGATCGCGGCGGCCTCGGTCCCGGCGGCCAGCAGCGGGACGACGTTGCCGGCCGCGACCACGACGTCGAATCCCTCGCCGGCGAGGTGTCGGGGGAGGTCGAGCGTGGCGAGGTCGTCGAGGTGCCATGCCACGTCCGGTCCGCGGTTCCGGGCCACGGCGAGCATCGACCGGTCGAGGTCGGTCCCCACGACGTCGAACCCCCGGCGGGCCAGTTCGATCGCCACCCGCCCCGTGCCACACCCCGCATCGAGGATGCGGCCACGCGCCGGTGCCAGTGCCGTGACCAGGTCAGCCTCACCATGCATGTCCTCGCCCTGCTGGGCCAGCGCATCGACGCGTGCGGCGTAGTCCGCTCCGGTGTCGTCCCCGGCGACGTCCTGCCATCTGGTCATGGATCCCACCTCTGCGTCGTCCGGATGCTCCGTCGAGTGTGCCGATCGGCGCGACATCACGCGTCCGGCCGCACCGTCGACCGTGGCGAAATGGGATGGCGAGGGTGTGCGGCGAGCGGATGTTGTGGCCGAACGGATGTTGGCGGGGGCTGAGGCGCCATACTGTCGCACCCGCGTCCGTGGGGGTGAGGCCCACGGATCAGCGCGACGACGACACTCGGCCGTGTCGTGGTCAGATCGGCGGCTTCGGCCGTCGACGCGGTGCGGCACCGGTTCGGGGGGACTGGTGCCGCACCGTTGCTGGTCGGGTCGCCTGCCCCGCGTCGAGGAGTGGTCAACCGTCGCTGGTCTGTCCGTGCACCATCCGGGCCAGTCCCATTGGGTGAGCTTTCGAGGTCCGTCGACCCGTCGTGCGACGGTCGACCCGAATTTGTTGCGTGCGCTGGCCGAATTGGCGTGCGTTCGCGCTGCGCCGGCGGGGGGTGACGTTCTAGCGTCGTGGCGTTCCCCCATCCCCGACCAGAGGTCAGTCGCGTGAAGCGATCCGTCACCCTCGCCGCCGTGGTGGCACTCGGAGCCGCACTCGCGGCACCCGTCGCCACGGCCAGTCCGAGCGCAACGTCCGGGCCGTCCCCGGCCGCCGATCCGATCGAGACCCTGGTTCGGGTCCGCCTGCCATCCAGCGACGTCCTGCGGGACCTCGAGGACGCAGGCGTGGACGTGACCCACGACGTCGCGCAGGGGCCGGGAACCTCGATCGACGCCACCGTCATCGTGCCCGGTGACGAACTCGACACGCTCACGGACCTGGGCGGCACCATCATCGAGACCCTGCCCGCGCCCTCGATGGCCGAGGCCGCCCGTGAGATGGCCGGCAACCGTGCGCCGCTGACCGCTGCGGAGAAGGCCGCCGCCATGGGCATGGACGGCAGTGCGCGGTCCGGTCCGGCGTCCGACCGGCCGTCTCCGACCGTCTCCGACGCCAGCGTGCAGGTCCTGCGCGCCGACCGCTTCACCAACCCCTCGGGCGAGTTCCTGTCGGTCGAGGTCCGGTCCGACCTTGGTCGCGACGACCAGGTCACCGTCACGACCGACACCGGCGAGACCCTCGAGCTCGACGTCTTCGTCGACCAGGGCGTGTACCTCTACCACCGCCTCGACGAGCCGGCCAACACCGATGGTGTCGTGCGCGAGATCACCGTGACCTCCGGTGATGGCACGTCCGTGACCGCGGCGACCGACGAGTGGGCGCCCGGAACCGTCGAGGAGTTCCCCGACGGCTTCCAGTGGGGCTTCACCGACTCCGGCTACGTCGACGCCACCCAGGCCGACGACGTCATCGAGGACCTCGCGGCGCAATACCCGGACCTCGCCGAGATCGTCGAGCTGCCCTACGACACGCACGGCTACAACCTGCCCGAGGGCGCACCCTACGAGCTCGGGAACCCGGACTACCCGAGTGCACCCCACACCGTGAAGGCGATCCGGATCGGGTCGATCCGCGACGGGTCCAAGACCGGCGTGATGATGTACTCCCAGGAGCACGCGCGTGAATGGGTGACGTCGCTGGTGGCACTCGAGACGGCCCAACGCCTCCTGCACAACTACGGCACGGACCCGACGACGACGGCGCTGGTCGATGACCTCGACATCTTCGTCATCCCGATGATCAACCCGGACGGGGTCGCCTACTCGCTGTACGACAACCTCATCCAGCGCACCAACCTCAACGTCGACGACTGCAACTGGGAGCCGGTGCCGACCAACGACGGGATCGACCTGAACCGCAACTTCACGGTCGGGTCGCTGTTCGACGGCTACGTGGGGGCTTCCACCAACTGCCGCAGCTCGGGCTACGCCGGACCGTCGGAACTGTCCGAGGCCGAGACGAAGAACGAGGTGTGGATGACCGAGACGTACGACAACATCGAGTTCATCATGAACACGCACTCGGTGGGGGGCTACTTCATGTGGTCGCCGGCGGCCTACCTGCCGGACCGCACGCCCCTGCCACGTCCGTCGCTGGGCACCGAGCAGTACTTCCTGCAGGCGTCGGAGACGATCCTGTCCCGGATCAAGGAGTTCCGCGGGACGGTCGTGTGGCCGGGTCGCACCGGTCCGGTCATCGACGTGCTGTACTCGGCCGCCGGCAACTCCGGTGACGAGCACTACTACGTCGGTGAGGGCGAGACCAACGAGGTCGACATCTACGCCTGGGACTTCGAGGTCGGCGCATCCATCTGGAACGAGGCGGACCAGGACTGGGACGGCGCGCCCAACGCGTTCTGGCCGCCGTTCGAGGAGGAGGGCTTCGCGCAGGCGATGGAGTTCTCCAACGGCTGGTACGGGATCCTGGAGGTCGCACGCGACTTCTCGCTGGACGACCAGGGCCCGACCTCGACCGCCAACGTCGACGGCCGCGGGACCTACGACGGCCCGGTCGACGTGTTCTTCGACACGTCCGAGGCCGCGACCATCTACTACACCACCGATGGGTCGCGTCCGACGTACGACTCTCCGCAGGTGGTGCAGGACGGCGTCCGCGCCGGTGCCGCGCCGGTCACCATCAGCGACCGTGGGACCACCGTGTTGCAGTGGTTCGCGGTCGACGAGGCCGGCAACGTCTCGGGTGGGTACGACCCCGAAACCAACTCGCGCAAGGGCCTGAACCGCGCGGTCATCAAGATCCGCGGCTGACTCCTCGCACGACCACGATGGTGCGGCGCCCTCCACGGGGGGCGCCGCACCGTCGTCGGGGCCCGATCGTCGTCCGGTGTGGCCCGTCGATCACTCCTGCCCGTACTGCAGCGAGCCCGGCGTGGTCAGGTGCTCGCCGGTCTCCAACCAGGTCTTGAGGCCGGACAGGATCATCGGCCAGCCACCCCACAGCTCCGGCGGGGCGTCGGCCGGGAGTTCGTCGTGGACGACGGTGACGCGGCAGCTGTCGCCGACCGCCTCCAGCTCCCAGGTCACCCGGGTCGTGCCCTGGGCCTCGGCGGCATCGCTCCAGGTCGTCACCCGGGACTGGACCAGCCGGTGTGGGGGATCCACCACCACGTTGTCCCCGTGTGCCAGGGGCCCGTCGGCGCCGGGATGCTCCATGGTCCAGGGCGACCCCTCGGACCAGTCCGAGTGCATCGCGGAGCCGAAGGTGAAGGTCGCCTGGACCTCGGGGTCGGTGATCGCCGCCCAGACCCGTTCGGGCGTCGCCTTGACGTAGATCTCGAACACCTTCTCCATCGTCGTCTCCAGTCGGTCCCTGAGCCCCACCAGGCCGGCGGCCCAGGGCTCGGTGTACTTGTCGATCCAGCGGTCGTGCACCAGCCGGATCGGGACGGGGTTGAGGTGGTGGTGCTTGTTGCGACCCGAGCGGCGGCTGACGACCAGGCCGGCGTCCTCGAGGATCCCGAGGTGCTTGGCCACCGCCACCCGGGTCATGTCGTGGTCGGTCGTCAGGGCGGTCAGCGTCTGGCCGTCCTGGACGAACAGTGCGTCCAGCAGCGCCCGTCGGGTCGGGTCGGCGAGTGCCCGGAACACGGCTTCCTCGGTCGGTGGCTCGTCGTCGGTCATCGGGCGTGCGCTGGCCACGCCGGCCCGGTCACGTGCGGCGACGGATGAGGTGCACGGTGACGTCGTCCCCCTCCTCCTTGCCGATCGCTTCCCGGACGTCGGCGCGGACAGCCAGCTTGTGCGTCCCGTCGCCGAGCGCCATGAACGAGCCCTCGAACGGGTGGTCGTCGACGGTGCCGGACACCTTGACCAGTCCGCGGGTGCCGAAGAACTCGGCCGTCCAGTCGGTCACGACGTAGGTCCAGCCCCCCGGCGCGTCGCTGCGCTGGAGCGTGGCGGTGAACGTGCGGTCGAGGTCGGTGATGGTGGTGGACATGGTGCTCCCGATCCTGGGAAGGACGTGGCGGTGGCGGGGCGCCACCAAACATGTAACCAAAAGGTTTCTTGTTGGTCAAGGCCCGGTTCGAATTGGAACCGAACGGGGTGGTCACCGTGGGAATCGATGACGGAGCCAGTCGGCCAGCAGGGGATCGGTCACGGTCAGTTGGCCGTCCCGTGTCACCACCTTGCCCTCGGCAAGCAGGCGGTCGCGGGCCGCGGTGCCGCCGCCACTGCTCAACTGCAGGCGGTCGCCGCCGGTCCCGAACAGGGCTTCGCCGTGTGCAACCAGTCGCAGCACCTTCTGCTGGTCCGTGCCGAACTCGACGAAGCGAGCGCTCAGGGTCGAGTCCACCGAGGCGCGCAGTTCCTCCAGCGCCAGCGGCCACACGTCGTCCGGATGGTCGTCGGAGCGGGTCCGCCGCCACGCCGCGTCGGCGGCCATCATGGTGCGCTGCGGGTGTCCGGCGGTGAGCGTGAAGATGGAACCGGGCAGGTCGCCGGCGTCCAGTCCCGTCGCGGCGAAGCCCCGGTGGACGATGTCGTGGACCGCCTCGAGGGAAAGCGGCTCGATCGTCACGACGTCGGCCTGGCCGAAGAACGGCTGGTCGTCATGCGCGAACAGGTCGCGCATCAGGGACGGTTCCGAGCCGGCGAAGACGATGGCCATGTCGCGGTAGTGGTGCTGGAGCGCCGAGCGCACGACCGCGGCTGCCCGGTCGACCCGACCGATGGCCTGGAACTCGTCCAGCACCAGCAGGACGGGCGTGGACCGGGCGGTCTGGACGGTGAGGTCCACCAGGTCGCGGTAGCGGGCCCGCGGGTCGTGGCGCTCACTGGGCCGGCGCGACAGTCCAGGTTCACCGCGCCCAGGTTGATCCCGGCCTTGACCGCGAGTCGGTTCGCGGCCGTGCGCACCGGTTGCCCGGCTGCCGTCAGTGCCTGGGCGAACATCACCGCGAGGTCTGCGTGGGTCGCGGCACCGGAGAGGTCGACCCAGATGGTCTCGACCTCCGACAGGTCCGCGGCCAGGCGGCGCAGCACCGAGGTCTTGCCGTACCGACGAGGACCCAGCAGCGCCGCGACGCGGTGCTCGGTCATCCGGCGGGTGAGGTCGGTGAGCGATCATCCCTGGCCAACCCAGCCGGCTCACGGTCCGGCGGACAGCACCAGCGGCAGGACGTCGCGTTCGCCGGCCTCGGTCAGGCGGTGGGCCGACGCGACCAGGGTCCAGCCGGAGTCGGTCACGGCGTCGACCAGGACGACCGGGCCGTCGGGCAGGTCGGCTGCGGCGTCGGGGTCCACGGCCAGTCCGCGCAGGGCATTGGCGGCCTTGTGCGGCGAGTTGGCCATCGTCGACTGGGGCGGTGCACCGGTGTCGACCAGCGCATCGACCATCGGCAGGCGCCCGAGTTCTGCCAGCCGCTGTGCGACGGTGGCAGCCAGTGCACCGTGGCGACCGGACGGCACCGGCACGAACGCGACCGGCCGACGAGACCACGACCAGCGCGACAGGACCTTCGTGAGGCCGTCGACGACCTCGTCGAGGGCAGCCTCGTCCAGGTGGCCCGCCACCGACGATGCGAGCAGCCGGTCGACCACGTCGTCCCACCCGGATCCGTCGCCACCGGCCAGGGCGCGTCCCTGCAGGGCCCCGCGGCCCGCGTCGATGCGGCCCTTCACCTCGTCCAGCCCCGATGGCCACATCCGTCGCTGGCCGACGACGACGGCGCGCGTGCGCAGGTGCTCACGGGCATCGGCGATCGCCTGGTCGTCCATCTCGACGTCGGGCTCCCAACCGGTGCAGCCCTGGCAGCGGCCGCACGGTTGGGCGTCCGGGTCGTCCAGCACCTCGCCCAGGGTCTGCATCAGGCAGCGCCCACCACCGTCGACGCCACCACCACCGTCGCCGTCGACGAAGGACCGCATGATGGCGTGTTCGCGGCGGCGCAGGTCGGCCAGCCGCTGGTAGTGGCCGGTGTCCAGTTCCCAGTCGACGCCGGTTCGTTGCCAGCCGGATCCGACCTTCTCGACCGCCCCGTCGACGTCCAGCACCTTCAACAGCAACTGCAGGCGGGAGCGCCGGACGTTGACGGCGCGTTCCAGCTTCGGTACCGACAGCGACCCACCGTCCAGTGCCTCCAGCAGCGCCGAGACCTCGGACTCGCGGGGGAGGCCGGCCACGTCGAAGTGCTGCCAGATCGCCTCGTCCTTGCCGGTGGGCAGCAGCACCACCTCGGCGGTGGCGATGGCGCGTCCGGCACGACCGACCTGTTGGTACCACGACACCGGGGACGACGGCGCCCCGAGGTGGACCACGAAGGCCAGGTCGGGCTTGTCGTAGCCCATGCCCAACGCCGAGGTCGACACGACCACGTCGACGTCGTTGGCCAACAGGCGGTCCTCGATCGCCTGGCGTCCAGCAGGGTCGACGTTGGAGTTGTACGCGACCGCCTCGAGCCCACGCCCGGCCAGGAACGAGGCCACCCGTTCGCTGTCGGCGACCGTCAGCGTGTAGACGATGCCGGCGCGCCCGTGGACCGGGCGGTGGCGTCGAACGAACGCATCCAACCAGGCCAGGCGTTGTTCGCCCCGGTCCAGGCGCACGACCGCGAGTTGCAGCGAGTCCCGACCCAACTTCCCTCGCAACGTCACGACGTCCGTGTCGTCGAGGTCCGGGTCGGCGTCGCCGGTGCGGCCGGCCGCACCCGGGTCGAGTTGGCGTGCCACGTCGGTGGTCACGCGGGCATTGGCGGTGGCCGTGCAGGCCAGGACCGGGGTGTCGTCGGCGAGGTCGGCCAGCAGGTCGGCGATCCGGCGGTAGTCGGGCCGGAAGTCGTGGCCCCAGTCCGAGATGCAGTGCGCCTCGTCGACGACCAGCAGCCCGAGCCGGGCCGCCAGCGCCGGCAACCGGTCGCGGAAGGACGCGGCATTGAGCCGTTCGGGCGAGATCAGCAGCACGTCGATCGCGTCGTCGTCCAGCCGCGCGAGGATGTCCTGCCACGCGTCGAGGTTGGTCGAGTTGATGGTCTCGGCGGCCAGCCCCAGCCGACGCGCGGCCGCGACCTGGTCACGCATCAGCGCCAGCAGCGGTGACACCACCAGGGTCGGCCCGGACCCTTGCTGGCGTCGCAGCGCGGTCGCGATCCAGTAGACCGCCGACTTCCCCCATCCGGTGCGCTGGACCAGGAGCACGCGCGCGCGGTCGTCGACCAGCGCGGTGATCGCTTCGCCCTGGTCGTCGCGCAGCCGGGCGTCGTCGCCGGCCAACCGACGCAACAACTGGCCGGCACGTTCCCGGGTGGTCCCGTCGACCGATGGGGCCGCGGAGGTCGATGAGGACATGGGACGAGGCCTTCGGATCGGGAGGTGGTCCGCCCCCAGCATGCCGCACGCCGGTGACACTCGGGTCGACATCTGCCGTCGTGTGGACCGGGACCCGTGCGGCGGCCGCGGGCGGGATCTCGCCCGCGGCGTGACGGTCGTCAGGGGTTGACGCACCGGACGTCGGCTCGATCGATGAAGGCCTCCCCGGGTGGTCCGTCCGATCGTCGAGCGTGTCGTGCGCCTGCCAAGGATGCCCCGATTGCGGGATACAAGGCCTGAATCGGCCGTGAGCGCTGACCTGCGCTCACAGGGCGAGCGTGTCGCGACCGCCTCCCCGGCCGGTCTGGGACCATGGGCCCATGGAGGTCGTGGCGGGTGCTTGCTACTGTTCCCCAGATGCACCCCTTGGTGCGTGTGACTCGCTCGACCCCCCCTCGGAGCCTGACACCATGTCTGTTCGCCTGTACGCCTTCCTCACGTCCATCCTCACGGTGCTGGCCCTGGTGGCACCCGCCGTCGCCGCCCCGGACGTGCGGGCCGGGCAGCCGCGGTCCGAGGTCCGGTCCACGCGAATCGCCCTTCGCCCCGTCGAGGTCCCGACCACGGGCCCGGCACAACCGGACGTCCCGTTGCCCGACGAGCCGACCGCGACGCCGGTACCCGACCCGACGCCCACACCGGGCCCCGACCCGACCTCCACGCCTGCGCCGGCCGAGTCGGTTTCGACCCTCGTGGCGCCCGAGACGGTGGGCCCCGCCGCGACCCCGTCGCCCCTCGCCGAGGCCGCGCCCGAGGTCGACGAGCCCGCGGTGTCGGACACGCCGACGTCGGACATGATCGTTCCGTCCCCGGAACTGGCCCCGGGACTGGCCCCGGACTCGGCCCCCGCCACGGCCCCGGACTCGACCCCAGACGTGGCCGACCGCCTTGTGGATGACCTGGTGGACGACCTGGTCGGGGGCGACGTCGCGACCGACGACAGCCTGGTCGACGGCCTGGGTGACGACGGGATGGACGCCGAGGACGTGGCGACCCAGTCCGACGAGATCCCGCTGGACGACGTCATGCTGGTGGGGGCCACGTGGACCTCGGACGCGCGCGTGGAGGTCCGGTCGGGTCGGGACGGCGACTGGAGCGAGTGGGTGCCGCTGGTCCGCGACGACGACGAACACGTGCCCGACCCGGGGTCGGCCGAGTGGGACGGCGCACGCGAGGGCGTGGCCGAGCCGGTCTTCGTGGGGGGCGCCGATGCCGTCCAGTTCCGCAGCGACGACCTGGAACGCGTCCGGGCCACCTTCGTGGACACCGTGGGTGGCGAGGGCGTGTCGTGGACCCCGGAGTCCACCAACTCGGCGGCAGCCGCCGACGCCGCCCCGCGGGTCCGGACCCGCGCCGACTGGGGCGCCAACGAGTCCTGGCGCGACGGCCGCGTGGGCTACTCGTCGACCGGATCGGTCCGCTTCTCGGTCGTGCACCACGTCGGGGCCGGGTACTGGTCCGCGGGCGAGATCGCCAACGGCTGTGCGCGGTCGGACGACTGGATCCGCAGCATCTACGCATACCACACCCAGACGCACGGTTGGTGGGACATCGGCTACAACTTCATCGTCGACCCCTGCGGGACCATCTGGGAGGGTCGGTGGGGTGGGATCGACAAGCCCATCGACGGCTCGCACGCGGGTGGCTTCAACGACGGGTCCGTCGGGGTGCTGGCGCTGGGCACCTTCTCGGGATCGAACCCCGACCCGGTCACGTCGGCGATGATCAACAGCATCGAGCGGATCATCGCCTGGAAGCTGGAACTGGACCAGGTGAATCCCGGCGGCCGGACCGACGAGGTGTCCGGCGGAGGCAGCGCCCGGTGGCCGAGCGGGACCGAGGTGACGCTGCCGATCCTGTCGGCCCACCAGGTGTCCAACACCACCACCTGCCCGGGCGACGTCCTGATGGGTCGGTTGTTCGACGGCGTGAACGCCAGCGGCACTCCACAGGGGGCCTACGTCCGCGACGTCCGTGACCGGATCACCTTCCTGCCCGACGGCTTCTACCCCAGGGAGGCCAGCGTCCACGGGACCTACGAGCCGCTCGCGGGGGACTTCACCGGTGACGGTCGGGACGACGTGGTGTGGTACGGGTCAGGATCTGCGCCTGACGTGCAGTGGACGGCGCGGGGCGGCCAGCAGTTCTCGTCGTCGTCGTTGTCGGTCTCGGGTGTGTACGACCCGATCGTCGGTGACTTCGACGGCAACGGGATCGACGACATCTTCTGGTACGGCCGCGGTTCGGACCCGGACGTGTTGTCGTGGGGCCGGACGACGGGATTCACCTCCAGTCCCCAGTCGGTGAGCGGGGTCTACCGACCCGTCGTCGGTGACTTCGACGGCAACGGACGCGACGACATCCTGTGGTACGGACCGGGGCGGGCCCGTGACGCCCTGTGGATGTCCACGCGCGCCGGGTTCTCGTCGCGCCACGTCAGCCAGGTGAACGGTCGCTACACGCCACTGGTCGGCGCCTTCGACGACCGCCGCGGCGACGACGTCGTGTGGTACGGCCGTGGCACACGCCCGGATGCGCGCTGGGCGTCGGACGGGGACGGCACGTTCACGTCCCACCCCGAAGCGGTCAACGGCACCTACGTGCCCGTCGTCGGCGACTTCGACGCCAACGGGCGCGGGGACATCCTGTGGTACGGCCCCGACGGTCCCGACTCGCTCTGGTACCACGATCGCGTCGGCCGGGTCGGGCGCGCGCCCGCGGCGGTGGATGACCTGGGTGACCGTCCGGCCAGCGGTGACTTCGACGGCGAGGCCGGGGACGACCTGCTGTTCCACCAGCCCGGCACGGCGACCGACCACCTCTGGTTCCGGCGTTGATCGGTGCACGACGGCAGCGTCAGTTTCCGGCGCTGATCGGTGCACGACGGGAGTGTCAGTTGCAGGCGGGCGCTTCCCACGGCGCACGGGGTGCGTCGAGCACGGCGTCCAGTTCGAGGTCACTGATGGCGTAGGCCGTGGTCCGGGCGTCCGGGGCGATGGCGAACGCGGTCGCGATGATCGCCCCGTCCACGTTGGCGACCGGGGACCCGGAGTCGCCGGGTCGCAGTTCGGCGGCCAGGAACACCACCTGGCGGTCCGCCACGCGGCCGTCGGTGGTGCGGCCGATCGTGGACTGGACGCGCTCGACGCGCGCCGGTGCCACCCGGACCTGGTCCTGGCCGTCCGGATGCCCGGCCACCACGGCCTCCTCGCCCACCACCGCCGTGGCACGTGGCAGCGGAGGACGCCGCATGCCGTCCACCGACAGCAGCGCCAGGTCGCGGCCCTGGTCGATCGCGACGACCGTGGCGGGCCGGACCGATCCGTCGTCGCGCCGGACCGACACGTCCACCAACTGCTCCACCACGTGCGCGTTCGTGACCACCACGCCGGGCTCGACCACCCAGCCCGATCCCTCGCCCAGCAGCAGTCCGCACCCACGCCCCTCGACGTTGACTGTCGAGCGCGTCACGCGCGCCAGCACGTCCGTGGCCAGCGGGAGGTCGGCGGGTGGCGAGCCGAGGTCCGGGGCCGGCTGGAGCGGCCCGAGCACGTCCGGGAACGGCACCAGCGAGATCGCATCGGCCAGCGTGTCGGCGACGGGGGGAGGTGGTGGCAGCGAACCCAGGACGGTGGCGGCCACGGTGGAGCCACGGACCTGGCGCGCGATGCCGCCCGGGATGTCGGCGGCAGCCGGGGCCAGCAGCCACGTCGTGGCGACCAGGACGGCGAGGCCACCGGCCGCGCCCGCAACCCGATCGGGACCCCCCAGCACCGTGTCGGCCACGGCGGCGCGAAGTCGGCGACCGACCGCGCCCGCGATGCCGGACACGACCGACACCGTCAGGCCCAGCACGACCAGTGCCAGCACCAGTCGCGTCGCACCCGGTCGGCCGTCCACCCGTCCCAGCACCAGCGGGACCGTCACGGTGGCCAGTCCCAGCCCGGCCAGGAACCCGATCCAGCCCGCAGTGCGGGCCAGCAGGCCCATGCGGTAGCCGACTGACACGGCCGAGATGGCCAGCAGCACGAGCACGACGTCGAGGAGGTTCACGAGACGCGGTTCAGCCCAGGGCGATGGAGCGGCCGCTGGCCAGGGCCTCGACGATGGTGGCGGCGCCGACGATGGTCGCGCCGGGGATCGTGTCGTCGCCGGTGATGCCACGCACGGTCGCACAGGCCGAGCAGACCCAGATCTCCCCGCCGTTGTCCACCAGCGTCGTGACCAGGTCGGGCAGTGCGGGCATGCCCTCGGCCGCCACCTCGCCGTGGGCGGCGGTGCCGTTGTGGACGCCGTCGATCGTGCACACGACGATCGCGCGGTGGCCCGACACGGCGGCGGTGGCCGCGGCGATGAAGGGCACCGTGGCGCGCTCGGGCTCATCGACGTGGTGGGTGCAGACGAACAGCAGGGGCTCGGTGGCGGTCGGGTCGCTCAACGGCGTCTCCGGGGAGGGTGGGTGGGGCCACGCTACCCGGCACCGCCACCCCGGCCGGTCGTCGGGAATGGTCGGCATCCGGGGGCCTCGGGGGTAGGATGCGGCCGTTCGCCGGGGTGCCGTGCGCGGCTCGGGACGGGACGATGCCGGGCCCTCCTCGTCCGACACACGCGCCGTCCGACACACACGTCGTCCGCCGCCAGCCGCAGGGAGTCGTGATGGAGTTCTCCACCGAGTTGCTCGTCGCCGTGGTCGCGGTGGTGCTGGCGCTCGTCGCGGTCGGGGTCGCCTGGTGGTCGGCCCGCCGGGTGGGCAAGGTCGACCGCTACATCGCCGCGATGGAGGGTGACGGCGCCGGGTTGGTGTCCACGATCCAGCACCACGCGGACCAGCTGCGGGAACTGCGCACGGACCTGTTGGTCGTCCACGACAACACCACGCTGCTGCGACGGATGGCCAAGGAGTCGCTCAGCCGGATCGGCCTGGTGCGCTACGACGCCTTCGACGGGCTGGCCGGGGCGATGTCGTTCTCGCTCGCGCAACTGGACGAGAAGGGCGATGGCCTGGTCCTGTCGGCCATCGCCGGGCGGTCCGACAGCCGCCTGTACGCCAAGCCGCTGGTCGGCGGCCGGTGCGAGTACGAACTGACGGCCGAGGAACGGACCGCGATCGAACGCGCCGTGGCCGGCAACCCCACCGAGACGATCGTCGAGGTGGCCCGCCACCGCCCGAGCGTGCGCGCATCCTGACGCCCACGATCCTGACAGCCACGATTCTGACCCGCTCATGCGAGCGGCACCGGGAGAATCGACCGTGACCGTTGCCTACCTCGGGCCCGAGGGCACCTTCACCGAGACGGCCGCGCGCCTGGTCACCGGTGGTCAGGACCTGTTCCCGTGTTCCGACATCACGCAGGTGCTCCGGATGGTGGAGTCCGGGGAGTCGGACCGCGGTGTGGTCCCGATCGAGAACACCCTGGAGGGATCGGTCCGGGCCACGGTGGACGCGTTGGCCTTCGAGACCGACCTGTTGATCCAGGCCGAACTGGAACTGCCGATCTCGTTGGTGCTCGCGGCCCAGCCCGGCACCGCCCTGGGGGACCTCACGGCCGTCCTGAGCCACCCGGTCGCGCTCGCGTCCGCCCGGCGTTGGTTGACCGCGACGCTGCCCGATGCCCTGCGCCTGCCGGCGGCCTCGACCGCCCGGGCCGCGCAGCAGGTCGCCACCCGGGACGTGGCCGGTGACGTCGGGGGCGGCGCGGTCGCGGCCATCGTCAACCCGCTGGCCGTCGACCGGTACGGGTTGGAGATCGTGGCCCGTGACATCGCCGACACCGCCTCCAACACGACCCGCTTCGTCGTGGTGGGGGACCGGGTGCCGCCGCCGACCGGGTGGGACAAGACCTCGATGGTGGTGTTCATCGACGAGAACCGGCCGGGGGCCCTGCTGACACTGCTGGAGATCTTCGCCGAGCGCGACCTCAACCTCACCCGCCTCGAGTCCCGGCCGACCAAGGCCGAACTGGGCAACTACTGCTTCTTCCTCGACGTCGAGGGCCACCTCGCGGACGAGCGTGTCGGCGACGCGCTGGCGGCCGTGCGCCGCACCCAGCGCGAGATCAAGCTGTTGGGTTCGTACCGGCGATCCGGGGCACGGGCGACGGCAGAAGCCGACCGGATCACGGCCGACGACGCCGAGTACCGCGAGGCCGCCACCTGGTTGGGCGAGTGGCGCGACCGCATCACCGACTGAGCCGTTCGCCGGCCACGGTGCCGTCAGCGCATCACAGGCCCTCTTCGAGCGGGTTGCGCTCCGGGGTGGCCGCATCCTCGTCGGGGCCATCGTCGCGGCCGTCACGCTGGCGCTGGTCGAGCACGGCGTCGGCGCGACGGGCTTCGCCAACCGGGCCGGCGGGCCGTTCGTCCAGGTCCACGATCCGGTCCTGTGGCCCGTACAGCAGCAGGTTGTCGCCCGGCAGGATCCGCAGCGTGCCGGTCGGGGCACCGAGGTAGGTCGAGTCGCGTTGGATCCCCAGCACCAGGATCCCCTCGTCGTTGGGACGCAGTTCGGCCAGGGTCTTGTCCGACATCCAGTCGTTGGGCCGCACCAACAGTTCCGAGATGCTGTACCCACCGTGGATCTCCAGCAGGGCCTCGTAGTCGCGGACGTCGAGGTCGGTGTAGCGCCGCAGGCCTCGCCGGATGGCACGGGACAGGGCGCGGTCCACCGGGGTCAGGCCCATGATCCACAACATCGTCGCGACCGCGGCGACGATCAACAGGTAGGTCGCCCACAGCGGCAGGCCACCGCCGACGCCCCGGGCCGCGACCGTGCGCGAGGTCGTCGCGGCCAGGGTCCCGATGGTGGCCACGATCCCGGCGTTTCCCGTCAGCATCAGCATCATGATGATGCGGCGGCGCACCGGGTGGTTGACGACCGACTCGGCCTCGGTCGTGGTGAATCCCGTCCCGCTGAGTGCCGAGCGGGCCTGGAAGCGGGCCGACTGGCGGGACATGCCGGTCAGGGTCAGGGCGATCGTCGCGATCCGGTTGATGATCATCGACAGCAGCACGATCAGCACGATCGGGACGACGCTGGTGAGCACGAACAGCGGGGTCATGTCCGTCCTCCCCATGACGTGGCCGGTCGGGACCACGGGCACCGTAGCCCCGGGAGCGGCCACGGATAGCCTGACGCACGGCCACGCCCCACCCCGCCCCACGCCACCACGAGGCCCGACCATGATCGATCCCCGACTCCTGCGCGACGACCTCGACCACGTCATCTCGGCGTTGTCCCGTCGCGGCATGGGCGAGGGCGAGGTCCGGGACCTGGCCGCGCTCGAGGAACGTCGCCGTGGCCTGGTCGGGACCGTCGACGATGCCCGTGCGGCCCAGAAGGAGGCGTCGTCGTCCATCGGGCGCGCTGCACCCGAGGACCGGCCGGCCATGATCGAGCGGGCGTCGGAACTCAAGGCCGAGGTGACGGCGGCCGAGGACGAACTGCGGACCGCCGAGGCCGCCTGGCACGACGCGGCCGAGCGGATCCCGAACCTCCCACACCCGGATGCCCCGGACGGCCACGAGGGCGACGGCGTGGTGCTGCGGACCGTGGGGGAGCGACCCACCTTCGACTTCGAACCCCGTGACCACGTCGAGTTGCTGGGACCGGCGCTGGACATGGAGGCGGGCGCGAAGGTGTCCGGGGCGCGCTTCACCTACCTGAAGGGTGACGCCGTCCGGCTCCAGCTCGGGCTGGTCCAGTACGCGTTGTCGGTGGCGCAGCGCCACGGCCACCTCCCGGTGCTGCCACCGGTGCTCGTACGGCGTGAGGCGATGTTCGGGACCGGGTTCCTGCCGACCGACGAACAGCAGATCTTCCGCACCGACGAGCGCGACGACCTCTACCTCACCGGCACGTCGGAGGTCGCCCTGGCCGGCCTGCACCTCGACGAGATCCTGGAGGAGGTGCCGCTGCGCTACGTGGGCTACTCGCCGTGCTTCCGGCGCGAGGCCGGGACCTACGGCAAGGACACCCACGGCATGTTCCGCGTGCACCAGTTCGACAAGGTCGAGCTGTACTCGTTCGTGGGGTCCGATGACGCCGCCACCGAGCACCAACGCCTGCTGGGCATCGAGGAGGAGGTGTTCGGCGGCCTGGGCCTGCACTACCAGGTGGTCGACATCCCGATCGGGGACCTGGGCCCGTCGGCCGCACGCAAGTTCGACATCGAGGCGTGGATGCCGGCGCAGGAGGCCTATCGCGAGGTGACGTCGACGTCGGACACCACCGACTACCAGGCACGCCGGCTCAACACGCGAGTGCGGGGCGAGCACGGCACCGATCTGGTCAACACCCTGAACGGGACCGCGCTGGCGTTGCCACGGGCCATCATCGCGTTGGTGGAGACCCACCAGCAGGCTGACGGCAGTGTCGCGATCCCGACGGCCCTGCAGCCCTTCGTCGGTGCGGAGGTCATGTTCGGCCCGGCGTCCGGAGGGTGAGCACCTCGGCACCGTCGTCGGTGATGGCGATGGTGTGCTCGCTGTGTGCCGTCCGGCACCCCGTCGCGCTGCGGAGGGTCCAGCCGTCCGGGTCCGTGACGAGTTCGTCGGTGTCGGCCATGATCCACGGCTCCAACGCCAACAGCAGCCCGGGCTTGAGCGTGTAGCCACGGCCGGGCCGCCCGTCGTTGACGATGCTGGGGGCCTGGTGCATGGTCGAGCCGACGCCGTGTCCGCCGAAGTGGGTGTTGATCGAGTAGCCGGCGTCGTGCAGGACCGCGCCGATGGCGTGGGAGAGGTCGCCGATGCGGGCGCCGGGACGGGCGGCGGCGATGCCGGCGTCCAGCGCACGTTCCGTGGCCTCGATCATCGCCAGGTCATCCGGCGCTGCCGTGTCGCCGACCACGAAGCTGATCGCGGAGTCCGCGACGACGCCGTCCAGCGAGATGGCGAGGTCGATCGACAGCAGGTCACCGTCGGCCAGGTCCTGGTCGTGGGGCAGCCCGTGCAGCACCGCGTCGTTGACCGACGTGCAGATGAAGTGGCCGAACGGGCCACGCCCGAACGGCGGGGCGTAGTCGACGTAGCAGGACTCCGCGCCGGCATCGACGATCATCTCCTTGGCCCACCGGTCGATGTCCAGCAGGTTCGTGCCCACCTCGCTGCGATCCTTCACGGTCTGCAGGATGTGGGCGACCAGCGCCCCGGTCTCTCCGCCGCGCGCCACCTTGGCGGGGCTCATGATCTCGATCACGTGCTGGTTTCCTGGTGTCGGTGACGGCGGCCACCGTACGGGGCTGGATCTCGTGTTCCTGCCCGGCGTCTGGTCGTCAGGGGTCGGGGCCGTGGTTCAGTCGCCCGTCGCGGGGGACTCGGCGACGCAGAGGACTCCCGTGTTTCCGTCCTGGTCGGCGATCACGGTGAGCGACGGCGCGTCGCTGTCGTCGACGACCGTCCCACCCGCGGCGACGGCGGCGGCGATTCGCTGCTCGGCCACCTCGCGCGGCACGTAGACCTCGACGTGGACGCGCTGACGTGGGGTGTCGCCCTCGTCGGCGTCCCCGAACCACAGGTTCGGCACCCGTCCCGTGGCGTCCCGGATCTCGTCGCTGGGCGACCCGTGGCCCTGGGCCTCGGCGCTCCCGGTCAGCAGGGCGGCCCACACCGGGGCGATGGTCGCGGAGTGCGCCGTGTCGAGGCCGAGCTCGATGACGCTGACCGAGGCCGGGTCGGCGTCGACCTGGTGGTCGGCGGCGAGCTCGGTGATCCGTCGCGCGAGATCGACGTC